>DATAMF010000635.1:0-1696 GCA_036260665.1 Aggregatilineaceae bacterium | reverse complement strand
AGCTTTTTTGCCGTTCAGAATGAAATGGCCGTTATCGGGGGCGGCGGTGGTGGCGGGACGGTGCGCATTAAAAAACACGGCGGGTTCGATGAGCGCGGCAGTGACGGGCGGCGCGGCTTCATCCAGGAAGAGGGGCAGCAGACTCGCGCGCTGTTCGTCCGTCCCGGCGACGATCAGCGGCACGGCGACCAGGGCGGGGGCCATGAGATGCAGGGCCAGCGACAGATCGCCGTAGGCCAGTTCCTCGTAGGCGAGGACGCCCGTCACGGCGCTGTAGGACTCGCCAAAACCGCCCAGCGCTTCGGGGATATTGCCCGGCAGGATGCCGAGTTCCCAGCCTTTGCGCAGCAGGCTATCGGGGAAACTGCCGTTTTCGTCCGCTTCGTGTGACAGCGGGCGGACATCGTTGGTGCTGTAGCGGCGCACGGCATCGGTTAACATGTGTTGTTCTTCGGTGGGGGTGAAACTGAGCATGGGTGCTTCTCCTCTAAATAACGTTCCTTAAGTGAGTAATCCAAGCTGGTACAGCGGTTCGTCGGCCCAGACCTGCGCCTCGATATAACGTTCGGGGCCTGACTTACCGTCGGGATTCCAGTCTTGGGGGAGTCCATACCATTGCAGCAAACTGGGGAGTTCGGCCAGCGTGTAGACCTGACCGCGATAGGGTTTGCCATCCGGAAAACGCATGGCGGGGAACGAGTCGCCATAGGTGAGACTGACCGTGCTGGGGTCGAAAAGATGCAGCGGTGCGCGGATTTCGCGGCCATCCTGATACCACGATTCGACCCAGGGACACGCGCCCAGAATCATGTAATGGGGCGTGAGACGGCGCGGTTGGCCGCCTTTGGCAATAAATAATATGCGGATTTTTGCTTCCAGTTCGCGGCGGATTGAGAGATAGTCGGGGGCGCGCTGGCTGGCGAAGATTGCACCTTCCTGGCGGATGCGCTCCAGCAGCATTTCCGACTCGGCGGAATCAAGTGCGGTCAGGCTGTGAAAAGGGCCGCGCGCCGCCTCGTAGTAGTGGGTGAGAAAGTCGGGCGTATTCACTTAACATCCTAAAGAGCGTAAAAATATTCCGGCGATCTCGTCGGCGATCTCGTCGCGGGACAGGCGGCCAGCGGGGCGATACCAGACGCTGACCCAGTTCAGCGCACCAAACAGTGTTTTGATGAAGATGCCCACATCGACGGCACTAAAATCTTTGGACGCGATCCCATCCTCAACGACACCACGATAAAGCTGTTCTAATTCGTCGCGCTGGCGGATGTACTGGTCACGCACACCGGGGACATCGAGCAAGGCGCGGCCCTCGAAGATGACTGCTCCGGCGATGTGTACATTGTCCAATTCGCTGCGAATGTGGACATGGACGATCTCGCGCAGTTTTTGCGGCGGCGGGAGTTCAGTTTCAGCTACGGCACGTACATCCTGCGTGATTTCGGTCAGACCGGCGTCTAACACAGCGACCAGTAAATCTTCTTTGCTGGGGAAGTGATGATAGAGACTGCCCGCTGTGAGATGTACTTCGGCGGCGATTTCGGCCATCGTCGCGCTGTGGAAACCCCGGCGGTGAAAAACAGACGCGGCGGCGCGCAAAATGGCTTCGGGGTGGACGGTTTGTTCGGCGGGGCGGCGGGGCATAGGCAGCACTCGCAATATAATCAAATCTAAATTTGATTATAGAGATGAAGTT
>DATAMF010000621.1:0-6992 GCA_036260665.1 Aggregatilineaceae bacterium | reverse complement strand
CCAGCGTTAATGACTACACGAATTTTACTTTGAATCTCTTCAATCCAAGCCGGATCATTCCAGCAGGCATAATATCGATCTTGATGAAATGGAATCGGGTGTCCCCACGCATCAAGCGCCTGCCACGTCTTATCGCTGTAGCTCCCCTGTATGACATAATTGGAAACCTGAATACCGCCGATAATCCGGAGATTTGCCGCATGATACAGGCGAACGGCCCGCAGGAATATCTCCCAATCAATGGTCTCGATCTCAGGAGCGAATCCCCAACTCGCCATAAAGCACACCCAATTGAATCCCATGGCGCGCACGCGTTCCACACCCTCCTCGGTATATACCATATCGAAGGTGCGATCATCAATCAACGCGCGTGGAAACCGCAGCCGGAGAATTTGCCGTGCACCACGTCCACCCCACAGAGCGAGAATTCGATCCTGTCCCATAGCCTGTTTACTCCACTACCGGATCGTGACGTAATTCACTACAATTATTCACTGTGAGCTTTTTCACCTAAAGAGGATCTAATGGACGATAAACTCGAAATCATGCGCCAGCGTCGTGATGCAAAAGTACACCCACACTTGGAACAATATGCGCCTGTCTGGTTGGTAGATGAAATCGCCCACCCCGAACACGAAGCCCTACAATTTGAGGTCGTGTTCTACCATCTCCGCGATGGCTGGACGAAACGGCGCTACCGCTTCGATTCGTTCAACAGTGTATTGTACTACCTGGGACAGACCCTGCTCAGTGAAGACCAAGCCTTAGAGATCGAAAAGCAAACGCCCTATATCTCCGCCGAATCGATCAACACGATTAGCTCGTATGGAGGTTAGCCTCATACTTTCAAAGATATCCAGCAAACGGTCTGCAATGAGAGGCCAGCCATACTGCTGCGCGGTATCATGAGCAGCCTGCCCCATTTGGATACGGCGTTCAGGTTCAGACAGCATCAACCGGATACTTCGGGCTAAAGCGGCGGGTTCCCGTGTCGGTACATGGAAACCCGTCACACCATCCTGCACCAAAAACGCCAGCCCTCCGACCTCAGACGCAATCACAGGGGTACCGCAAGCCATTGCTTCTAACGCAACCATCCCAAAACTTTCATAGTCCGAAGGCATGATCAAAGCCTCAGCAGCGGCATAATAATAGTGCAGGGTATCCTGATCACGCGCACCCAAAAATGTCACTAGATCGCGCAGTCCAAGCTCCTCACGCAGCGCCTTCAACCGTGCCATTTCGGCATCAGCCATATCTGCTTCGCCGTCGCCGCCAATAATACTGATCCACAGATCATTGAGCAACGCAGGATTTTCCTGACGCAGCAGCGCTGCCGCCTGAAGAATCGTATCAACGCCTTTCAGCGGCTCGATCCGTCCGACAAACAGCAGCATCTTATGATGGGCGGGAATACCAATACGCGATTTGGCTTCTTCAGGATCAAGCGGGCGAAACCGTTTTAAATCGACCCCTGGCGGCACAATTTCAATTTTGTGCCGATCCGCCCGGTACAGCCACAGGAGCTGCGCACGTTCAGCAGGAGTGGCCGCAATCAGGCAGTCAGCCCAGGACATGATATCCGTTTCAGTGAAAACACGAATATCGGTCTCTTGTTCCGCCATTCCCTGAGCGATCCGGTTTTTCATCCGCCCTAGGGTATGGAACATCTGCGCCACCGGAACACCCCACCGTGCGCGGAGTTCATGGGCTGCCCATCCGCTCAGCCAGTAGTGACTGAAGATCAAATCATATGAAGCGGCTTCCCGCTCAGCGAACGCCAATACACCATCAATAAATTGGGGCAGATAAGGGTAAACTTCAGACGTTCCAATAGGCTGTTCCGGTCCCGTAAGCACATGAATCACACGAGCATTCTCACCAAGCGTAGTCACCTGGGGAACGCCTGAATTTTCACTGCGGGTGAAAACATCCACTTGAATCCCGCGCCGCCCTAATTCGCGGCTTAAGTCACGCACATAGACATTCATCCCGCCCGTCTTTTTTCCACCCAGAGTAGCTAAGGGACAGGTATGAACACTGAGCATTGCAATCCTATTCATGCATTTCCCTATTCGCCGTCAGGCGGTACACATTAGTATTTTGTCCCCCCATGTCATACTTATACGATTCATCGCCTCGCAAAAAATCAAACACACTGCGGCCTTGTTGAATAGCGTGTTCAATCAAACGAGCGAGCAACACAATACCAGGGCTGGCATGACCGTGGGAGGCTGGGTCCAAACCAGAGTTGTAAACCAGGATCTGGTTGTTATAGTCAAAATTCAGATAAGCGGCAGCATCCTCCCCTTGGACAGTTGCGAATGCCAATTGTAACCATCCTCGCGCCGCAACTGCCGGAATCATTGCTTCAAAAAAGGCACGGTGTTGAGGATTTTCTAAAAATTCAGCCTTACTAGGGGCACTGGCAGCCATCAGCCGCATAAAACGATCAATATTACTATTCAGGTCGGGATCTGGCCCGACGATATACCACTCGACCTCTTCCACGCTTTTACGAAGCTTACGGCGCAGTTCATGGCGATTATTCTTATCCAGATTTTCAATATATTGGATAAAGGTATTTGGCAGCACGATGAGAGGACATACATCTTCAACTTCTAGATCAACAACAAAACCTCGGTCTTCTAAGAACCGAGGCAGGAATTGGAATGTAGGAGAATTTTCGGGAATGTTACAAATACAAATGTTCGTATACTCGCTTTCGAGCAAACAGTCAGCCAGCATTTCAAATACAGCCAGCTCATACCCACGGCGCGCGATCACTTCCACATAATCCGTCACATCCACGCATCCAATAGCACGCACCGCATCAGAGCAGATAAACCAGGGCGCAATCCCAACTAGGAGACCATCGTCATTGCGAAGCGCAAATGCCCAAATCTGCCCCGGATGGTAAGCGTGCCACCAGGATGATAACCATTCCCAGGTCAAAAAAACACGATTTGCCTCGCTGTCACTCAGAAGGTCATCCCATTCCTCGCGCAAATCGGAAAACAGACTCTCGTTTTCAAAGAAAGTAACGTTCACAAGTACTCCTTTTAGAGTGCTCAGGCATTACACCTTATTATACTGAACACAGCCGGAAAACGCTCTCAAATTCAGACTTGTCATCCCTCCCCTAACTTGCTATAATGCCCTCATTCACGCCGCCCTAGCTCAATCGGCAGAGCAAACGCTTCGTAAGCGTTAGGTTAAGAGTTCAACTCTCTTGGGCGGCTCAGTTGTTGATGCCCCAGTCCCTAAACACTGCGGGCATTTCTTTTATCTGGACTTTATGGGAGACCGCGCATGACTGACACGCCCAACCGTCCTACCCCAGTCATCATCGGAGTGGCAGGCGGCTCCGGCTCCGGCAAAACGACTGTTTCTTATGCCATTCTAGAGCGTGTTGGCACCGAGCATATCGTCTATCTCGAACACGACTCGTATTACAAAGACATTCGCGATATTCCTCATGCACCCGATGAACTCATCAATTTTGACCACCCGGATTCGCTCGAAACCACTCTGTTAATCGAACACATCCAACAGCTTAAACGATGGGAAACTGTTCCGGTTCCCATCTACGATTTCACGACATACTGCCGCACCAGTGCGGTGAATCATGTTTTGCCCCAGCCTGTGATTCTAGTCGAAGGGATTTTGGTATTTGCGGAACTAGAGTTGCGCAAATTATTCGATGTCCGTATCTTTGTAGATGCTGATCCAGACATCCGCTTTATCCGCCGCTTGCAGCGTGACATTGCCGAACGTGGCAGATCTGTAGCGTCGGTAATCGACCAATATCTCAACAGCGTTCGCCCCATGCATTTAGAATTTGTCGAGCCCAGCAAACGTTATGCTGATGTAATCATACCGGAGGGAGGGCAAAACCTGGTCGCGATTGAAATGGTTGCGGCACGCATTCGTAGTCTGTTAGACAATGCGCAAAAGCAAATCGCGGACTAGTGAGACAATGCTCCACGATCGCCGAAAAATATTCAACAGCCTGACGCATTTAGTAACTCCCTCTCCTGATGCTAGCCTTTCCTCCTGTTTTATGCGATTGGCTAGTCTGGTACTGGTTGCAGGAATTTCTCTCTTGGTGTTTATCAATCAGGAGCGGATGGAAGACATTGCGTCGCTTGGTTATATCGGCGCATTTTCTGTGATGCTGCTCAGTAATGCGACTCTGGTTTTACCCGCACCAGGGCTAATCTTTGTATTTGCTCTCGGCAGCAGCCTCAATCCATTTCTCGTGGGCATCTGCGCCGGATTAGGTGCAGCATTGGGAGAAATAACGGGATATCTTACAGGTTATAATGGTCTGGGAATCGTTGAAACTAATCCCATTGCTCAGCGTGTCAAAATGTGGATGGATCGCAATGGGATGCTAACCGTAGTCTTTACCCTGAGCATCATCCCTAGCCCGCTTTCCGATTTTGCCGGAATTCTTTCCGGTGCTGGACGAGTCCCCCTCTGGCGATTTATGAGCATCAGTATTGCTGCCAAAATTCTTCAAAGCGGAATCATAGCCCTGGCAGGCAGCCAACTCCGCTAACCCTCATGTCAACGCTTCTGCCCCCTGTTAGGAACTCTGGCAGCGACCTGCTAGATTAAAGATAGGGAGGCAATATGAATACCAATATAAAACAAGCAGCTAAACAGGTCGCGACCAGTCCATTGATCGAATATTTGACCCGCCTGGGTTATGTTGTGCGCGGACTGATATATGGTGTTATTGGAGCCTTAGCTCTAGAAATGGCAGTAGGTAAAAATGCCAACCGAGCCGACCAATCAGGGGCAATTTCGGCATTAAGTACTACGCCTTTGGGTGAATTTTTGCTCTATGTTATCCTGGTCGGGTTGCTAGGTTATGCAGTATGGGGTCTTATCCGAGCCGTACTCGATCCACTCCATAAAGGTACACACCCCAAAGGAATCATCGAACGTGTTGGGTATGCGGTCAGTGGGATATCCTATCTCATGCTCGCCGTATCTACCTATAACCTCTTAGCTGGTGCGCAATCAACGCAGTCCAGTGGTGAGCAGACCAAAGAAACAACCGCCTCCATCCTCTCCAAATCCTGGGGCGTATGGCTCATTGGAGTAGCGGCTATAGCCGTAATGGGAGCTGGAATTGTTCAGATAGCACGAGGGCTGAGTCGTGATTTCGAGAAGCAGTTTCAACCCTATACCTTGAACCGCAGTCAGCGTAAATGGATCAATCGATTGGGAAGATTTGGCACCATAGCTCGTGGTATCGTTTTGGGGCTGGTTGGATTGTTTCTTTTCCTGGCTGCTTATAATCACGATCCTAATCAGGCGCAAAGCATTGATGGAGTCTTCACAGATATGCTAGGTCAGCCTTATGGCCCCTGGCTTGTGGGCATTGTGGCCTTTGGATTGGTAGCCTTTGGTATTTATTCTGCCGTAAGCGGGCGCTGGCTTCGCCTTAAAAGATAAACGGATATGTCACATAAAATTCTCCTTTTCTTCGTAATCGCTAGTGTTGGAGTAGGAATTCTCTCGGTCGTCGCAGCTAACAATAATGATCACAACACCCAACTGTTTCCTCGGAAATGGTAGCCGCAAACGAGGCATCCACTGTCGCGCTACAATTTCATCACGCCTAATTTATGCAATGACACGGGCACAATCAGGCATGTGAAATTACAGATCCAATCAAAGCGGGCGACGATTGGCTAGCTCAAGAAGTCCCGCTAATTCTGAATTCCCAGGCCTATGCCAATGGAGGGGTTTTGATTATTACATGGGATAAAATCATAAAAGCGACGGACCCATAAGCCTCATTGTGATCTCCCCGAAGGCAAAGGGGAATGGGGACTCGAACACCATTCATTACACCCATAGTTCAACTTTGCGCACAGTCCAAGAAATTTTCGGTATTCAACCATTATTGGGAGATCCAGCAAACGCAAACGATCTAAGCGCCTATTTGCTACTTTCCCCTAACATTTTTGCATAAACCAATATTTAAGCAGGGAACTCTTGCTTGACGGTCACCAAAACTACTGGTACAATGCTCCCGAAATTTGGAAAGGCCCCATTCGTCTAGTGGCCCAGGACATTGCCCTCTCAAGGCAGAAACAGGGGTTCGAGTCCCCTATGGGGCATCGGATTGCAACAGCCTAGAAGCTCGTTGCAATCTTCTTTTTCTAGCGCTTTTTCATAGCCAGCCGTATTTTCAGTTACATCCCCAAACTCCTGATAGTATAATTCCATCCGCAGGATGATGAACTCATCCGCCCACGGCTTGAGCTTATAGCTCACAATGCGGCGGGTATCCAGGTCAAACACAATCTCAGTGAACAGGTACTGGGCCAGCCCTTTCCGATCCTCGTCATCAGCCGTATCCCAAATCTGCGCCATCCGGTTCACCGCCTCAATACACATGGACAATTCAAGGGCCTTCTGCTGAGTTTCCGTGGTGCGCGCCTGCCAGTGGGCGATCTCCCGTTCGTTGATTTCCACCCGCCGCAGGTATTCCTCGCGCGTAATCCGGCCATCGCCATACAGGTGCACCGCCGCGTCAATCCGCCGTTGACAGACCGCCATCGCTTCCCGTTTCTGGTGTTCGAGAGCAGCAGCCTCCTGTTCGCCCATACTACTCATCTGGGACTGGATCGCCAGTTCCGTCATGTAGTCCAGCGCCTCTTCCCGGATGGTCAATAACTTGAGCAAGCGCCCGAACTCTGCCTCGATAATCTCGTCCACCACACTCCGATTCGTCACGCCACACACCACCCCAGGACGATGCTTGTAGCGGCGTCTGCCACGCGGATCAGGCCCTCCTGTCAACCGTGTTCGCCGCCGGGGATCGCTCTGCTCTTCAGCCTGTCGTTCACAGTGAGCACAATACACTAATTTACTCAGTGCGTAATCCCGTGCCTGCTGGTTGACCCCGGAATCACTGGGTTCATGGGTGCGGTCACGTCTCACTTCTGCCACACGTTGCAGGAGTTCCA
>DATAMF010000614.1:0-2036 GCA_036260665.1 Aggregatilineaceae bacterium | reverse complement strand
GCATGAAAACCTGCTCGTATGCTGCCAGCGCTGTCACCTTCATATTCACCATGTTTGTAAGCCGGGCGGTGTACTGCCTGCCAGGTGGCATCCAGTCCCGCAGTGGATGATTGACCGAGGCCTGCCGTATCGCGTGGTGGGCATGCAATTGAAGCTTTGGAAATAGAAAAGAGATCGGGCTAGACGTGGGGACATCTAGCCCGCGTGGGGTGTGTTGTGTGGACAACACGAGAGGGGAGAATAACATGGCACAGATGTTTGAGCAAACACCCGATGTAGCCTTAGTACGGGCGCAAGCACGCGCACAATGGGAGAAAGAAGCGCGAAAGAAAATCAGTATCCAGGAACGGATCGGAGATTCTATCTCCTGGTTTATCGTGGTAGTGGCGGCGGTGTTCTTTCTGCTTTCCGCACCGCATACCATGCAGGTTTTTGCTATCCTCACACCATTTGTGGGGTATATCGCTCCTGTGGGCATCGAGTGCGGGCAGTTGTTTCTGGCGTTCTGGCGCAAGATGAGCAAGGCTGAGCACCGAATAGTTCCAGTTGGTTTTCTGGCGCTGGAGGGGTTGATTTTCATCGCTGCAATCATCGTGAATGGTGCGGGAAGTTTTATCGCCATTGTGGAAGCCAGCGATCAGCTAAAAGATAAATCATTTGCCAAGCTGACGGCTGAATTTGGGAACCTACCTGCACAGAGCCAGGTTGCGCTATTCCTGGTGCCGTTCGCGGCGCTAATCATTCCCATTGGTGCATCGATTGCCGGTGAATCGCTGGCCGCGCTGTTCTTGGAGCGACGTGATAAGGGTGGCGGGCTGCTCGATGAGAAATGGCGGCAAGTATCTGCTGAAGTGGAGTTTATGGCCCTTCGGGATGCTGCGATCAGTATGGGCGTTTTGCCACATAAAGCTGTTAAGTGGGCGGCTCAAATTACTGGTTATGATGCTGTCCGGTTGCCGTCCGTAACTTTTCAGCGGACAGCAACGGACACTATACGGACGGACACAGCGGAGGAAAGCGGACAGCACACCGGACAGGGCTATAGTAAGCGTATGGATGCCCGTGAAATTGGCTGGAGCTTGCTCCAAGAGCACCCTGAGTATAGTACCTTGTCCGCTCGCCAATTTGCGGATAAAGCCGGAATTGGAAAAACAGTAGCCGCCGAGTTGTTAGCAGATTATCGCGGACGGGTTTTAGGTGGGCGGAACGGACAGCGTAATGAGGAAGGGAAACATGGTGGCGGTAGCTAAGGAACCTAAACAGAGTCGCGTAGATGAGGTGTTTGTTGTGATTTGTGAATACGCTCGCGCGAATTCTGGGATCACACCAACTACACGCGAACTGGCAAAAGAAATGAAATTGAGCCAGCAGCGTATGAGCTACGTCTTGATGCGTTTGGAGTCACTCGGCAGGATCAAATATATCAGCCGTTACGCCTATAAGGTGGTCGATTCGGAATGGATGCCACCGCCGAACGCTGAAGTTTAGATATGTTTTCTCCTGACTATAGTCAGATAACAACTTGAAAGCATATGTCTTTCTGTTCTATACTAGAGTGGTCAACGAAAACTATTGCAAGGCGGGATGATGTGAAAGCTGGGCTTTTTAAATCCCGCCCTATCTCCTTCTGGGGGAATGCCTGATCAGCATCCAGAAGGGTGCAATTTCAAGCAGTCCCTTGTGCGGGCTGCCTGAATGCGAACGGCACAAGCGTTTGCTTGCTGCCGTTTTTTGCTCTTTAACAACTACATATCAGCGGGAATCACCAGTTCTCCGTCAAAGCAACGGAGAACTGGACGGCCCAGCATACCTACTCTTCGTCGGCTGCTTTTTTGGATTTCCGATCACCGCCCCAGGCGATACCGGTTTCAACTTCATACCCTAATTGCTCCAGGCGCTCGGCGATCAGGATGCGCAGCAGGTTCGACAGCGTAGCGCCGCGCTTGCCTGCTTCTTCTTTCAGCGCATTGCCCATCGACTCGGTGACGTTAAAACCTATTCGCTGTATATCGGCCATTGTTTCCTCCAAACGCGTT
>DATAMF010000522.1:0-14374 GCA_036260665.1 Aggregatilineaceae bacterium | reverse complement strand
GGGGCGTGGGCTTGCCCCGCCCGATCTTCCCCCTCTCTAGCTCGGCTGGAGAGGGGGACCGAGGGGGTGAGGTTCGTAGGCGCAATTCACGCATTGCCCCGTTTGTAACCCTAACCATCCAAGTTAACCATCGAAGTTAGTATCTCAATGGTGATGACAAATTCGAACATTCGTGCTATCCTATTCGTATCGCCCAACAACGCACCTTACCAACCACTAAAAACGAACGACTAATGACTTCTTCAAAGGGGGGGTCAGAAAATCAACCAAGTTTTACAAAACCCCCACTTTGTCAAACTTCTCAGGTTCAAAACGCCAAAAGCGGGGGGGGGGGGGGGGATCAGTCAGAAGTTCAACAAACGGGACACGAACAATCAACTTTATGTCAAAAAGTCGGAGATAATGCCAGGATCTCGCCCTTTTCCAGTCGTTTTTCCCCTCAGACGGTTCACAAAGGGGGGGCGGGGATCAGTGTCTATCGCTCGCCAGTAAGTTTATAACTAACACAGTTATACTCAGTGCAGCACCCGGCGCAAGCACCGCCCAGGGCGCAGCCCTAAACGCCTGCCGCCCGTCGGCCAACATCACGCCCCAATCCGGCGCGGAAATATCGCCGCCATAACCCAGAAAAATCAGCGCGGCGCTGTTCAACATCGCCCAACTCAGCATCACCCCCGCGAACGCCAGCAGCGGCGCGCGGATCGTCGGGACAACATGCCGCCACAGAATCCCTGCCGGACGTGCGCCGACAGATCGCGCCGCCTCGATATACAACCGGGTTCGAGCTTCGCGTACCGCCGCCCGCGTCACCCGTGCATACGCCGGAATCCCTGCGATCCCCACTGCCACCGCGATCTGCACCGTTCCCTGTCCCACCACCGCCACCAGGGCCAGCGCCAGCAGCAGACTCGGAACCGCCAGCAGCGCATCCATCAGCGTCATCAGCGTCATGTCCACCCACCGCCCGAAGTAACCCGCCGTCACTCCGATCACCACTCCCGGCACCAGCGTAACGATCACCGTCAGCACCGCGACTCCCAACGTCCGCCGCCCGCCGTACAGCGTCCGCGTGAACACATCCCGTCCGAGCAAATCTGTCCCGAACAAATGCCCGCGTGATGGCGTTTGCAGTTGATTTTCAGGATTCGTATCACGCGGATCACCCTGCCCCAGCCAGGGCGCAATTGCCGCCAGCAGCACGATCCCACCCAGAATGATCAAAGCGATCCGCCTGCGTCCCATTCCTCTATCCCCACCCGCGGATCCAACATCCCCATCAGCACATCTGCCGCCGCGTGAATCGTGCTGTACGTCATCGCCGCCAGTACGACAATCCCCTGAATCACCGGGTAATCCCGCGAACTGATCGCCGTCAGCAGCACCCGCCCGATTCCGCGCCGCACAAAAATCGTCTCGGTGATCACCGTTCCACCCAGCAAAAATCCCAGTTGCAGCGCAATCACCGCGATCACAGGCAGCAGCGCCACCCGCAGTATATGATCCATCACATCCAGTTCAGGCAGACCTTTCGCCCGCGCCGTCCGCACAAAATCCTGCGCGGCGGTTTCTCGCAGACTGTTCGCCGTCACCTGCGCGATACTCCCCGCCGTGTGGAATCCAAGCACCGCCGCGGGCAGAATCAGCGCGCGCGAACCCTGCCCGCCGACACCCGGCAGCACATCCCATTCCACCGTGAAAAAATAGATTGCCAGTGTCGCCGTCCAATAGACCGGAGTCGATAGCGCCAGTGAGGAAATGCCTTCCGCGCCATACCGCACCAGCCGGATCGGTGCGAGTCCCGCCGCCAGTCCGAGCAGCAGCCCCAGGCTGACGCCAACCAGCAGCGCCAGCCCGGACAGCACAATGGTTGAGGGAAGATTCTGTGCAATCAGTTCCGTGACAGGCTGCCCCGATGTGAGCGATTCGCCCCAATCGCCGCGCACTAGCTTCGCCAGATAGGTGACATACTGCTGCACGATGGCATCATTCAATCCGAGTTCCTCGCGCCGCGCCGCAATTTCGCCCGCTGACGCCCCGCTGCGCGCCATCGTATCGTCCACTGCATCACCCGGCAGCATCCGCAGCACCACAAAGGCCAGCGTCAGCGCCAGCCACACCACCACCAGCGCAGCGCCCAACCGCCGCACAACAACGGCTGTCACAGTTCTACGGTTCCATTTGAATATTCCGCAGCAGCGGCCACCACCCCTGCGCGCTGAAGATCACGCCGTCCAGGTTGGTCGATGCGCCATCCAGGTTCACAAATTCGCGAATCGGCAGCACAATCGCCTGTTCCATAATTCGCTGTTGGGCCAGCGCGTACAATTCCCCGCGCTGCGTCAAATCCTGCTGCTGGGTTGCATCGTGCAGCCACTGATCGAGTTCAGGATCGTTGTAGCCTGACCAGTTGAACGCGCCATCTGAGAGATAGTATTGATTCAGCAGACTGGCATCTACTCCAAAATCGGTGAACGCAATCAAATCGTATTCGCCGCTTTCCACATAACCGCGCAGCGCTGGCAGATCCGGCACCAGAATCAGTTCCACCTCGATCCCAATATCCCGCCACTGGTCCTGAATCAACTGCGCGACATCCGACATCTGGTTCCACGGCGCGAACACCAGCCGCAGCTTGAGCGGCAAGCCGTCTTTTTCCACGATCCCATCGGCATCCGAATCGGCATATCCCACCGCCGCCAAAAGCTGCCGCGCCGCCTCTGGATCATAGCCGTACAGCATCTCAACCGCGGGATTATAAAACGGCGTAATCGATGACAGCGGCCCATTTGCAATTGGGGATTGTGCCTGGAATACCGCATCCACAATCGCCGTGCGGTTCGTCCCATAGATCAACGCCTGCCGGAAATTCTGGTTATCCGTCGGCGCATGCGTCGTGTTGATAAAAAACTGCTGCGGCATACCGGGAATCGGCACCTGATAAATCCGCAGATCGCGTTTCCCCACCAGCAGTTCGGCGTCCGTCGGCGGCAGTTCGCCAATCATATCCACCTCGCCGCTTTCCAGCGCAAGGCTGCGCGTCGCCGCATCAGGATAAAACCGGAACTCGAT
Source organism: Aggregatilineaceae bacterium (assembly GCA_036260665.1). Lineage (GTDB taxonomy): Bacteria > Chloroflexota > Anaerolineae > Aggregatilineales > Aggregatilineaceae > DATAMF01. The sequence goes on along the minus strand of DATAMF010000522.1, from coordinate 11,305 downwards.
CACATCCACCGACTGTGGTCCCGCCGCCGCATAGAACACCGGACCCCAGTTATAATCCTCGTTCCGCTGCAACACGATCCGTTCACCAGGAATAAAATCGACCAGTTTATACGGTCCCGTGCCCACCTGATGAAATTGGTAGGAATTGTTTGTGGTGTTCTGTACGGCCTGCGGGCTGACCATGCCCAAATACACCTGGCTCAACCCGTCCAGCAGCGGCGCATAGGGTTCGCTTAGATTAATCTGAATCGTGTATTTGTCGATCAGCGTGTAACCCTGGTATGGACCGAGCAGATATTTCGCCTTGTTCGATTGAATCTCCGGGTTCATAATCCGGTCCAGGTTAGCCGCCACCGACAGCGCATCGAACGCCGTCCCATCGTGGAACTTGACATCCTGCCGCAGATAAAACGTCCACGACAGCCCATCCGCCGCCATCTCCCAGCGTTCGGCCAACCCCGGCACAAAGCTCGTGAGATTCTGCGGATGTCGGTACACCAGCGTATCGTACACCGAATAAAACGGAATCCCGATCTCAAACGCTGCCCCGCGATGTGGATCAAAAGTTGAGGGGTTCAGCGTCAGCCCATACACCAGCACATTTGAGCCTTCAAGGTCGGCTCCTTCCAGCGCCGGAACCTGAGCCAGCGAGCCATTATCTTCCTCGTCGCCCGTATCCGCCAGCACCCAGATCAACAGCGCGGTCAAAATCAGCAGCGGGATCACCACCAGCGCAACAACGAGATTGCAGCCGCCCGGTGAGCGCCGCGTCACTAAACGATCCAAGCTCCACCTCACATCGGCTTGACGCCAATATATAACCCGCGCCCGGTCAACCCGTCGGGATCAAAAATCACATCCAACTCGGCTTCACGCAGCGCGCTCATATACGCATCCTGCGTGAATAACCCCAATTCGTGCCGCTCCGTAAAATACTGAATCCCTGCCGGAGTCGCCACCAGCCAGTGAAAATCGTTGCGGCTGAGACTGCCTTCTTGCTCACTGACCGTCATCCGCGCAACTTTGAGTTCCGGCTGGTCCACGAAAGTCGCGTGCGCCGTTCCAGGGTGCCACTGCTCCGGCGTGAACCAGGGTTCGACAATCACCACCCCGCCCGGCTTCAGATGGCGGCTCATGCCTTGAACCGTCTGCCACAAACACGGGTCGGTTTGCACATACCCTATCGCGCTGAACAGACAGATAATCACATCAAACTGCACGCCCAAATCAAAATCAACCATATCCGCTTCATAAAATGTCGCGCCAGGCAGCCGCTGCCGCGCCACCGTCAGGAGTTCGGCGCTGAGGTCAAGTCCCGACACGGCGTAGAATTCCTGCAAATAATCCAGGTGTCGCCCGGTTCCACACGCCACATCCAGCAGCACATTCCCCCCACTGCGGCAGTACTGCGTGATCAGTTTATGGATCGCCTGCGCCTCGCCTGCATAGTCTTTGTAACCATAGACCAGATCATAAAACTGGGCCGACTGGTTGTACATGCATGTGACCTTTCCCATTCAGCGCGGTAGAATAGCCCCAATTGGGCGGAGCAAGTGTAGCACTGGCTGAGTCAGTAATCAATAACTTCAGAGGAGCACAAAGCTTGTCGTCGTTTGAACCCATTCTGCTGGCCCCGGAAGAAGCAATCGAAGAAAGTTATCCCTATCGCCGCGTGTGGCGTACCAGCGCGCAGGAAATCGGAGTGCTGCTGTTCACCGTGCTGCTGATTGTGGGCGTTTCCAGCTTTACTTCTTTCCTTCCCGACACCTATGCCAACCCGCGCGCCAAAACCGGGTTAGCGCTGCTGCCGCTGGTGGCTTGGTTATTTTTTTCGTATCGCGGCGAACGGCAGGCGCTCATCCCGCGCACCGGGCTGATCGGCATGGTCATTCTGGGCGGCTTAGTCGGTTATGGTGTGGCCGTGCCACTGGAAGAACACGTCTGGAAACCCGATCTGTGGCTTCCCGCGCAAGGTTTCTTCGGGCGTATTCTGGGTTATATGTTCACGGTGGGTTTTACCAGTATCTTTCTCAAATACCTGGTCGTGCGTTATACCGTCTGGCCGCAGCGTTTCAACCAGCGTATGGACGGCATCGCCTACATTTTGGCCGTTGCCATCGGTTATGCCACCGTCTTTAATCTGCATGCCGCCTGGTTCAGTGATATTACCCTCGCAGCGTTGGCCATGCGCGTAGCAAGCATCACCTTTTCGCAGCTTTCCACCGCCCTGCTGATCGGTTATTTTTTATCTGAACTGCGCATCAGCCGCCCACCCGTCTTTTGGATGCCAATGGGTCTGTTGATGGCATCGTTCATCAGCGGCCTGTATTTCGCCTTTCGCGGCATGACGTTGGTCGGCAGTCTGCAAGTAGCCTCTACCGGCAGTTCGCCGCTGCGCAGTTTGATGCTGGCCGCTGGATTGGTGATCGTCATGTTTTTGGTCATGTCCTTTTTGATCGAAAGCGCCGATACGCGTATGGAAGCCCTGACGGGACGTAGAAACGCCTGATGAACGAGATTATTGAAATCGGTGAACCAACCGAACTCACGTTTACCCAGCGCTGGAACACCTATCTGTCCCTCGCACTCGCCGGACTGATCCTGTTCCTGGGCCTTTCGATGCGCGATAACGCCTTAAACGCCACCATCGAATTTGAAGACCTGGAAGCCGGCGTCCGCGTGCAGGTGCCGACCAGTTGGTTGTTGACCAGCGGCGCGGCAGATTATGTCGTGCGCGCCGAAGACCCCAACGCCCTGCCCTTCAAAACTCTGCTGCAAGTCTCCGTGCTGCCGGTTGGACCGGACGCCACGCCGAACAATGTGCTGGATGTGCTCAATATCCAGCGCTCGGAGCGCCTCGCAACCTATCACGAAATTTCGCGCACCGACGAAACGCTGCGCGACGGCTCAGCCGCCAAACGCCTGACCTATGCCTATACCGAATTTGAGCGCAACCCCTTTCTGCAAAGTCTGCCCCTGGTCGTCAAAGGGGTTGATGTCGTCGTGCTGCGTGGCTCGCAGGCGGTGATCATCACCTACCGCGAAGAAAGCAGCGCCTTTGATGACCACCTGTATCGTTTTGAAAACCTGTTGGGAACGGTGCAAATTTTCTAATGCGGCGCACAAAAAAATTTCTCTGGCTGGTTGGTCTTTTATGTCTGGTGGTCGGAACAGGCGTGCCGCTGCTGCCCCGTTTGGGTGGCAGCCGCGCCCAGGATGAGCCGCCGCTGGTCGAATTGAATGAAGAGGTGATCAAACGCGCGACGGTGTTTGTGATGCAGACCTACCAGAACCAGGGCCAACCCGTGATCTCCTGTGTCGGTTCGGGCACACTCGTCAGCGCCAATGGGTTGATTCTCACCAATGCCCATTCCGCCCTGCCCAGTGATCTCTGCCGCGCCGATCAACTGGTGATCGCCGTGACCGTCAAGCTGGATGAGCCGCCCATCCCCACCTATACCGCCGAACTTGTAGAATTCAGTCGCGGGCTGGACCTCGCCATGCTGCGCATCACCGGTTATCTGGATGGCCGCACGATTGATCCCAGCGAGTTACAGCTTCCCTTTGTCGAATTGGGCGACTCCAACAATCTGAGCCTGGACGCGACGATTACCATTGTGGGTTATCCGTCACTAGGCAGCGATCCGGTGGCTGTCACGCGCGGCACCGTCAGCGGTTTCACCGCCGAAAAAATCGCCGGAGATCGGGCCTGGATTCGGACCAATGCCACCATCCCCGGCACGATGAGCGGCGGCGGCGCGTATGACCGCGACGGCAAATTGATCGGCATTCCCACCATTGCCCCGGCGACCACGGCGGGCGAAGTGGTCGATTGCCGCGTCATCCAGGATACGAACCAGGACGGTCTGGCGGATCGCAGCGATGACTGTGTGCCTGTTGGCGGCTTTATCAGTGCCCTGCGCCCGTCACGCTTGGCGCGCGGCATGGTGCGCGGCGCGACACTCGGCATTCGTCAGGGTGAAGACCTCACCGAAACAGTCAATCTGCCATCCGAAGGAACGCCCACCTTCAGCAATCTCTACTTCAGCACCGTGATCAATGAAGCAGGTGTGCCATCGAATGTCGTTGGGTTGGTGCCCACCGGAACACCCAGTCTGTACCTGTTATTCGACTATAACAATATGGTCGATGGTATGATCTATGAACTGCGCGTCTCGGTGAATGACATCTATTCAGTTGACTACAGCTTACCACCTGTGACCTGGAGCGGCGGCAGACGCGGTACATGGTATATCGGCAGCAGTGAAACCCCGCTGCGCAACGGGTTGTACAGTTTCCGCCTCTTCATCGAAGGCCGCGAAGTCGCCAGCAGCGTGATCAACGTCGGCGGCGGCGCAAACACTGATCCTTCATTCAGTAACATCGTGTTCGGCTTGCGCGACGAGGACAATAATCTCGCCGGTACGGGTTATGTGCTGCCCGATGGGAGTTTGGTCGAAGCGCGCTTCAACTACCAGTATATGGCGGCGGACACCGCATGGACCTATATCTGGTATTTCGGCGGACAAGAGCTGACGCGCAGCACCGAAACATGGGACTTCGAGCAGTACCAATCACAGGGCACACGCACCATCACAGCGACAGCGGACTTTGTGCCCGGACAATACCGCTTGCAGCTTTATATCGGTGACTTCTTGAGCGCCACCGCCGATTTTGTGATCGCCGGATCAGCGGTTAGCAGTCGAGCGGTGGTCTTTCCACCTCCCGCTGAAGGGGAGGAAATTTTCACCTTTGCCACTGACGAAGCCAACGGCCAACCCGCCGGATCAATTCGCACGGAATTTCCGGCAGGCATCGAATCCCTGTACATCTTCTTCAACTGGCAGTTGATCGCGCCCGGCACGCTGTGGACACGCCGCTGGTATGTGGACGATGACGTCCTGTTTGAAGTCACCGAACCCTGGGATGCGGAGTCGTCAGGCTCCAATTATTTCGCCAGCCTGACCAGCCTCGACACGCTACCCGATGGCCGCTACAAGTTGGAAATCAGCATGGCGAACATTGTGCTGGCTTCGGCAGAAGCTAAAGTCGGGCTGGGCCAGCTTCCGGTTGAGGCGTTTGCCAGCGCGGAAGGCGTGCAGATGTCAGGACGAATTACCGACGCGGAAACCGGCCAGGGTATTCCCGGCGCGATGTTTCTTGTGCTCAAATCGGAATTCAGCATCGAAGATTTCACCTGGGATGGTGGGCAAGTGTTAGGCTACTCGATTGCTGACAGTGATGGTCGTTATCAAATTCCCGTTCTGCTCCCGCGCGGCACCGAAGACGATCCGCTGTTGTATAGTGTGCTGGTGCGAGCCGAAGGTTATCTGCCGATCAATGCCGATGGCATCACCGTGATCGAAGATACCCCAAGTCCGGTGGAATTAAATGTCGAATTGAGTCGCAACTAAGATGCGCTACATGCTGCTTCTCCTGTGGTTTACAACACTGGTCTATCCAGCGATGCCGCATCGTTCGGAACCCAATGCCCAGATCGAAGATCAAGTCGATCAGATCATCAGTACCCTGACACCGCATGAGCGGGTCGCGCAGCTCATGCTCGTCACCTTTGAGGGCGCGAGCCTGAATTCTGAAGCAGGCATCACTCAACTCATCCGCGATTACAACATCGGCGGCGTCGTGCTGCTGGCGGCGAACGATAACATCCTGGGACAAGTCAACACACCTCGGCTGGTGCAGTCGCTGACCACAGATTTACAATCCCTGGCCTACGAAGGCGCGCGCCTTACCTCGGCTGAAGAGGGCAAAACCGGGCACGCCTTTATCCCGCTGTTTATCGCCGCCTCGCATGATGGAAACGGTCAGCCGGGCACTGAAATCGCGACGGGAACCACACCGCTGCCCAGTTATATGGCGCTCGGCGCAACCTGGAAAACAGAAGATGCACATCAGGTTGGTGAAATTGCGGGCAGCGAACTGAACACAATGGGCATCAATATGCTGCTTGGCCCCGCCTTAGATGTTGTGCAACGCGCCCCAACGGAGCGCGAATTCAGTCTGGGAGTGAATTCGTTTGGCGGTGAGCCATTCTGGGTCGGGCAAATGGGGCAAGCCTATACGATGGGCGTGCATGAGGGCAGCGAAGGCCGCGTCGCGGTGATCGCACGCAGCTTTCCAGGACTGGGACTGGCTGACACCGAACCGGATCAGGAAATTCCCGTTGTGCCGCGCACCCTCGATGAACTCTCGCAGTTCGACCTGATACCCTTTGCTGCCGTCACGCGTGATTTTCACGATCCGTTGGAACGCGTCGATGGGTTGCAATGCGCCAATATCCGCTATCAGGGGCAAAATGCCCGCTCGATCACCCGTCCCATCTGTGTGGATGAACAGGCGTTTGATGCGCTGCTCTCCTTGGACAATTTTCGTTTGTGGCGCGATGAAGGAGTTGTAGTCAGCAGCGCACTGGGAACGCAAGCCATCCGGCGTTATTACAATACCACGCCGTTTCCCCACCGGCAGGTGGCGCGGGAAGCCTTTCTGGCGGGCAACGATCTGCTCTATCTGGCCCAGTTTGGCGTTCAGACGAACGAGAGCGCCTTCGAAAATATCGTAGATACGATTGATTTTTTCGCCGAAAGTTATGAAAGCGATCCGGTTTTCCGCGCCCGTGTTGATCAGGCTCTGCGGCGGATTCTAACCCTGAAACTCTCGCTGTATTACGGCAATATTTCGCTGGAAAATGTGCTGACTGCGCCGCGCTCGATTGATACGGTAGGAACAGCGAGTGCCCCACTCTATAAGATCGCCCAGGATGGTGTGACGCTGATCGCCCCGCGCCGCGAAAACCTGACGGTGACACCCTCGCGCGAAGACACAATCGTCATTTTTTCTGATGTCCAGTTGGTTCAGCAGTGTTCCTTTTGTGCCGCTTACCCCTTGGTTTCCGTCAATGCCCTGGAAGGGGCCATCGAACGCTTTTACGGTCCGTATGCAGGAGCGCAGATTCGCCCGGAGAATGTCATCAGTTTTACGTTTAACCAACTGCTGTCCTATCTGTACGACGAAGCCGAAAACATGGCCTCTGAGACAAACGAATTTCGGACACACCAGCGGATCGGGGAAGCCCTGCGCGACGCCAGGTGGATCGTTTTTGTTACCCTGGATGGCAACAGCGCCCAAAACGACATGGTACGCGATTTTCTGGAAACGCAGCCCGATCTGGTGGAACATACGCATGTCGTGGTGATGTCCCTTGGTGCACCGCTCTACCTGTCATCCACTGAAATCAGCAAACTGACCGCCTACTATGGGCTGTACAGCAGTACACCACCCTATATCGATGCGGCAGCGCGGGCGCTGTTCAACGAAAGCACATTTTCCGGCGCACTGCCGATCAGCCTTCCGGCGGTTGGTTATAATGTCACGGAGCGCACATCGCCTGATCCCTCGCAAACAATCCAGATGAACGTGGAAACGCTCAATGGCGAAACAGTCGCGCTCAGCACACCGGACACAATAACGATGAGGCCGGGCGAACGGCTGGTGCTGCGTACCAGTGCGATAGTCGATCTGAATGGCAACCGGGTGCCGGATGATACGCTGGTCGAGTTCACGCTGCATTTTCTGAACGACAACCTGTTAAACCGCCAGATCAGCCTCACTCGCAGCGGGAGCGCGCGAACGGTGTTTACGCCCACCGAACCGGGGCGCGTCTACATCACCGCCGCCAGCGAAAACGCGACGCGTTCGAACACCTTTCAGATCAATGTGACAACCGCCTTGAATCCGGCAAGTACCGAAACGCGAATTCCCAATGTCACGCCGCAGCCAACCCCAACCGAAAACGGGATTGCCATTGCTGGGGCCGATGGCCCTTCGACCAGCCCCACAACGGCCAGTTCCAACACTATGACAAACACCTCGACGACCAGCGTGGAAAGCGCCCGTAAGCTGGAATTATTCGACCTGTTTCTGGCACTGTTTGGGCTGGCGTTGATCGGTGTGCTGGCATTTTCAGCAGGGATGTCCACCACGCTCACCTTTGACGGCGGGCTGCGTGTGGTGCTGGGGAGCTTTGTCGCCGGACTGACCGGGTATATTTATTATGCGTTGCACGGTCCTGGGGCGCATGAAATCACGCTGCGGCTGGATGATCTCGCGCCGATGGTGGTCACTGTCGGCACGAGTCTCGTCGGGCTAATTTTCACATGGTGGTCAATCCGCAACGCACGCTAAACTAAAAAAGGGCAGCTTGGAGGTATCCATCGCTGCCCTTTCATCGTATATCCAGGTTAATTCGCTTCAAACGGTTCGGTATGAATCGTGATCCGGTGAATATCCGGCAGCGCGATCCGTAATTGGGCCTCAACTTTTTCCGCCATTTGATGCACTTCGCCAACCAGCAGCGATCCTTGCGCCTGGCAGTGAATACTGACCGAATAATCACCCGCCGGTTCCGTCCGAATCACGAGTTCGTGCCAGTACCCTTCCGGGTAAAGCTGGCTTGCCACGCTCATGATGTTATGTGCCAGGTGTTCGGCTTCGCTGTCACAACTCGTACAAGGCTTCGAACCGTGCGCCGGTTCAATATGCGTGACAACGCTGGTCAAGTCGGGAATGGCATGCATCAGCCGCTCTTCAAATGCAGAGACGATGGTATGCGCAGCATCCAGCGTCTGTTCTTCATCCACTTCAACATGCGCGTCGAACATGATGCCATCTTCGGCTTCGGCAATCGCAATTTCATGCACACTCACGCCCAATGCCACCGCCTCGGTCTGAGCGATTTGAGCATAATCGGGCGGCAGTTCGTGCGCCGGGAGAAAGTTGACATCAATCGTCGCCAGGCCATTGATCCGGGCGCGGAGTTGGTTGCAGATTTCATCGGCAATAGCCGCCGTATGTTCCACCGGAGTCAGCGGCGCAACCCGAACGAGCAGGGCCAGATGGATGTCATCCTCTGAACCTCGACTCCTGACGCGCACCACTTCTTCGACATGCGGGACTTTTAATGCAATCTGGCTAACCTCGGCGGCATCCAGCGCCACATGATCCACCAGAACATTGGCGGCATGCCGGATAATGCCGATAGCGTTGCGGCCAATCAGTCCCACTACCACCAGGGCGGCAACCGCATCAATCCAGCCCAGGCCAAGCTGAACCGTAGCCAGGGAAAGCAGCACGGTGATGGAAACCATGATATCGCTGCGTTTGTCCTCGGAACTTGCCACAAGCACTTCGGAGCGTAAACGTTTCCCTTCGCGGCGCTGCAAAAAGAAGAGTCCCAGATTCACGACCAACGCCAGCAGCATGACCAAAAAGTTCGGGATGCCAATTTCGGGCGTTTTACCGGAGAACAGGCGCGAAATGCTGTTCTGGACAATTTCGGAAGCCGTCAGCAGCAGAAACGCGCCGACCATCATCGCGGCTAAGGTTTCATAGCGCCGGTGTCCATAGGGGTGATCTTCATCCGGCGGCAGGCCGGCGATCCGCGTAACCACCATGGCGATGACATTGGCGATGGCATCGAGCGACGAATCGACACCATCCGCAATCATGACCAGTGACCCGCTGATAAAACCAACGCCTAACTTGAGCGTCAACATGATCAGGTTGACGACTAGCGAGAGTCCATAGATGCGGTTGATAGCTTGGGCGCGAGTTGCTTGAGACTGCATTCTATCCTCAAAATAGTGGACTTTTTTGGGTAGCCTTGTGCAAAAGTTAAGTAGGAGCGCGATTGAGGACATCCAGCAGCGCACACCCGTTTACTCAACCCGGTTTGCCGCCTCGTTCATTAAAACTAATTTTTGATCCCCTGCCTATTTTAATCCTTTACAGATCATTTTTCAAGAAGAAAATGTAAATTTTAAGGCAGAGTCGGGCCGATCACCGTCACCACCAGCGCCACGACCAGCAGTACCGCCGCGAGAATCGCCAGCGCGACATTGCCCTGGGCGATCTCCGGGTCGCGCGGGCTTTCCGAGGTGCGGAGTTCGGCGCGGCGCAGTCCGGCGGACAATTTGCGCGTCGGAAGCAGCCCCTGACCGAGCAGCGCCTCGCTGAAAATGCGCACGTCTTCGGGGCGATCATCGGGATGCATCGACATGGCCCACAGCACAGCGCGCGCCGTCCGGTCACTGATGGCGGGGTTGATGTCGCGGGGGTCGCGCAGCGCACGCGGCGTCAAAAAACGCTGCTTGGCTTCGGAAGGCGGCGTGTTGGTCAGCAGGTGGTATAACGTCGCGCCGAGGGCGTATAAGTCGCTGCGCACGTCGGTATGGCCCATATCGCCGCCGTACTGCTCCAGCGGCGTGTAAAGCGCGGTGCCGCGTCCCTGCACCACCGTGATCGTGCGCGCGTCGTCGGACTGCAATAATTTGACGAGACCGAAATCCACCAGTTTAATTAAGCCGTCAGGGGTGAGTTTGATATTGGCGGGCTTGATGTCACGGTGCAGCACCGAGGGATTTTGTCCATGCAGATAACGCAGCGCTCCGATCAACTGCTGCGCCCAGTCGAGCACCTGCTCTTCGGGGATAAATTCGCCCCGGCGGAGCGCCTGCTCAATCGCTTGACGCAGATCGTATCCGGGGACAAAATCCATGACGAGGTAATCACGCTCGGAGTCGGCAAAAAAGTCGGAGACTTTAGGCAGATTAGGATGATCCAGGCGGGCGAGAATGCTGGCCTCGCGCTGAAACTGGCGGCGGTTCTGGTCGCTTTCGTCCGGCGAGTCGTTCGGATCGGGGCGAACTTCTTTGATCGCCGTAAAACGCCCTTCCAGGCGTATATCCGCCGCTTTGTAGATGCAGCCCATGCCACCCTGGCCGATGATCTCGATGATTTCATAGCGCTGGCGCAGTCTATCTCCGGGCTTGAGGTGATTCATACTTCTCGTTATACTCCTATACAGTGATCCGAATGCCAGCGGCACACGCCCAACATAGCCCGGCGCACACTAAATGTCAAGGATGTTTGCGATGTCAGATGCGACAGAGAAACCCGTGCTGATTATTCAGGAAGGTGAAAAGGCTGGTCAACGCTGGACCATCCGCGAAGATATGCTCGTGGTCGGGCGTGGCGGCGAATGTGATTTGGTGCTGCCGGAGCGCCAGGTGTCACGCGAGCATATTCGGATTTTCCGGCAGAACGACGGTTATTATCTCGAAGACCTTGACAGCAAAAACGGCACCTGGGTCAACGGCAAACAGGTCAAGGCGACGACGGTGCCGCTGCGCGACGGGGACGAAATTCAGATCGCGCTGGCGGTCAAAATGACGTTCGTGGGGTCGGAGGCTACCGCGCCGCTGCTGGTCGATGAGATTCCCGGCGTATT
>DATAMF010000569.1:0-2377 GCA_036260665.1 Aggregatilineaceae bacterium | reverse complement strand
AGTGGTATGGTGGTACACGCGCACGAATTTTAATGCGGCGGATTATTCATTGGCTCCGTCGCGTCTGATCCAGCGCGAGATGCTCGATCATGGCGTGCGGAATGTCGGCCTGTGGCGAAGAGGGGTCGATGCCGACAAATTCCACCCCCGCCATTCCAGCGACGAGATGCGCCGCCGCCTGAGTGATGGTCATCCCGACGATGCCATTATGTTGTATGTCGGGCGGCTGTCCACCGAGAAACAAATCGACAAAATCCGCGCGGTGCTGGATCATGTGCCCGGGACGCGGTTGGCAATTGTGGGGGATGGTCCAGCCCGCCAGAGCCTCGAAGAACATTTTGCCGGAACGCGCACCAAGTTTATGGGGTATCTGAGCGGGGCGGAATTGTGGTCCGCTTTTTCCAGCGCCGATATTTTCGTGTTCCCCTCGGCGATGGAAACCTTTGGGCTGGTGCTGATCGAAGCGATGGCCGCCGGACTGCCGGTGGTCACGTCACGCGTGGGCGGTGTGGATGATATGGTGCAGCCGGGCGTCAACGGCTATGTCTTCAGTGTGGGAGATGTGCGCGGGATGATCGATGGCGTTCGCGCGGTGCTCTCAACTCCCAGCAAGCGCCAGATTATGGGCCGTAACGCGCGGATGTTTGCGGAAACGCAGTCCTGGCCGATGATGATGGATGAGTTAATTATGTGCTACGACGACCTGATTTCCGGGCGTCAGCCGTCGATTTAGGGCGTGAGTTCGTACTTGTAGAACCCGCGCCCGGTTTTACGTCCCAGGTGGCCCGCGTAGACCTTCTGGCGCAGCAGCGGCGCAGGTCGGAAACGTTCATCGCCCCAGTAGCGGACCAAACCTTCCAGGATGCCAACCACTACGTCCAGCCCGATCTCGTCAGCCCAGGCCAGCGGACCGCGCGGATAATTGGTGCCGTGCTGCATCGCTGTATCCAAGTCTTCGACGCTCAACCCACTGGTCGCCAGGATACGCGCCGCTTCGTTGATGACGCTGCAAATGATCCGGGGCCGCACCAGTCCCGCGCCGTCCGGCACGCGCACCGTGCCGAATCCGAGTTCCTCCCAAAAACGCCGCGCCTGCATCACAAATTGAAAATCGCTCTGTTGGGCGGGCGCAAACTCGACCAAGCCTGCTGTTGGGATCGGCGGCAGCAGACCATAACCCACTACACGCTCCGGGTGCTGCGTCCAACTGGCGATTTCGGTGGAGCTGGTTGCCAGTGCGCTGGCGAGCAGCGGCACATCGGGCGGCAGGTTGACTTCCACACCTTCCACCAGCCACAGTTTTGCCGACTGTGACTCGTTCAGACTCTCAATTGCGATCTGGCAGCGCGTCGCCGCGCGCACCATGTTATCGAGCGTTTCCTGGTCTTCCAGGGTATCGCTCACAAACAAATCGACCCGGTGATTTTTAGCGCGGCACAACCCGGCCAGCGTATCTACAAATGGCACTTCCCCGACGATCAGCACGCGCATTACGGCGTCTCCCGCGAGTAGAATCCCTGTCCACCCTTACGCCCTATACGCCCGGCCTCGACCATTCGTTTCAGTCGTGGATGGGGACGGTACGTTGAGGCGTGGAAGGTGTTTTCATAGACCGTTTTGCAGACGTCCAGCACCGAGTCCACCCCCAGGAAATCCATCAGCCGGAACGGTCCCATCGGAAAACCCGCATCTTCCAACAGGCGATCAATCGTCGGCGCATCCAGGCTTTGATCGTCCAGCAGATGCAGCGCTTCGCCCATATAGGCCAGGGTGAGACGGTTGACCACCCCGCCGGGCGTATCCTGCACCACCACCGGCGTTTTCCCAATCTTCCGAATCAGGGGCAGCACGTGTTCCACCGTTTCCGGGCGTGTATTTTCTCCCCGCACCACTTCGACCAGCCGGGTGAGATGGGCCGGATTGAAAAAATGCGTCCCAATGACTCGTCCCGGCAGCCGTGTTTTTTTTGCGCCAGCGTTGTGATCGAGAGTGTATTCGTGCTGCTTGCCAGAATAGTGTCGTCACGGACAATCTCATCCAGTTCGTCAAACAGGGTTTGTTTCACAGCCAGATCATCATACACCGCTTCGATCACCACATCCGCCGGGGCGCATTTGGCGAGATCGGTGGTGATGCGAAAGGCATGCCGGGCGCGGTTGGCGGTCAGCCCGTCTACTTTATTCAGCCGGACACCCTGTTCAATGGTGCGGGCGACGCGTGCCAGCGCCAGCCGCAGGATACGCTCGTCAGTATCGGTCAGAATCACCTCGTACCCACCCAGCGCGACAACCTGCGCAATATCTGCGCCCATCGTGCCCGCCCCTACCACGGCGACCTGTCGAATCCCGTTCACGCTTCTCCCTCATTTTCCTATCCA
>DATAMF010000568.1:0-2150 GCA_036260665.1 Aggregatilineaceae bacterium | reverse complement strand
GAGATTGTCGAGGTGGTATCGAATAACTACTCATCCAAGATTGCGATGCGGATTGGGGCGCGGTTGGTTCTCTTTGTGGAGGAAAAAGGCCTAGGGCATGTGACCGGAGCTGACGGTGGTTATAAAGTGTTGGGGGAACGCTATATTCCTGATGTCGCCTTCATTTCTAAAAAACGCCAGCCTGAATCGTCGCACGAGGTTTACAATCCGAACGCGCCTGATTTGGTGGTTGAAGTGCTGTCACCCACTGATAAACCCGATGATGTAATGCTCAAAATCTATAATTACATTCTAGCTGGGGTGGTGGTTTGGAAAATCAATCCCGAAGCGAAGACGGTAGAAGTGTATATACCAGGTAAGAAAGCGCAGCGGCTTCGCGTGAATGATACGCTGGATGGGGGCGACGTGCTGCCGGGGTTCCAGGTGGCGGTGAAAGATATTTTCCCGGATTAGGCCAGAATCGCTTGCAGGGCGGCGATCTGTTCGGGGCTGTCGAAGACGGCGCGCACCGGGATTTCAAAGCCGCTCACGATGTTGCTCTGAATGGTCCCGGTTTTGACCTTCACCGCCAGTTCATAGGCCGTGCCGCGCAGCACATACTGTTCGATGCTTTCCTGCTCCGGGTCGATGATCCAGTATTCGGCCACGCCATGCAGCGCGTAATCTTCGAATTTGAGGCCGCGATCAATGGCGGCGGTGGAATCGGAGAGGACCTCGACAACCAAATCCGGCGCGGGGAATTGGGTTTGATCGGGCGTGAAGTGCTGCGCTTTGGCTGTGCCGAAAAAACAGATATCCGGTTCGTAGTCATTGCGCGCGAGGGTGATCAGGAGTTTTCCGTGTCCAACCGTGCCCAAATGATGTTTTTCTACATAACCATCGAGCAGGCATAATAAGTTGTCGATGGCGTTTGCTTCTCGCAAGCGGGTAGGTGCGTGGATCAGAATTTCGCCGTTGATAAATTCGGCTTTTTTCACCTCGCTGATCTCAGCATAAAAATATTGGCGTTTTTCTTCGAAGGGTGTGCCCATATTCGCCTTCATATTTTTGTGGGGCGTATCGCAATACGCCCCTACATACGGCCACATTTGCTTACATTAGATTCTATAAGAAAATGGGGATTGGTGCGGGGTTTCACAACTCTGAGAGGTTTTGACAGATTCTCAGCCCTATGATCTGCCAGCTTTTGACAGTTGTTGTCGTGTATGTTTAGTGCAGGTCAGGACTACATATACACATCCCTCAAAAATTTTCTACGGAGTGAGCATGTCAGACGGAACGAATCCCCTCAAGGTAGGGCAAAGCTTATTGAAGCCGGATCGCCCGGTGGGTATCGCCGGGTATGGGGCGTATGTGCCGCGCTATCGTCTGCCCGGCACGGAAGTGGCGCGTGTCTGGACGGGCGGATTAAGCGGATCGCCGGTCAAGGAAAAAGCTGTCGCCGGGCTGGATGAGGACGTGATCACCATGTCCATCGAGGCGGCGCACAATGCGTTGAAACGCGCCGCGATTGATCCCCGGCTGATCCGCGCGGTGTGGGTCGGCAGCGAAAGCCATCCGTACGCGGTCAAACCGACCTCCACGATTGTCGCGGAAAGCATCGGCGCAGCGCCCAATGTGCAGGCGGCGGACTGGGAATTCGCGTGTAAGGCGGGTTCCGAAGCGATGCAGGCGGGAATCGGATTCGTGGGCAGCGGCATGGCGCAGTACGTGCTGGCGATTGGGATGGACACGGCGCAGGGCCGCCCCGGTGATGCGCTCGAATATACGGCGGCGGCGGGCGGCGCAGCCTATTTGCTCGGCCCGGCGGCGGAAAGCTGCGCGATTATCCAGGGCAGCTATTCATATGTCACGGATACGCCCGATTTCTGGCGGCGCGCGCATGACACCTATCCGAGTCATGGGGATCGCTTCACGGGCGAACCCGCGTATTTTGCGCATACCCTCAGCGCATCGCAGCGTATCATGGAAATGATGGGCACTAAACCCACTGATTATAAATGGGCGATTTTCCACCAGCCGAACGTGAAATTTCCGCAGCGCGCCGCCTCGGTGCTCGGTTTTACGGCGGAACAGATCGCGCCGTAGAAAATTTTTGAGGGATGTGTATATGTAGTCCTGACCTGCACTAAACATACACGACAACAACT
>DATAMF010000556.1:0-30064 GCA_036260665.1 Aggregatilineaceae bacterium | reverse complement strand
CGGATGTAATGAACTTCGCGCGATGGATTCTGCTGCGCGAAGAAATGGTCCGGCAGGGGGATGGTAAAAAGCCACTGTGGGGCAGCAATTTCGGGTGGAATTATCTGCCGGAGGATTGGAGCGGCCCACCGTCGATTTGGGGCAGTGTCAGCGCTGAAGCGCAAGAGCAGTATACGCGGGAGGCGTACCAGCGCGCGAGCCAGGAATGGCCCTGGACGGGCGGATTGATTTTGCAGCACTGGCAGCCCGACGCGCCAGCGGATGATCCGATTCAGGGATTTTCCGTGTCAGCGGTCATCGATCAATGGCTGGCGCATGGGGCGCTGGTATCTGTTGAACGGATGACAGCGGGATTGTATCCGGCGCAGAACGATTACACGGTGTATTCGGAAAACTGGCAGTTGGGCGAACTGGGCGCGGATGCCATCGTGCGGGAGGGAGACGCCGGAGATACGAGTGCTGAGAACCGGATCGAAATTCAGTTTGAAGGCACCTCATTTGCGATTCCGGTGCGGCGGGATGATTATCTCGCGTATTTGTATATCAAGGTGGATGGAAAACAAGCTCCCGATCTGCCGCGTGACCGACAGGGTGATGCTTATATCATTCTGACCTCGCCAAACCGGACGCCGGAAATTGATCTCATTGTGGTAGCGAAAAATTTAGAGGATGGTCCGCATACGGCGGAGATTATTCACCGTCCCTATCACGGCGATGATCGATGGCCGATTGCGGGTTATGCGGTGGGATTTGCGCCGGATACCAGCCGCTATGACCGCGCGATGATCGCCTGTGGGATCGTGGGTGGGCTGGCACTGTTGGGCGCGGCTGTGGTGGGATGGCGGCTGAACTGGAAGAAGATCAAACTGCCATCTTCGCAGACGCTGCGGCAAGCTGTCGAATGGATGGTGGGGCTGGCGGCGTCGTTTGTGGTGCTGCTGGGGGCGCTGCTCACCTGGGGCGACGGCGTCACCGGACTGCTGCGGCGCGATCCTCCGGCGTTGGCGCTTACCATCATGACGGCGGGGATAGCGTCCCTATCGCCAGTCTTTGTGCTCACATTGGCGGCGCTCGCGGTGCTGTTTATCCTGATCTACAACCGTCCGCTGTTGGGCGTGATGCTGATCATTTTCTGGTCGGCTTTTTACCTCACCAACATGGATTTATTGGTCCGGCTGTTTGCGACGGTTGAAGTGTATTTTGTGCTGACGGCGTTGGCGCTCGTGATGCGCGGCAGTGTGACATGGGCGAAAGCGCATCAGGCCGGCAACTCTATTCTGGCGGATGTGCGGCTCAATGGGTTGGATTGGGCGGTTGGTGCGTTTGTTGCGGTGGCGGTTGTATCGCTGGCATGGGCGGATTTCTGGTCGCCCGCGATCCGGCAGTTCCGCGTGGTGATCTTAGAACCGGCGGCTTTTTATGTCCTGCTGCGGATGATGCACATGGAACGGCGGGATTGGCTGTGGCTGGTGGATACGCTGTTATTCACCGGGGGCGCGATTGCCGTAGTGGGAATCATCATGTTTTTCACCGGAGAAGGGGTTGTCGAAGCGGAAAACGGGGTGCGGCGGCTGATCAGCGTGTACGGATCGCCGAATGGGGTGGGGCTGTACCTGGGGCGATGTTTGCCATTCGCGCTCGCGTGTCTGATTCTGCCGATGGGAACCTGGCGGAAACTGTACGCAGGGGCAGCCGGGGTGGTGATGATCGCTGCGGTACTGCTCAGCCAGAGTCGAGGGGCGATTTTGCTGGGTCTTCCCGCAGCCGTCCTGGTTATTGTTGTGTTCTGGCGGGGGCGGCGGGCGGTTGTGCCGGTAGCGGTGGGCGCAATGATTCTCGGCGTGGCATTTATTCCGCTGTCGCTGCTCTTTCCGCGCCTCTCTGATTTATTCGGAAATACGGCCTTTTTCCGGGAACATTTGTGGTATAGCTCGGTTAACCTGATCCGCGAGCGGCCTTTCACGGGGGCCGGGCTGGATCAATTTCTGTACTGGTATCGCAGCCGCTATCTGCTGCCCGAAGCATGGGCCGAACCGAACCTCTCCATACCCCACAACATCTTACTCAATCACTGGGTCAATCTGGGCATCCTAGGCGTTGTGACGGCCCTTGTTTTGCAGATTCTCTTCTGGCGAAAGCTGTGGAAAGTGCAACAGCGAACGGCAGGGACCGATTGGGCGGGGTGGATGATCGCGCTGGGGCTGGCGGGCAGTATGGCTGATTTTCTGGCGCATGGATTAGTGGATGTGGCGTATTTTTCAATTAATCTCGCCTTTGTATTCTTCCTGTCACTGGCGCTGCTGCAACAGATCGATGCAGCGACCCAGAACTCAGGATAGCAGTTGTAGGAACGGGGAACCATGCAAGCGGTTGTCAACCACATACTGATTGAGTTGGTGCAGGGAGACATCACAGATTTAGATGTTGATGCCATTGTGAACGCGGCAAACTCCCAGTTGATTCTGGGAGCCGGAGTTGCGGGGGCAATCCGGCGCAAGGGCGGCCCTCAGATTCAGGCAGAGTGCCTGGATATTGGCTTTTGCGAAGTCGGGGATGCGGTGATCACCAGCGGCGGAAATTTGAAGGCGCGGCATGTGATTCACGCCGTGGGGCCACGAATGGGCGAGGGGAGTGAGTCGGGCAAGCTGGCAAATGCCGTTCGCGCAAGTTTAAGTTTGGCCGAAGAACATCAATTACACAGTATTGCATTCCCGGCAATTTCAACGGGTGTGTTCGGGTATCCGATGGAAGGATGCGCCGATGTGATGCTGCGGGTCGTTTTCGATTATACATTTGAAGAACTAGCGTATGTGGGACATATTCTGATTTGCCTGTATGACGCCTCGGTACTCCACATCTTTCAGGCCGAATTTGAAAAAAAACTCAGCGCTCTTAACGGTTAGATTGCCAGTTGGAGCATTTGTGGTAAACTTCACGGGTTCATTTTGAGTAGGATAGAGGCGTATGCGCATATTAATCACAGGGGCTGCCGGTTTCCTGGGATCCCACCTATCTGATCTGTTTGTATCCAAAGGGCATCAGGTCATCGGTATGGATAATCTCATTACCGGGAGCACAGACAATATCGTGCATCTGGCTGGGAATGAGAATTTCACATTCATCAAGCACAACGTGACCAATTATATCTACATCGAAGGCCCATTGGACGCGGTGCTGCATTTTGCTTCTCCGGCCAGCCCCATCGACTACCTGAATTATCCGATCCAGACGCTAAAAGTAGGGTCGTTGGGAACTCACAACGCGTTGGGTGTGGCGTTGGCGAAGGGTGCCCGGTTTCTGCTGGCCTCGACATCAGAAATCTATGGAGATCCGCTTATTCATCCCCAAACAGAGGATTATGCGGGGAACGTGAACACGATTGGGCCGCGCGGGGTGTATGACGAAGCCAAACGGTTCGCGGAAGCGCTCACGATGGCTTATTACCATTCACATGGCGTAGACACGCGTATCGTGCGCATCTTCAACACCTATGGTCCCCGGATGCGCCTGGACGATGGGCGGGTTGTCCCTAACTTTATTGGACAGGCGCTGCGTGAAGAACCGCTGACGGTTTATGGGGATGGATCGCAAACACGCAGTTTTTGTTACTATCAGGACTTGATCGACGGGATTTACCGGCTGCTGATGAGCGATTTCAACGAGCCGGTGAATATTGGCAATCCGTCGGAAATGAGCATTCTGGATTTCGCCCGTTTTGTAAATCAATTAACCGATAATCCAGCGGGGATAATTTTCAAAGAAGAGCTACGGATTTCCGGCGATCCACAAACGCGCCAACCGGACATCACGCGCGCCCGAACATTACTCGGATGGGAGCCGAAGATCGATCTGCCGACGGGACTCGAAAAAACGATTGATTACTTTAAGACCCGTGTGGCGAAAAACATGCCGAAAAAATGATCGCACAAAATATCCGGCTTCGCTTGCGCTCGCCTTGGGCAGGACTAGCACTTGTTAGCGGCCTTCTGGCGACATGGTTACCTGTCACCGCTGCGGGAGGCATTTTGGGACTCGCTGTTCTGCTGGCAATCTTGCTGGTTGAGCCAGCGCTGGCCCTGATTTTGATGCTGGGTGTGGCCCCACTCAAAACACTGATCACTACGGAAACCTCGGTGGCGCTGCCCGCGGATATTGGACAGATCACC
Organism: Aggregatilineaceae bacterium; assembly: GCA_036260665.1. Taxonomy (GTDB): domain Bacteria; phylum Chloroflexota; class Anaerolineae; order Aggregatilineales; family Aggregatilineaceae; genus DATAMF01. Next base: position 25,898 of record DATAMF010000556.1, on the reverse strand, counting down.
TTCGCGCTGGCGGTGTTTGTGTGGATGGTGCGGCGAGCGGCCAGCCAACCGCACGAACCACTGCCGCGCACCCGGTTTTATATCCCCCTGCTGATTATTCTGGCAGGATTCACCCCTTCTCTCTTCAGTGCCACATCGACAGCGGCATGGGTGTCGGAAGCGATCAAATGGATCGAAATGCTGCTGCTCATCGGGATTGTGCTAGATCAATCCCGACGCTGGGAATGGATCGCCGGCGGAATTGTGTTGGCGGGTGTGCTGCAAGCGATTATCGGCCTGTATGAATTTTATGGTGGGTCGGGGGCGGCGCATCTGTGGATTCGAGGCTACCAAAATTTCCGCGCATTTGGCACCTTTGGGCAGCCGAATCCTTTCAGCGCGTTTATGGGGCTTACCCTGCCACTGGCGGCGGGATTGGCTTATGGGTACGGCAGACAGGGCTGGAAGGATTGGAGATGGGAAAACGGGGGAAATGGGGGAGGCTGGAGAAACTGGAGAAACGGGGATAAAAAGCTCCTCCCGCTAGGCGCAACAGTCGTGTATGGGCTAAGCGCGGCGATCCTGCTCGGCGGTCTGGTCACGTCGTGGGGGCGTGGGGCGTGGCTTGGTTTTGGCGCGGCGGCGGGTGTCATGGTATTCTTTGCCCCGCGTAAACGATGGTTGGCCTTTCTACTCTTGGGATTGGCTGGTACAATCGGGGTAGGGTTATGGTTAGCAGGCTTGATCCCAGCAAGCGTAGAAGACCGCCTGGACAACGCCATCACTGAATTTGTTGGTTTTGGCGATATGCGCGGCAAGCCGATCAGCAATGATAATTTTGCGATTGTTGAACGGTTGGCGCACTGGCAGGCAGCTTACTATATGGCAAACGACCAGCCATTTACGGGTGTTGGGCTGGGCAATTACGAGCTTGTGTATGCCCAGTATGGCATCCCAAGCTGGCCTCGACCCCTAGGGCATGCGCACAACGATTATCTGAACATTCTGGCCGAGACGGGAATGATCGGGCTGACGGCCTATTTAACCGCATGGGCGGCGATTCTCGTCTGGACACTGCGGGCGCTCAAACAAACCGATCTCGTGCTGCGGGGTCTGGTATTGGGACTGCTGGGAACATGGACACACCTGGCAGTGCATAGTGTGGTAGACAAGTTGTATGTCAACAACTTGTTTCTGCATATTGGTGTGATGTTGGGTTTATTGGCCGTATGCTATCATCGAGATCGGCAAGGTTTTTCTATCTTATGACGTCTTTCTCACAACCATCTTCTAAAACCATGAACTGGTACCGGTATCCGTTCGGCCTGCTGAATGAGTTTATCTTAAAGTTCAGCTTGCGATTTGGCGAAAAGGCGAAGGAAGTTGAACGCTTCCTGAAATTTGCGATTGTTGGCATTATTGGCGCGGCTGTGGACTTTGGCGTGTTGAATGTGCTGCAAGCGACTATTCTGCACCCCGTCGATCCAAATTTTCAGGCTAAAGTGGCGCTGGCAACAGGCACCGCTTTTACATCTGCCGTCACCAGTAACTTTATCTGGAACCGCTATTGGACATATCCTGACTCAAGATCGCGATCATTACGACAGCAACTGGTGCAGTTTTTTATTGTAAACGCAGTAGGACTAGCATTCCGACTGTGGTTTGTCCATTCCCTCGTCACTCCCTTTGGACATGCGGGTGTGGATGTTTTGCACTCGGTGGGCTTGGGGCAGTCGATGAGTGATGGCAGTATCCGACAGTTGGGGACCAATGTTGCCCAGTTTTTTGCGGTCTGGATCGTGATGGTCTGGAATTTCTTCGTCAACCGCTACTGGACTTATAACGACGTGGAGTGACACCATGGCTCAAAGCGTTCTGATTGTGGATGACGATTTGCTGTTGTGCAGCTTGCTGCGGATTGCACTGCGGCGCGAAGGCTACGATACACACGAAGTCTATCAGGGCAATGATGCGCTGGACCATTTGAAGGCAAACCAGGTTGATTTGATTCTGCTTGACGTGATGATGGCTGATACGAATGGCTTTGATGTGCTGCGCCATTTGAAGGCCGATGATCGGTGGAAGGATATTCCGGTTGTGTTCTTAACCGCCCGCGTCGATGCAATCAGCCAAAAGACAGGGCTGGATATAGGGGCGGTGGAGTACCTGACCAAACCTATCACGCCGGACAATCTGATTAACCGCGTGCGAGCTATTATCGGCACCCCATAAGGGGCATCAATGCCGATTGGAATTGATTACACCGCAGCGTATGAACAAGGCGCGGGTATTGGCCGTTATGTGCGCGAGTTGATCGCGGCGTTGGCCAAGTGTGACACGCAGCAAACGTATCGTTTGTTTGTGGCGGGGGCCAGTGGGCATCGACTTCCGCCTGCTCCAGGACCGAAATTCTCCTGGAGCGCTACCCGGATCACGCCGCTATGGTTTGCCCGCATCTGGCACCGCGCACAGATTCCACTGCCTGTCGAAACTTTCACCGGGCGAATTCAACTCTTTCATGCTACGGATTTCACATTACCGCCGACGCTGCCGGGCACAAAAACGCTGCTGACAGTTCATGATCTCTCCTTTGTACGCGCGCCTGAAACGGCGACGCCTGTGCTGAAAGCCTACCTCGATCAAGTTGTGCCGCGCTCCGTCCGGCGGGCGACGCATGTGCTGGCGGACTCACAAGCAACCAAAGATGATCTGATTGAATTTTATGGCACCGCCCCGGAAAAAATCAGTGTACTTCTCAGCGGCGTTACGGCGAATTTTAAGCCTGTAACGGATAGTGAGACGCGCAAAGCCGTGAGAGAACGTTATAATATACAAGAGAATCCCTACATATTTTCAATTGGTACTGTGCAACCACGGAAAAATTATGCGCGGTTGATTGAAGCACTAGCGACGCTGGGCGCGTCCTACGCGGATGTGCATGTTGTCATTGCGGGTGGGCGCGGATGGCTGGATGATCCGATCTACCAGACGGTCCAACGATTGGGTCTGGCGGACCGGGTGCATTTTATCGGGTTCGCGCGGGACGAGGACTTACCCGCTTTATATACAGATGCCGCATGTGTCGCTTATCCATCGTTGTATGAGGGATTCGGTTTTCCGGTGCTGGAAGCGATGGCATGCGGAACACCAACCCTGACATCGGATGTGTCATCCATGCCAGAAGTGGCAGGAGATGCGGCGTTGATGGTTGATCCGTATGATGTAGAAGCGATTGCTGATGCGCTGAAACAATTATTAAGCGATCACACGCTGCGGGCAGAACTCATTGTGCGAGGGTACCAGCAGGCTTCCCAATTCACATGGACACGATCTGCCCAACAATTGAAGACCATTTATCGACATTTATTGGAGGGGGCACTATGAATCCGAGCAATCCGAGCGAAAAACCACTATTTATCTTTGATACCCATGGCGATTGGCACGCCACGAAACTCGGCAATTATCTCTTCAGCTCGCGCGGCGAGTATATTGGTTATCTGGAAGGACAGGACGTCTATAAGCGGGATGGCGAATGGTTGGGACGGTTAAGCAAAGATGGGCGTATTTTGAAGAAACGAAGTGAAGTCCGCCACGAACTGCACAAAAATCAGCCACCGGAACCCGCTAAACCTGCTAAACTGCCCGCCCGCGCGCCGCTGCCGCCGATGATGGCGGAACTGGATTTCAGCACCGTGGATGTGCTGGATGAAGACCCGGAAATTTTCAAGCGTATTTCCGATCTGCGCCCGGATATGGATTAATGAGTATGGAAGAATTAGCCGCCAAGCGCGCATCTGAATCGCGGGTGGTGTTAAGCCTGTTGATGAACTCGGAACATGCGAACCTGTTGGGGAATGTGCATGGCGGCGTGATTATGAAACTGGTGGATGAAGCGGGCGCGCTGGCAGCGATGCGGCACGCCCGTTCTCCGGCTGTTACTGTGGCAATTGACTCGTTAACATTTGATGAGCCAATCTACGTGGGCAGCCTAGTCACGATGACTGCCGAGCTAACGTATACCGGGCGCACATCGATGGAAGTGCGCGTTGCGGTAACGGCGGAAGACCCCTTATCGGGCAGCACGGTGCATACCAACATTGCGTACCTGGTATATGTTGCGATTGATGCGCAGGGGCATCCACGCCCAGTGCCCAAACTTATCGTTGAGACACCCGAAGAACAACTCCATTTCCAGCAAGCTCAGGAACGTCAGGCCGAGCGCAAGCGCCAACATGAACGGGAACTTGCCCTGCGCGCCCAAAATAAGCAGCAGGAACAGGAACAATAATGCCGACAATTCTGCCTGATCTGAACCAGGGTGAAGAGCGATCTCGGTTGTTGGAAATGCTCAACGAGTCGGGGGCACGGCGGGTGTTACGCGAACCGGAAACCGATCTGGGCATTGCGGAGAATCTTCCATTTCCCTTCTTTGCGATTGTTGGGCAAACCGAGATGCGTAAGGCGCTGCTGCTGTCGGTAATAAACCCGGCGGTGGGCGGTGTACTGTTGATCGGACCGCGCGGTACCGGCAAAACGACATGTGTACGCAGTCTGACGGATTTGCTGCCGTACAACGAAACCAGTAAGTGCCCAGAAGGATGTCTGCCAACGGATGTCGATGCCAATGGAAAGCTGGATGTTTGTGAGGAATGCCGACGCAAACTCGAAGCGGGCGAATCGATCACGACATTGGAAGCGGTTAAACTGGTCGAACTGCCGCTGAATGCCCGGCTAGAAGATGTGGTTGGAGGGGTCAATGAACGGGTGGCGGTGCAGCAAGGACGAGTCCGGCTGGAGCGGGGGATTTTGGCGCGAGCTGACCAAAACCTGTTGTATATTGATGAGGTCAACCTGCTGAACGATGGGATTGTGGATGCCATTCTCGATGCGGCGGCACAAGGCAGCTATACCGTCCGGCGGGGCGCGATGAGCGGCACCTACCGAGCACGGTTTGTGCTGATCGGGTCGATGAATCCAGAAGAGGGACGTTTGCGGCCTCAAATCATGGATCGGTTTGGGCTACGCGTGCCTGTCCAGGGGCTGAACAATTTAGACGAGCGGCTGGAAGTTTATCAGCGGGTGAGACGCTACCAGCAGAATCGACGGCGGTTTCTGGCGGAATGGGCCGAATTGACAGCCGCCGCGCATGAAGAAATTATACTGGCACGGGAACTGCTAAAAGAAACTGTGCTTGATGATGGCGCGATTGAAGTCGGATTGACGCTGGTCCAGCAGCTTGGAATCGATTCGCACCGCGCGGAATATGCGATGTTTGAAGCCGCGCGTGCGCATGCCGCCGCTGATGGGCGAGACGTGGCAAACGTGGATGATATACGCGCGGTCGCTGCGATGGCACTCCGGCAGCGACGGAGTCCCTTTATGGTGGATTACTTCACACGGCAAGCGGAAGAGGACAACGCCATAACCGATCAAATTGACGCACTGGAAGGACAATAAGGGCAAAAGGGCAATAAACATGCGGCGAAGCTGGTTGTTGATTGGATGTATCGCGGCAGCAATTGGATGTTACTACCTAGCATGGTATACCCATACGACAGCAGGGTTCACCATGAATGGATTTGATCTGGCTGAATGGACGAGCTTGCATCCAGCGGTACGGGCCAGTTCGCCCGCCTTATTCACCAGTTTTTTGCTGCGGATGCCGCAAGTGATGCTGGCATGTGCGCTGGCACTGGCGGCGAATGGGTTGATGGATGCGCGAATGCGGTGGATGGTTCGGGTATGGGCGGGATTACTTGCCCTGCGAATGGTTCCGCCCACCGAATTTTTCACAGGAACCAGCGGCGATCCGAACTACCGACAGATGGCGCTGCTCACGGTGATGGGGTTGGCGGCGGTTGGGGGAGCGTTGGCTCTCTACCGCGCGCCGCGACGATGGCAAACGGTGACATTGGTATTTATTCTGATCATTGGCATCGTGGCCGGATGGATGGGACTGTCGCGCAGCGTGGAACTTTTCGATAACTTTCAGATTGACACCAAAACCGGACCTGGAATTATCGGGCTGACGGTGTTTTCGGCGGTAGGCGCGATGCTTGCCAGCGCTTCGGAACTCAAAAAGAGCGGTTGACGAGATACAGAAACGAGAAAAGGTGTACGAAAATTTCATACACCTTCCAACCGCTCGGCCAAGTCTGAGCAGTGCCTTAAGAGCGATAAACGCCGTCTATCGCCTTTTTTCCAGATCAACACGCTCTACTGCATGTAGGTGTTGATGTAGGTGATGGCGTCGCCTACGGTGGTGATTTTCTGGGCTTCTTCATCCGAGATTTCGCCGCCGAATTCATCTTCGAAGGCCATGATCAATTCGACGAGGTCGAGCGAGTCCGCTTCGAGATCTTCACGAAAACGGGCTTCGGGCACAACTTTGTCTTCGTCTACGCCCAGCAACTCGACGATAATATTTTTGATGCGCTCATCAGTGGTTGCCATTCTGGTATACCTCCAAGTGTATGTGGCTCATAATCTACACCGAACAGAAAACTTCTGCTATATTCTGTTGGCGCAAACGAGTTTACCCGTTCCAACATATGTTGTCCAGAGACAAGGAACACCACTTCATGTCAGAAGTTACGACCGAACAACGCAAGGATGACCATATCCGGATTAATTTGGAAGAACAAGTCCAATTTCCGCGATTGACGACGGGATTGGAACACTACCAGTTTATGCACCAAGCAGTGCCTGAACTGGATTTGTCGATGGTGAAGAGCGAGACGACCTTGTGGGGCAAAACTCTGGCTGCGCCGATTCTGATTTCTTCGATGACAGGCGGGACAGAACGTGCCCAAAACATTAACCGGACGCTGGCCGAAGCCGCGCAAGAAGCTCACATTGCGATGGGATTGGGGTCGATGCGGGCGGCGATTGAAGACCCAGAACTGAGGAGCACCTATCAAGTGCGACAAGTTGCGCCGGATATTCTGCTATTCGCTAATCTGGGAGCCGTGCAACTGAATTATGGCTACGGGATCGAGGAGTGCCGCCGGGTTGTTGAGATGATCCAAGCGGATGCGCTGATTCTGCATTTTAATGCCCTACAGGAAGCAGTACAACCGGAAGGGGATGGAAACTTCAGCGGACTGATGGCAAAGGTTGAACAAATCTGCCGACAGCTTGAGGTTCCGGTGATTGCCAAAGAGGTTGGATGGGGATTTTCGGCCCACGCCGCGCGACAACTGGCTGATGTGGGCGTGCAGGCAATTGATGTGGCAGGGGCAGGCGGGACTTCGTGGAGCGAAGTGGAGTATCACCGCGCACCCACCGCTCGACATGCGCATGTGGCGCGGACATTCGCGGACTGGGGAATCCCGACGGCGGACAGCATTCGGTACGTGCGGGAAGCCGCGCCGGAAATGCCGATTATCGCCAGCGGAGGGTTGCGGGATGGGTTGGACATCGCGAAGTGTATCGCGCTCGGTGCTGAACTCGGCGGGATCGCGGGGCCATTTTTGAAGGCCGCGAACCAGTCGGTTGATGCCGTACGGCAAATTATCTGGGAGATTCGCACCGAGATTCAAATTGCGATGTTTGTTAGCGGCGCGGCGGATATAACAGCGCTCAAACAAACACCGCTCGACCAAACAAAATAGCGGAAAAACAGCAGAAAAACAGCAAGAAAACGCGCTACTGCAATAGGTTCTCGGCCTCGCGTAGCGCGTCGCCCGCCGAACCAACGGCTAGCAAGCCTTGATTGATCACATCCAGCGAGGGAATGGCGCGCGTTTTTTTGCACTCGGCTTCCCATAAATTGATGGCGGTGTCGAGATCGATGGCGGCGCTGCGCAAGCGTTCGGCTAACGCCTCATAGGTGGGATCGCCTTCGGCACTGATGCTTTCGGGCGATGGCGAGGCGGGATATTGTCCACACTGCACTTCTTCGCCAGTGGCTAAACTTTCCCAAATCTCGGAGATGGCGTCAAGGCCATCGTGCAGACCTTCATAGTTACGCTGGAGACGCAGAAAGACAGGCGATTGGGTGTTGATAGCTGGCGGTAACGGCGTCTGTGTGACGGATGGTGATTCTTCATCGCCGCCGCAGGCTGTCAGCAGAAGCCAGGGAAGGACAACCCACATCATATAACGGCGCATTGTGTCACCTGTCTATCAATGAGAAGTCTCAAAAAGCCAGACATCAAGTTAAGAACAAGATCGTTGATGATCCCCCTTTGTCGCCCTGTTTGGGTGGTTTGAGGGGAAACGGCCCCAAAATTCACAACGCGAAACTGTTACGCCTACCGCGAAGGAAAAACAGGACATTATCAGAATAGCACAGGTGTGCGGGGATGTCATCCCCATTCACCGACTAACTTGAGTGACTAACTTCGATGGTTAATAAGGAACGAATTACACAAACTGCGCAAAAACCTGATTGCCTAAAAGCCTGCCGCGCTGTGTGAGCCGAACACGGGCGTCGGGGGTACGCTCTAAGAGGCCGAACTCAATCAAACGGTCCAACTGCGACCCATAGACATTCCATAATTCCTGCCCGAAGCGGGTATGAAACACGGACAGGGATAACCCTTCCTGGAGCAGGCGCAAACTCATCAGCATCATTTCGGACATTTCCTGCGATGAATCGATGGTCAGTACTTCGTCGGCGGCAGCAGAGAGGGGAAAAGGCAAGGGATCAAGCTGGGATTCGATACGCTGAATGTAGTGCGCCGGGTGCAGCACATTACTGTAGCGAGTCCGAGCCGCGTAGCCATGTGCACCCGCGCCAAAACCCAAATAGGAAAAGTTGCGCCAATAGTGCAAATTGTGGCGCGACTCGCAGCCCGGCCTAGCCCAATTGCTGATCTCATACTGAACATAACCCAAATTCAGCAGCACTTCAGATGCCCACTCATACATATCGGCGGCTAAGTCGGAATCGGGAATGGGCAAGTCGCCCTGATTGATCCAACGTTCCAGCGGGGTATCAGGTTCGATGCCTAGCCCATATAACGACAGGTGATCGGGGTTCAGATCCAAAGCAGTTTGTAAACTGATCTGCCACATGCGAAGGGTTTGGTGAGGAACGCCATAAATGAGATCCAGGTTGACGTTCTCAAACCCCGACAGACGCGCCAAGTGAACCGTCGTGCGCACATCATCCACGGTATGGCCGCGAGCAAAAAGCTGTAACTCGCTCGCGTGGGCGGATTGCAAGCCAATACTCAGGCGATTAACCCCCGCATGGCGGAGATCGTCGAGATAGGGGCGATCTACTGTGCCGGGGTTGGTTTCTAAGGTGATCTCGACATCAGATGAAAGCGAAAAAGCCTTGGCACAGGTTTGAAGGGTAAGCTGCAATTCAGAAACGGGTACTAAACTGGGTGTACCGCCGCCAAAATAAAGAGAGAGGGCCGAATCGCGGCGATCCTGAGTAACCCTCTGAATCTCACGGGTGAGGGCGCGCATATAAGGCACAATCCGGCTGGACTGGCCCGTATAGGTGTTAAAGGCGCAGTAGGAACAGCGCGTCTGGCAGAAGGGAATATGAAGATAAACTGCCAGCGCTTGATGGTTAACTGAAGGCGAAGCGAAAATCATTTATATTCCTTAGAGCGATTGCGAGAACCTACAGGCGACACTATAATACGACCAATCATATCATTTAAATTTTTCATTCCCGCCCTATTTATCCAGTAGAAGGTCATGGCAATGGTTGATACGCAGAAATTCGCTAAAAATTTGCCAGAACAACCCTCAGGGGACAATGCCCTTCAACCCGGCTCCGTTCTCCAAAATCGATATCGCATTACCGGCGTGATCGGTGTTGGTGGAATGGGATCGGTTTACCAAGCTCGAGACTTGCGATTTCCTAATGTGCAGCGCCATGTTGCCGTTAAAGAGATGCTCAATCTCACCACTGATAAGAGTATGCGCGAACTCACCTTGCGGACTTTTGAGCGAGAGTCCGACATGCTTGCTGCATTGAGTCACCCCGCCGTGCCCGAAATATACGACTATTTTTCAAGCAAAGACCGTGCCTATCTTGTAATGGAATATATCAACGGACGGGACCTGGACGCCATCATCAATTCAATGAATGATTTTTTGCCCGTGGAAACGGTCTTACAATGGGCGCTCGAATTATGTGACGTGTTAGGATACCTACACAACCACCAACCCGAAGCCATTGTGTTCCGCGATGTGAAACCCTCGAATATCATGATTGACCAGCACGGACGGCTGCGCTTGGTGGACTTCGGGATTGCGAAAACGTTTCAAGTGGGCCAGAAAGGTACTATGATCGGGACCGAAGGTTATTCGGCTCCCGAACAATACCGAGGGGAGGCCAGCCCGGCGAGCGATGTGTATGGGGTAGGGGCGACGCTCCACCACATTCTTACCCGACGAGATCCACGGCTGGAACCACCCTTCACTTTTGCGGAACGTCCCATTCGAAATATTAACAACCGCGTATCGGGCGAATTTGATGCCATTGTTATGAAAGCGTTGGCGTTTGATGCCGCTGACCGGTATACCAACGCGGGCATGATGAAAGAAGCCTTTGAAAAGCTGAATAAACCCGTCTTTTCGGCTTTTGCCAGCCAATCGACCGGCGAAAAAGCCGAAGACTTATCGGAATGGGGAACGGTCGAAGAGGGCGTCAAAGCGCTGTGGCGTTTCAAATGTGAAGATGAAGTGCGGTCCTCGCCAACCGTGCATAAAGGCGTGCTGTATGTGGGAGCATACGATAATAACCTGTATGCGATCAACACCGCCGATGGAACCTTTAAGTGGAAACATCCGGCTGACAAATCGATTGTTTCGTCGCCCGCCGTCGCTGATGCCGAGAATTTGATATTATTTGGATCGGTGGATCAATTTCTCTATGCATTGGACGCACGGGTGGGACAGGTCCACTGGACAGCGCCGACAGGCGGCCCGGTGCAATCGTCGCCACGCGTGGCACATGGGCATGTGTTCTTTGGAAGCGATGATGGGAACCTGTATGCGGTCCGGTTGTCAACGGGACGTGTCCAGTGGAAATGGCCTGCGGGTGCGCCTGTCCGGTCGAAACCCCTCGTAACGGACGAGTTGATTGTGGTTGGAATGGAATCCGGGGATGTTGCCGCCCTGGACCTGTCGGGGCAGATGGCATGGCGGTTCCGAGCGAAACGCGGGGTTACGTCTTCGCCTATTTCGCATGAAGGCATTGTATATTTTGGATCACTGGATTGGCAGGTCTATGCCCTTGATATTGCAAGGGGCTGGAAAGTATGGACCTACCGCACCAACAAGGCGATTATTTCTTCACCCGCCATCGGGGATGACAAGCTTTTTATTGGCTCGGTAGACGGCAGCCTTTATGCGCTCGATTTGTCAAGCGGAAAAGAACGCTGGCGTTATGAAACGGAGAATCAAATCACATCGTCGCCCGCCTATGCCAACGGCGTCGTTTATTTTGGGGGCATTGACGGCAAAGTATATGCAGTAGAGGCAAAATCAGGGCACCTGCGGTGGAGTTTTACTACCGGCGGGCCGATCCCGTCTTCACCTGCTGTGGTAGACGGGGTGGTGTATATTGGTTCAATGGATCATTGTATATATGCGCTTAAAGCGTAATCGCCGGAGATAACTATGGATTTTCTGCGCCGTATCTTGGGAAAGCCTGCTCCTGAACAAACACAGGAGACAATCAGTATTACAAAAGAGCCTGTCGAGCCACCGCGCCCACCAGAACCCGTGATTGTGGCACCTAAAGCCGAAGAGAGCAATCATCAAAAAGTGAATACGGTCGTGGTTGCGCCGACTGATGTAACCCCGACTGTGTTTGATACCGTTGAGTTAGGGGGAACACGCCAACTTCCTCCATTGGAGGCCATTGTGCCCAAACCAGGACAACATCTGCGCGTGGGACATTTGAGTGATGTCGGGATGGTCAGGCCCAATAACCAGGATTCGATGTTCTGCCTGGTTGGGGCCAGCGCCAGCCATGAGAATTTGCCGGAATTGGGGCTATTTGTCGTGGCGGACGGCATGGGTGGGCATCATGACGGCGAAAAAGCATCGTCCATAGCCGCACGCGTGGTCGGACAGTATGTTATCAATGAAATACTTCTACCGCTGATGTCCAACCAGATGAACGATCCTGATCGGCCTGCGCTGACCGAAGTGCTGCGGGCAGCGGTTGAAAAAGCAAATGAAGCGGTCACCGAACAGATACCCGAAGGGGGAACTACCACCACAATGGCGGTGGTATTGGGCGATCTGGCGTACTTTGCGCATGTGGGAGACAGCCGCGCGTATCTTATTTCTAATGATGGTATTGACCAGATCACGCGGGATCATTCGTTGGTGCAGCGGTTGGTTGAGCTTGATCAACTGACGCGGGAAGAAATGATCGATCACCCGCAGAAAAATGTGTTGTACCGGGCGATTGGGCAGAGTGATAATCTCGATGTAGATACTATTACGCGACGGTTGCAGCCGCGTACCCGTTTGTTATTGTGTAGTGATGGGCTGTGGAATCTCGTTGCGGATGATACGATTAAAGAAACCGTCCTGCACGAGCCAACGCCACAAGATGCGTGCAATAAGTTGGTGAAACTGGCGAATGAACGCGGCGGCCCTGATAACATTACGGTTATTCTTGTCCAGGTTCCGGGTTAAGTGAGAGGCCACCGCGATGGATGCATCGCGTAATTTATACGCTATTCTCGGTATTCCGCCTGAGGCGTCACAGGATGATGTTCGTGAAGCCTATCGTGTAGCGGCGCGGCGATTTCATCCTGATGCAAATACGAATGAAGGGGTGGATATCCAATTCCGCGATATTGCCGCCGCGTATGAAATTCTTGGTAATCCGGTGGAGCGTTTGCAATATGACACCAGCCGTCGAAAGTACAAGGATGAACTGAATTATTTTACGGTTCGGGTCACCCCCAGCAAACGGGTGTTAAGTACGCTGGCGGAACCCCAAGTAATCTATATGCTGCTAGAGATTGTCCCGATGAAGATCGGGTCATCGAACAAACAACAGCATGAGGCACGGCTGAATCTGACATTGGTGCTGGATCGCAGCACATCGATGAAGGGCCAGCGGCTGGAAAAGGTTAAGATCGCGGCCCAGCAAATTATTGATCAGCTCTCGCCGGATGATATTCTGTCGATTGTCAGTTTCAGTGATCGAGCAGATGTGCTGATCCCCGCTGCGCCTGTCAGCGACAAAACCGCGCTGCGATCCATGGTCAGTATGATGCGGGCGGAAGGCGGCACGGAAATCTTTCATGGTTTGTCGGCGGGCATGGATCAGATTCAGAAATATCTTGCGCCGCGACTGGTTAACCATATCATTTTGCTGACCGATGGGCGCACGTTTGGGGATGAAGATCAGTGTTTGCGGCTGGCTGAACGGGCGTCGCAATTGGGTATTTCGATCAGCGCGATGGGTATTGGGGACGAATGGAACGATGTGTTCCTGGATACGCTGGCGTCTCGCACGGGGGGAAACTCGGCCTATATCAATTCACCGGGAGCCGTGGTGCGGTTCTTGAATGATCGGGTGCGCAGCCTGGGGGATGTGTTCACCGAGCGCTTGCAGTTGACGATTGCACCAGATGCAGACATTATCCTGGAATCGGTTTTCCGGTTACAACCCAGCCCGCAACCCGTGGACGTCAGTCCTCAACCTATTCCTATTGGCGCGCTGGAGTATAATCGTCCCATCTCATTACTGATTCAGCTTCAAATGCCGCCCAGCAGCCGGAACGGTTTTCGAACTGTGGCCCGGATTGATGTGACGGGCGATGTTTTGGTGGCCGAACGCCAGGGATATAAAGTGTTAAGCGATATTTCAGTGGAAATCAACAGTAATCCCCCCCCCCGAAGATCCGCCGCTGGCGATCCTGGACGCCTTGGGTAAGCTCACGCTTTATCGGATGCAGCAAAAAGCTGAAGACGCTTTAGCTCAGGGGAATGTGGCTGAGGCGACTCGGAAGTTGGAAAACCTGGCAACCCGTCTGTTAGCGGCAGGCCAAGAAGATTTAGCACAAATGGCTGCTCTTGAAGCGCGGCGCGTATCCAGCACAAGTTCGTTGTCGGAAGAAGGACGAAAAACACTCAAGTTTGGAACGCGCCGACTACTCGCGCTGCCGGAACCTCGGGAGAACGAGAAGTGAAAACCTGTCCTTATTGCGCGCATGTTAACCGCGAAGGGGTTTTTTTCTGTGATGAATGTGGACACCCGTTCGTTGGTAATCAAGGAAATGTGACGAGTCAACTTGTTCAGGAAGATCAAGGTGGTTTTCGTGGACGCCTTACCTGGGGCACGGCCCGATTTGACCAGGCATCATCCATCATTATTCATGTGAGAGATTACGGCGACTCAATTACGTTATCGGCCAAAGAGGAAATATTGGTGGGGCGTTCGGATGTCAAAACCAGCCTTTTACCCGACCTGGATATGGCACCTTATGGGGCTGCCGAAAACGGTGTGTCACGCCGCCACGCCCTTATACGTCGGGGGGAAGACACGCTGACGCTTGTGGATTTGAGCAGTACCAACGGCACACATTTGAACGGCCAACGCTTGATCCCGAACCAGCCACGCGTTCTGCGGGATGGAGACGAGGTGCGATTGGGCAAGTTGGTTTTTCATATCTTCTTTAAGTAGTAGACCGGGAGATCCTATGCATACCTTACTTATTCATGTTTCGAATGAAGAACCGATTCTGGCTGAAGTAGAAGAGCTGCCAGAGCCTTCGGATCTGGCTATTCTCTGTATGAACCCACGCCGTCGAGATGGAAAAGACCTGCATTATGTGCAACAAGATGTCCAGCGAATTATGGTCCCCTGGTGGCGCATCAACTTTCTTGAGATTATGCCTGAGGGCGACGAAGACGAAATTGTGGCATTCTACAAGGATTAACTTAGGCTGCGCCAAATTATCCTCCCTTCTCTCAGGGAAGGGGTGTCGAACTGGATAAAGGGACAATTATTTTCTGGGGATGGCCATCTATCCCTGATTATGACTGTAAACGGGAGTGATCCATGTCGGGCAAACCGCCGCGTCCTTTACCACGTGATGCAAAGCGCATTTTGGTTGTAGACGATGAACCTCGGATGATTGGGTTCATCCGCATGAATTTGGAACTGGAAGGCTACCAAGTGCTCGAAGCGCATAACGGGCTTGCGGCCTTGGAAATGATCCGGACTCAACTACCGGATTTGGTGCTGCTTGACGTGATGATGCCGGAATTGGATGGATTTGAAACGCTGCGGATGCTGCGCGAATTTTCGAGCATTCCGGTTATCATGCTGACGGCGAAAGGCGAAGAAGACGATAAAGTTTTCGGGCTGGAACTGGGCGCTGATGATTATGTGACGAAACCTTTTGGATCACGCGAGCTGTCCAGTCGCGTGCGGGCGGTGCTGCGGCGGGCCGAAATGCCGACGGCATCACCGGAACATGCAGTCCTCAAAATTGATGAACGGTTGAGTGTAGACTTTAACCGGCGGGAAGTGATCGTTGAAGGGGAACATATCAAATTACGGCCTACAGAATACCGCTTGCTGTACCATCTGATCGAAAATGCGGGTTGGACGGTGCCGCATGAGCAACTGCTGGCAAAAGTATGGGGATATGAATACCGAGACGAGACGCATTACGTGCGGTTGTATGTCAACTACCTGCGAGAGAAAATCGAAGAAGATCCTGCTAATCCCAAGTACATCCTGACGGAGCGCGGCGTGGGTTACCGTTTTATGGATTTCAAACACGACAAGGATTAACGCTGGAGGGGTGTGTGTCGAATCTCTACAAAATCATCGTCACGGGGCCTTTTAACTCTGGCAAGACAGCATTTATCAGCACTATTTCGGATATTGCTGTGGTGACTACCGAGCGCAAGATTACCACTGAGGATCGCGGAATCAAGGCCGAAACCACGGTGGCGATGGATTATGGTCGGGTCGAACTGGACGGGAAAATTCTGCATCTGAACGGCACCCCCGGACAGGCACGCTTTGATTTTATGTGGGAAATTCTGGCGCATGAAATGAACGGGTTTATTGTGCTGGTGGACAGCACGGATCCACCTTCGTTTCCGGACGCGGCAGATTTGATCCAACTATTTTCCAGTTTTCACGATGTGCCGTATTTAGTGGCGGCAAACAAAACTGATCTGCCGGGCGCGACCAGCTTAACCGAACTGCGCCGCCGAATTAACCCGGGGGATGTGACGGTGATGCCCTGTGTCGCAATCCAGAAAACCAGCGTGCGACAAGTACTTCTTCAGATTGTGGAACAGATTGATCGTTACCGAAGCGGACAATAAGCCAGGCTTGTCAGCCTGGCTTATCCTTAAAACGCTAATCTTTGATAGCTTCTAAAGCGGTATGAGCAGAAAGGCGTTGAGATACGGTCCAGCCATCTTCAAAGGCCATACGCTCCAAATGAGTGCGAACAGATTCTTGTTCTTGGGCTTCCAAAACCTTCCATAAGGCTCGAATTTTTTCTGGGTCACGGCCCAACAGCGTCTCCCAGAACTTCTCTAAATTTTCACGCGGATCAACTGCCATAAACGCTGTCCTCCTTACTCAGAACGTCAATCCGAACGTAAACGCTGGTATTCGTTCTCGAATATATTGAGCATCGCCAATTTCTCATTTTCTGGCAAATAAGTCGAGCGGACGGCATTGAGGGCCACCGTTTGAAGCTGATCCAGAGTCAAGCCGCAGTTCTGAACGGCATGCAAATATTCCTGATTCAGGGTGGTGTTGAATAACGCCGGGTCATCGGTGTTGATGGTCACACAAACACCGGCTTCCAAAAGGGTGCGCAGGGGATGGGCCTGGTAGGATGGATAAACACCCAGGCAGAGATTACTGGTGGGATTCACTTCAAGCGGAATCTGGTGATCGGCTAAATAAGCCACAAGCGCCGGGTCTTCAATCGCGCGGACACCATGCCCAAGCCGCTCGGCTTGCAGTGCGCGAATGGCTCCCCAGACGCTCTCCGGCCCCGCACATTCTCCGGCGTGGGGATTGCTGTGCAGCCCTTTGGCAAGGGCTTGGGCATAGGCTGATTCATAGGGTTCAGGAGGCCAACCTGCTTCGGGACCGCCCAGACCAAGCGCCACAACACCGCCATCCTGGGACAGGGACGATGTGAGCCAGTCTACGACGGTTGAAGCCGTTTCGGGATTACAACGAACGATGTCGGGAATCCAGCGCATGCGAACACCCCATTCGCGCTTAGCCTGGGCACGCCCGGCATTTATTCCGGCAAGCACGTCTTCATAGGAAAGCCCTTTTTTGACATGAGTAAAGGGAGTCCAGGTTACTTCAGCATAACGGATATTTTGTTCCGCCATGCTGCGACCATATTCGTAGGTGATACGGGAGAGATCGTCAGCGGTACACAAGCAGGAGCAAATCTGGAAGTAGATTTCGATGAAGTGATCGAAATCCCGAAAGGTATACCATGAACGGAGGCCCGCCACATCGGCGGCGGGCAAACTCACCCCATTTTTGGTCGCCAACTCTAAAAGGGTAGCGGGCTGCACGGTACCCTCAAGATGAACGTGCAGCTCGACTTTGGGCATGGCCTGAATGAATTCAGAGAGAGACATTTTTTACTCCGATTCGGTTGCAGCCTGGATAAACGCTCTGAACAATGGATGCGGACGATTGGGGCGGCTCAAAAATTCGGGGTGGAACTGGCTGCCCACCATAAAGGGGTGATCACGATATTCCAGAATTTCGACCAAGCGGCCATCGGGACTCAGACCGCTGAAATTTGCGCCTGCTGATTCAAAAGCTTCGCGGTATTGATTATTGAACTCAAAACGGTGGCGGTGGCGCTCATCTACCTGGGAAGCATGATAAGCAGCAGCGGCTTTAGAATTGGGGGCAAGCACACATGGATAGACGCCGAGGCGCATGGTGCCGCCCATGTTGGTTACGCTGTGCTGATCGGGCATCAGGTCAATAATCGGGTAATCGGTCTTATTATCGAATTCGGTGCTGTTGGCGTCTTCCAAACCCAAGACATTCCGCGCAAATTCGACACTCATGACCTGCATGCCGAGGCACAAACCGAGATAGGGAACCCGGCGTGTGCGCGCAAATTTGGCGGCCAGGATTTTACCCTCAATACCCCGGAAGCCGAAACCGCCGGGAACGACAATCCCGCTTACGGATTCGAGAACATCCCACCCTTTATCTTTTTCCAAGTCACCAGAATAGAGCCATTCCACTTCGAGTTTGCGATTCAGCGAAACAGCCGCATGATTCAAGGCTTCTTTAACGCTCATGTAGGCATCGTGGAGTTCGACATACTTACCCACGATGGCAATACGAACCGGATCACCCACACAACGCATCTGCTCCACGAGAGCACGCCATTCATCCAGTTGGGGGGGATTGGCGGGTAGGTGCAGGTGATTGACAATATAATCCCCTAACCCGGCGTCTTCCAGCGCCAGCGGAACATCATAAATATTGTTCGTGGTTTCGAGTGGGATTACCGCGCGCGGTTCAACATCGCAGAACAGCGCAATTTTGCCGACAATGTCTTTGCCGACTGGATAATCGGTGCGGGGGATAATCACCTGGGGCTGGATACCGATGCCGCGCAGTTCACGAACACTGTGCTGAGTCGGTTTGGTTTTGAGTTCACGGGAGGCACCGATATAAGGCAGGAAGGTGACATGCACATAAAGCGTGTTGTCGCGGCCTACATCAATACGGAGCTGGCGAATGGCTTCGAGGAACGGCTGACCTTCAATGTCGCCGACGGTGCCGCCCACTTCGACAATCACCACGTCGGCATCGGTTTTCTGGCCGACCAGACCGATCCGGCGTTTGATTTCATTTGTGATGTGAGGAATCACCTGGATCGTACCACCCAAATAATCACCACGACGTTCTTTGCCGATGACCTCAGCATAAATCTGCCCCGCCGTTACGTTACAAGTCCGGTCTAAATTTTCGTCCACAAAACGCTCATAGTGGCCCAGGTCAAGATCGGTTTCGGCACCGTCGGCGGTTACGAAGACTTCGCCATGCTGGTAGGGACTCATGGTACCCGGATCGACATTCAAATAGGGGTCGAGTTTTTGGATGGCGACCTTAATGCCGCGCGCCTTCAGAATACGGCCAATGGCCGCTGCCGTTACGCCTTTGCCAACCGAACTCACGACCCCACCTGTGCAGAAGATATACTTCGGCATGTTGTTACACTCTCCATTCACTGACACTGATACACTGATCATGTATCAAATACGCCATACGAAAATACACAAAAACACATATAAAAAGCGACGGGGAGGTTAAGGCGGTGGCCGCCTCCTCCCCGTCGCCACTAGGTTCTACGGGTGTTGAATAACTGTTGATTAGACCAACTTCTGTAGATCATCTGCCGCACGTCGCATATCCAAAAAGACCAACCCCAGCTTGGCGCTTTCACGCACGAGGGCGGTTAACACGGCTTCTTCACCAACCGACATCAAAATCACAAAGCCGCTGTCGCCACGAATATAAACCTGATCGAGGCCCCCACGCCCCAATTCGCCAGCGATACGTTCACCGAGGGATAACATAGCTGCGGACATAGCCGACACCCGATCTTCTTCCACACCCGCAGGCAAAGACGAGGCCATAATTAACCCATCTACACTGACTACCGCAGAAGCTTCTATATCTGGTGTGCCCGCCTGAAGATCGCGTAGACGATCAACCATTAATTCTGTCCGCGATTTTGCCATGTATCGCGCTCCTTTCGTTTGCGAGACGCCTGCATAATAGCATAAGCGCAAAGCTGAGTCAACTTGTCCTAGGCGGCGTCTTCAAATGCCTCGTTAGCGACTCACCCTTTAATATTATGACCGATATGGGGAAGAGAAATTGTGAAATTTTCATGATTTTCGCTTTTTTCAGTTCAGGATTACTATAAACCTAGTTGCAGCGTGGCGTAAATGGGTTACGATATAGAGATACGCAGTACAGCTTAAAGCAAAATCTATTGTTGTACATTTATTTCAAGGTATCCGGCCATGTCTTCGGTTCCCCGAATTGTAACAGTTGATGCAGCTCATGGTGTTACCCGTATTGTGCGCGGCGCACTCACTCTGCTGAATCGCGCGCACATCCTGATTGAAGTTCCGACTGCCGAGGATGCATTAGAAGAAGTCCAAAATTCGAACATTGCCCTGGTTGTCACCGCTTATCGTATGGATAGTGGGACAAACGGGGTCGAGTTGGCAACGAATATTGCCCATGAATCGCTGGGCACTCCGGTGATCGTCTTGGCGGAAGAAGGCGACGCACTGGAGAGTTTTCCTGATGCGCCATTCCAGATTTTTACGCGGCCTGTAGCTGAACCCTTCCTGCGGGGGATGCGGCTGGCGCTGGATGGTCCGGCAGCGGTGGCAGATGAACAAGCACCCGCCAAAGATGAAGTTGATCTTGGTCCTGTTCCAGCGATCAACGTGAATGATTTGCACCGCGTTGTTTCATCGCTGATCCGAGATGTGGGCGCGATGGGCGTAATTCTAGCGGACAGAACCGGACGGGTGCTGATCGATGAAGGGGCAACAGGGTATATTGACCGGGAAAAACTGGCGCTGATTCTGGGGCCAGCGTTTGCGCGTTCGGCGGATATGAGTCCCCTGATTGGCGGCGATGCCTGGACGATGCATTATTATGACGGCGAACGGCTGGATGTTTTTGGGCTGTCACTGGGGCTGCATTATTTTATGGGGCTGATTTTTGAAGGCTCCAACCGGGCAGCTTTCGGAGCCGTGATGATGTTTGGGCGGCGCGCGGCGGATCAGATGATTTCGATGATCGGTGATGCGGCGTACTCGACACGTAAACCAGAACCCGCTCCGGTCAAGGTAAAAGAGCCAGTCAAAGCGGCACCTCCGCCTGAACCGCCACCCTCGAAAAAAGAAAAGAAGAAGACCAAAGAACTTTCTTCCTTGTTTGATAAAGCTGATGCCATATCACCAGACAGCCTGGGCGAGTTTGATGCAGAGGCGCTTTTCGGCCAAGCTATCGATGAGAATATAGCTGCCAGCCTGTTTGATTCGGATGCGGTGAGCAGTCTGCTGAAAGAAATGGAAGGCGGCAAAGGAGAGCGTGTCGGTTATGATGAAGCCATCGATATGGGAATCCTAAACGAATAGCTGCGTTATTCGAAACTGGTATTGCGGATCACGCCCACCGCTTTCGATGGGCGTGATTTTTTGCACGAGCCTGCATTGTGGTAATCACTTGTAAGCAAGCGTTATTCATTCTACAGTAAGGAATATTGTGTTACGTGAAAATGAGATGGAGAACCAAGAATGACTTTAATGCCTAGCGATCTGGAAATCGCCCAGTCGGCAGTCGCACGCCCCATATTGGAAATTGCCGAGAGTTTGGGACTAAGCCAGGATGATTTGGACCTGTATGGAAAATTTAAAGCCAAGGTTCATTTGAGCGTACTGGAAAAATACAAAGATCGCCCGCTGGGAAAATATGTTGATGTGACTGCTATCACCCCAACGCCGCTGGGCGAAGGTAAAACGACAACTACGATTGGGTTGACACAAGCACTCGGAAAGTTAGGACACCGGGCTGTCACATGCATCCGGCAGCCGAGCATGGGGCCAACATTTGGAATTAAAGGCGGTGCGGCGGGCGGCGGGTACAGCCAAGTGATCCCGATGGAGGATTTTAATCTCCATCTGACCGGAGACATTCATGCTATCACGGTCGCACATAATCTGGTGGCAGCGGCGATTGATACCCGGCTGTATCATGAAAGCCGACAGAGTGATGCAGCCTTGGCGAAGCGCGGCGTACGCCGACTGGACATTGATCCTGAGACGATTATCTGGAATCGAGTCGTGGATGTGTGTGATCGCAGCCTGCGCTCGATTCAAGTTGGACTAAATGATGACGAACTTGCGGATGGATCGCCCAGCCCGATCTTTCCACGGAGCACAGGGTTTGACATTGCTGTTGCCAGCGAACTGATGGCGATTCTGGCACTGACGACAGGATTACAGGATTTGCGGCGGCGTGTAAGCTGTGTGGTGATTGGTTACAGCCGGAGCGGGAATCCGGTCACGCTCGAAGATCTGGGTGTGGCGGGGGCAGTAACGGTACTGCTGAAAGATGCGATTATGCCGAATCTGCTGCAAACACTGGAAGGACAACCAGCCTTTGTCCATGCCGGGCCATTCGCCAACATCGCGCATGGCAACAGCAGCATTCTGGCGGATCAGATTGCGCTACGATTGGGCGATTATGTAGTTACGGAAAGCGGATTCGGGGCCGATATTGGCATGGAGAAATTCTTTAATATCAAATGCCGGTATTCGGGATTGGTGCCGAATGCGGTTGTGTTAGTCGCCACGATCCGGGCGCTGAAGATGCATGGCGGCGGGCCAAAGGTGACCGCAGGCGCAAAGCTGGATACGGCTTATACCAGCGAGAATCTGGAACTGCTGGAAGCGGGCGGGGCGAATCTGGCGAAACATATTGAGATCGCGCGGAAGTTTGGGATTCCGGTGGTGGTTGCGGTGAACCGTTTTGGTACGGATACGGACACGGAAATAAGTTTGGTTAAACAAATCGCGCAACAGGCAGGTGCGGAAGCGGTTGAAATGTCCGATCACTTTGCGCGCGGAGGCGACGGAGCTATTGAACTAGCAGAGGCGGTGGTTGCGGCATGCGAACAACCAAACCACTTCCAGTTTTTGTATGATGTGAACCAGCCGATCAAGGTAAAAATTGAAACCATCGCACGAGAAGTTTATGGTGCAGATGGGGTCAGTTACGAACCACTCGCAGAAAAGCAGATCGAACAATATGAGGCAGCAGGGTTCGGACAACTGCCGATTTGTATGGCAAAAACACATCTCAGCCTGAGTCATGATCCTGAACTCAAGGGCGTGCCAACGGGATTTACAGTGCCTGTCCGAGAAGTACGAGTGAGCGCGGGCGCAGGATTCGTGTATCCGCTGCTTGGTACGATGAGTACGATGCCCGGTTTGCCAACCAACCCTGCTTTTATGAACATCGATATTGATGAAAATGGACGGGTTATGGGGTTGTTCTAGGTTTGTGATATGATAATTTCAAAATTGGAATACTAAGGACGAGCGGCCATGGTCGATTCGCTGGTACAACAAGCGATTACTGCCTACAAAGCTAATCGCAAGGCAGAAGCGCGCGATCTGCTGATGAAGGCGGTTGATCAAGATGAATATAATGAGCAAGCCTGGTTGTGGTTAAGCGCGGTAGTGGATTCGCTTGACGAGCAAAAAGTATGTCTCGAAAACGTCATCTCTATTAACCCAAACAACGAACGGGCACGGAAAGGCTTGGCGAGCGTCGAGCAAAAACTGGCTGCCAGTCCAGCGAAACCGGCTGCACCGCCGTCTGGTTCTGGTCCTATTGGCGCGGAGTTTGAATCGTTTTCGGGGGATCAATTACTCCAATCGACCGGATGGGACGCGGGGTTTGCTGCGCGGCCAGCCGCTCCCCAACCACCAGCATCTGCCGAACCAGCGGGTGGAGACTGGGCATCCTTTAGCCTTGACAAAGCGGTGGAGTCAACACCGGACCCATTTGGATCAACCAGCAGCGTTGACTGGGCACGTGAGGGTCCAGCCGCGTATGGGAGCGGGAAACAAGTCGATTTGCCGTCATCGAATGAATACGATGAGTGGTTACGCGGCCTCAATCTACCGGGCGGACAAGCTCCAGCACCGGCTGAACCTGCCGCCAGCGCATCGCCGTTCATCATGGATGACACTTTTGGCGACACGTCGTTTATGGTCGATGAAACGAGCGGGTTTGGAACACCAGCCAGCCAACCCAGCGCGCCGTCAGGATTTGGCGACGATCTTTTCAACAGCGAGTCGGCATCGGCGTGGGGCAATGACTCTAATCCGTTTGGCAGTGTCACGGAAGATGAACCTGCCGAAAGCCCATCCTTTTTGACACCCGAACCCTTTGGTTCAAATGATCCATTCGCGTCAAGTGATTCATTCGCTGCCAATGATCCCTTTGGCGGGGCGGATTCATTCGATTCCAGTGCCCCTTCACGGGGGGCACGCGGCAACGATTTTGGAATAGACAGCCTGCGAGCCGCTACCAGCTCCTCATTTGAGGGTTTGGAGGTCGAAGAAGAAGAGCCAATGCGGTTCGATTTTGACGAGGAAGATGACGCCAAGGATTTTGAGGTTGATTTTGGTGATCTCGATCTCGAAATCGCGTCTCCCGCATTGGGAACATCGAAAAAGAGCAGCGCCAGCAAAGATGAAGCCTACTTCCAATACATTCCCAAAGATATTGAGGCGAAAGCCAGCGGTGTAGGGGGGCGAAGTCTGATGCTGTTGGGCGGTGTTCTGATTTTGGCGGTGCTTAATATTGGCGCGCTGCTGGCATTGCTGGCCGCTTAACGACCTTCTACTCCAAACAAAAATATGGGTGGCGTTGATTTTAGCAACGCCACTTTTGATCAAGGACCAACCAATGACTGAATTTTTTGAAGTGCAACCACCCGATCAAGCGCGGCAGCGCTGGTTTTCACAAATTACACACCAGGTCGAAGTCGAGTACATACCCACGCATGAAACGCTAGGACGGGTCACGGCTGACGTAATTCACAGTGCAGAGGCACTGCCTGCGTTCCAACGGTCGATGGTGGATGGCTATGCGGTGCAAGCCAACAGCACCTATGGCGCATCGGATTCGCTGCCCACATATCTGCGGGTGGTGGGCGAAATATTGATGGGTAAGGAAGCCGAGATCACGGTTCAAAAAGGGGAAGCTGCACTAATCCATACGGGCGGGATGATTCCGAGAGGGGCGGATGCGGTGGTGATGGTGGAACATACCCAACCGATTGATGAACGAGAGATCGAAGTACTCAAAGCAGCGGCTCCAGGGGAAAATGTGCTTCAAATCGGGGAAGATGTAACACCCAATTCGCCCATACTGCCCGCAAGACACCGCATCAAAGCGCAGGATATTGGGGCGATGCTGGCAGTCGGATGGAATGAGCATGTGCCGGTGGTCAAACGTCCACGGGTATGTATATTTTCGACAGGAGACGAACTGGTTCACCCCTTGGCTGAAAAACTTAAACTGGGACAAATACGGGACATCAACAGCAGTACAATCCAGGCCTTATGTGCGGGCGCAGAAGCCGAAATCATGGGCATTGTGCCAGATGATGCGATGGAATTATTCAAGGCATTAGAAAAGGCACTGCCCACAGCGGATATGTTAGTGGTCACAGCAGGCAGCAGTGTCAGCGCACGGGATATGACGGCACAAGTGATTAACCAACTGGGAAAACCGGGCGTGGTGGTGCATGGGGTGGCGGCCCGACCAGGAAAACCGACGATTCTGGCCGTTGTGGACGGGAAACCAGTTATTGGATTACCGGGGAATCCGGTGTCGGCGTTTGTGATGTTCCGGCTGTTTGGTGTTCCAGCCCTGGCGCATCTGATGGGCACGCCGATGGCAATTCAAACCAAGGTCGCGGCGCGGGTTACGGTTAATGTACCATCAGCGGCAGGACGAGAAGATTATGTTCCGGTGCGTTTGATCGAGCGGAATGGGGATGGAGAACAATGGGCAGAACCGATATTTGGGAAAAGTAACCTCATTTTTACGCTGGTGGGCGCGGACGGGCTGCTTAAAATACCGCTGAACGTCACCGGACTGCGGGAAGGTGTTTGGGGCGAGGTGATTTTATGAGTGAGCGAAACATTTACCTAGAAGATATTCCGATGGAAGAAGCTCAAGCGCAGCTGTGGGCGGCGCTCCAAGCCAGCGGGAAAGTCGGCCCGATCGGGGGGGAGCGGGTATCACTGGACGAGGCAGTGGGACGAGTCACAGCGGAACCGATTTGGGCGAAGATCAGTTCTCCGCACTACCACGCGGCGGCGATGGATGG
>DATAMF010000535.1:0-2449 GCA_036260665.1 Aggregatilineaceae bacterium | reverse complement strand
GAGAAAACAGGGGCAGCGTATCTGCCCCTGGCGTTAGTGGTTGATGGAACGATCCGGTAACTAAGCCAGACTCAATAGGCGATATACTAACACCGAACTCTGCCGCCCCTTGATGCTCATTTCTCCAACCTCTTCGACTTCAACGGTGTTCCGCAGGGCTTTATAAATCTGCGATGAGATCAACACTTCGCCGGGTTGGGCCTGTTCTTGCAGGCGCTTGGCAATGTTCACCGTATCCCCAATCGCCGTGTAGTTCATGGCGCGGATCGTGCCAATGTTGCCGACGACAGCTTCGCCCAAATGGACACCGATGCCAAAACGGAGTCCGCCTTCGTGACTCAGGCGGGCGTTGCGCTCGGAAACGGCGCGCTGCAAGGCCAGGGCGGCATCGATAGCACGGAAGGCGTGATCCGGCTGATCCTCCGGCGCATTAAAGAAAGCCATGACCGCATCACCGAGGAATTTATCGAGCGTCCCTTCACGGGTGAAGATAATCTCGGTGGCGAGGCTGAAATATTCGTTGAGCAGTTTGACGACTTCTTCGGGCGGGGCCTGTTCGCTGAAGGTGGTGAAGCCCCGGATATCGGCAAATACGACGCTCACGATTTTGCGCGTCCCACCCACTGCCATTGCACCCGGACTCTGGAGCACACGCTCAACCACAGAGGGGGCGACATAGCGCTCAAAAGCGCTGCGGATCGTCTGTTTCTCGCGGGTGGTCATCTCTTCGAGAGCGGCGTAGATACGCGCGTTTTCGATAGCGATGGCGGCATAATCACCGAGGGCACTGAGCATCGCGCCATCCTGCTGGCTGAAGGCGCGGGCATCGGACTGGACGTTTTCCACACTGAGGACGCCGACGACGCGCCCGCCGACCTGCAAGGGAACACAGGCTACCGCTGCCGGAAGCATGGGATTCTGAAGGCGGCGCTGGACCAGTTCTTCGGGGGAGAGCACGACGGGCTGCTGACTCTTAACCGCGTACCACGCGATCCGATCACTGCTGACATCGTTCACCGGGCGGGCGGAATTTTCGCCGTGCAGTTTGGAGGCGCGGCAAACCAGTTGATCGCCTTCGAGCAGGAGCAAGCTGCCCTGTTCCGCGCCGATGACCTGGGTCGCGGCATCCACGATGCGCACCAACAGTTGATCCATGCCCATGAGGGCGGTGACACTTTTGCCGATCTGATAGAGGGCGTTGAGTTCCCGAATACGGCGGTTCAGGTTGGAATTGGCATGAAGCAGGCGCTCGGTGAGGGCATCTTTTTCGCGGCGGAGGCGGACTTCACCCAAACAACGGCTGAGGGCGTCCAGCATTTCCTCGATGGTATAGGGCTTCTTGACGTAATCACGCACCCCTTTACGGAAGACTTCGACGGCGATCTCTTCGGACCCATGAAAGGTCATGAGGATCACCGGGATATCCCACCCTTCCGCTTTGAGGGCTTCGAGGAACTGCATCCCGTTCATACGCGGCATTTGCAGATCTAACAGGATTACGTCGGGATGGTACTGACGCACCATCTCCAAACCTTCCGCGCCATCCCGGGCGACCATTGTGGCATAACCGTTCGGTTTCAGAATGTATTCGACAATGAATTCCCGATTATCGCGCCCATCATCAATCACCAAAACTGTTACAGCCTGTTCGTTCTCCACAGTTGGTCCTTCACCCCAATTCCGTGTTTTTTGTTTAAGTTAATATTTATTTCCAGGGGAGATCCCCTTCATACCCCAAAAAGAACAGGGACGTTCCCTTATTTGGCACGTATCGCCCTTTATCCGGCATGACTGTTTTTCTAATATTTCCAGGGGATATCCGTCCCCTTC
Organism: Aggregatilineaceae bacterium; assembly: GCA_036260665.1. Taxonomy (GTDB): domain Bacteria; phylum Chloroflexota; class Anaerolineae; order Aggregatilineales; family Aggregatilineaceae; genus DATAMF01. The sequence goes on along the minus strand of DATAMF010000535.1, from coordinate 619 downwards.
ATACCCCAAAAAGAACAATTACTTCTGCGCGAGAGTATAGTGCAGAATGGGGCCTTGAGCGAATAGGCCGCTAGTCGGGGGGGGAGGTCTGGGGCAGAAGAGGGTAAACGGTGGGAAAAGAGGCTGGATAGGGAGTAAGGGCTGTGGTATCATGTCGCCCCGGTGAGCCTCCGCTTTGAGACCCCCATTCTTGCTAACATCGTTCCATCCAGAAAGGTGCTTCACCGTGTTTACGCTTGTTCTCCTCACGATCTCCAACGTGTTCATGACGTTTGCCTGGTACGGACATCTCAAACACAAGGATATCCCGCTGTGGCAGGCCATTTTTGTGAGTTGGTCGATTGCCTTTGTTGAATACTGTTTTCAAGTCCCCGCGAATCGCCTGGGCAGTCAACGCTTCTCAACGGCGCAGTTGAAAATCTTCCAAGAGGTCGTGACTCTGATCGTGTTTGGTGTGTTCTCTGTGCTCTACTTAAAAGAGCCGTTAAAGTGGAACTACATTGCGGGATTTTTCTGCATCCTGCTGGCGGTATTTTTCGTTTTCAAGAAATGGTAGACGGACGAGGGTTGTTTTGTCTATATTCTGTGAAAATATCGCGCTGCCAGGGGGAAAAATCCA
>DATAMF010000524.1:0-16157 GCA_036260665.1 Aggregatilineaceae bacterium | reverse complement strand
GCGTTCCCTGAATCGGTGATGCTGTCATGGGAAACGACACTGGAACACCCGTTTAGCTGGGCGCAGTATGACCAACTGTGTGCAATCAAGTCGGATATGGCGGGATTCTTCCACGCAACGACGGGAACCACCGCTCAATTTTTGCGCGGCATCGCGGAACGGATGGGGTATCTGCTGCCGGATCCGCTGGCGATGGCGGTGACGCTGGACCCGAATTTGATTCTGGAATGTGAACCGCGTTATGTGACTGTCGAACTGATGGGAACTCAAACACGCGGGCAGACGGTAATCGATCACCTGGGACGGCTGGGCAATGCTCCGAACGTGCAGATTGTGAAGCGGCTCGATATTGAAGGCGTATACCGGATGTACTGCGACATGCTGGGAGGGTAGGATTTGGAACGGGCACAATTCGACACTGTTCTGTGCGACCTGACGGCATTAGCGGGAATTTCCGGGCATGAAAAAGCAGTACGCCGTTATCTGGCGAGCGTGTGGGCTGAGCGTGCTGATCAGGTTTGGGCTGATGACGTCGGGAATGTGATCGCGCGGTTTGGGCCGGAAAAGGCGCTCTATAAAACTGCTGTGCTGGCGCATATGGATAGTGTCGGCTTGATGGTTAAGCGAATCAATAGCGATGGCACGCTGGGCGTGGTGGCAGTGGGCGGCGTGAATATGAAGGCGCTGCCGGGGGCAGCGGTGCGAATCGGGGACGGCGAAACGCTGGATGTTCCAGGGGTGATCGGCGTCCGGGCGCAACATCTGGCACGGGCAGGGGACGAAATGGCCTCCATTGATGATGTGTATGTTCAAGTCGATCCGGCCCAACTTCCAGAGATAAAAATTACAACACCGATACGTTATGCGCCGCAGGTCGTCCGGTTGGGGGAAGGCCTGTTTTGTGCGCCGTCACTCGATAACCGGGCGGGGTGCGCGGTGTTGGTCGAACTGGCGCGGATATTGACACCGCAACCCGATACAACGGTGTATCTGGTTGGGACGGTGCAAGAAGAAACGACCTGCGCAGGCGCGATGAATGCGCTGCGGGAGATTGATCCCGATGTGGCGGTGTTTGTGGACGGTACGGTGAGTTATGACACACCGGAAACGCGCTCGTATGGGGCGGTGCAACTGGGCGGCGGTCCGGTGCTGATGTCGTTTTTGTATGTCAGCGGGCTGAATGGGTGGCATGCACATCCTGGGCTGTATGCGCGACTCCAGCAGGTGATGGAGGAATTGGACTTGCCCTATCAACAGGACGCCGTGCGGGGGTTGAGCAGTGATGCGCGGGTTGCGACATGGTTGGGGATTCCAAGCGTGATGCTAGGTCTGCCGATGCGGAGCAAACATTCACCTGTGGAAATGGTGCATCTTGACGATTTAATTTATGCTACGCGATGTTTACCGACTGCGATCCTTGAATTTATAAAAGAGGATACCCATGCCCTATGAAATTTTGAATCGCACACTGCCCGGTTTGAGCGACGCGCTCAAACAACAGACGAAACTGGATGTCTGGGCCATGTTGAAGCGCCTGCTGGAAGCGAATGCTCCCAGTGGGGGCGCGAACTTGCTGGGTGGAATTGGGGATGATATTGCCGTGCTGGCGGATGGGCTGGGATTGCGAGAACACGTCATATCGCAGCTTGGGTCTACAGGCAACACGGCGATCTGGCTGGGCGCGGATAAAGCAGCCGCAGATGTGATTGTGGTGGCGCACATGGACCGGCCTTCCTTTCGGTTCAAATCAATTGAGGATGGGAGCCTGTTCCCTATCTGCGCAATACGATTCCCAACGGATGATTATCGCGTGACGGCAAAAGCGCTGCGGTTTGAGAAAGGGCGGCTGGTTGTCGGGGCGCAGGGTGTGATCGCTTATCACAAGGGCAATAATACGCTGCGCTTCGAAGCTGCAAAGGGCCAACTGGCGTGGCAGGATACCGTTGTGATGGATGTCACGCCGGTGTGTGACGGGGATGTAGTTATTGGTACGGGGTTGGATAACAGCCTGGGGACACTGATGGCACTGCTGGCGGCGGCGGCATTATGTCAAGTTGAAGCGGTGTTGAAAGATCGGCGCTGTCTGTTCGTATTCACCGATCAAGAAGAAGGGCCGCCGGAAGCGTTCTTTGGGCACGGGGCCGCGCGGCTGATGCATGCGGTTCCGCCGCCAACGTATGGGTGCGTGGTGGTGGATGCGCAAACGGCAGGGCCGGGCCTGGTGCCGCAGATGGGCGCGGGGGTGAGCTACAGCGCGGCGTCGGGGTGGGGACGCGGGGCGATTGTGCCACCGAACTATCACACGCTGGCGATTGATCTGGCTGATGGACTGAATAGGGCGCGTCCGGGAACGGTCCAGATCAATACCGGACACCTGTCACGCAGTGATGATATGATTCTGGGACAGTGGACTCGCATTCTGGCGTTGTCGGGACCGCCGATGACTGATCCGCATACGGGGCAGGAAACTGCACACCTCAGCGATATTCAAAGCGGGGCGTGGTGGCTGGCTTATCTGACGGCGGCATGTCTGAATGTCGCGCCTGATTTAACTCCACGTTACGCGCTGGGGCGGTAGTGACGGTAAAAAGCACGCGTGCAGGAGAAGAGGTTTAGTGCTTGATTAGAAATGCTTGCACCCCTGATTTGATTCCCTGATAATCCAATTTACACAATAGAAATCTGGTTATTTGGGAGTATAACCCTATGCGCCATGTTTTGTCGTTAACTACGTATGACGACAGTGCCGCTGGCCTGGTCAAGAGGGGACATGCCCGGTTCAAAGAATATGATTATGAACGGGCGATCACACTCTACACCCATGCTCTCGCCATTACCCCTGATGATGCCATGTGTTATGTTTTCCGGGCACGCGCACGCCGTTTTAATTCCGATTGGCGAGGTGCGATAGCCGACTACAGCCACGCGTTACAGATTGAGCCAACGCTTGCATTTGTTTATTATGAACGGGCCGATGTACGCAAAAAAATGTTCGATCTCCGGCTGGCGATTGCCGATTATGAAGAATTCCTCCGGGCGTGCAACGGATTATGCGAAGAGGAGCGCGCCGAGGTCGAACAGATTATTCGGGATTTGCGGAACGAGGGCTGAGCAGAAAAAGGACAGCCCTCGTTGCTTTTAGATGCGCGCATCAATGAGCAGGGAGTTGGCCCACCAATAGGCGTAGAGGGGTTCGACACGGATGTCGCGGAAGCCTGCGGCCTGGATGGTGTTCACCCAGGATTCGATGGGGCCTTCGTAGTTGGTGCGGGAGGCAGACTGGTCGAAGTAGCCGAACATGACGGGCATGAGGAATCCCTGAGCAACCAGACCGCCATCGTCGTCATATTCGGCCAGACCTTTTTCGTAGCGGGTCAGGATGAATTCAACCCGCGCGGGTTCGTACAGCTCGGTATAGTTAGGAACGTCAAACTCGGCCACCAACAAACGCTTGCCGTGCTGGTGTGCCCATTCAAAGATGGCGGGGCGCTCATCGGGGTGGATGGATTGTAAACTCCAGGTGGCCTGGATGACATCCCACGTTTCGGTGCCCGACTGTATAAACTGTTGAATAGTATTCTGATAAGCGTGGAAATTAATGTTCCAGTGTTTTAGCTCGGCGGCGGTGTGGGTGAGCATGGCCTCGGACGGTTCGAGAATATCCAAACGTGTGATGTTGCTGGTGAGTGCGGGGAGCAACGCCAGCCCATCACCTACACCAATGTCGAAGATGGTTAGGGTTTCATATTCCTGATAAATGCGGCGCAAGGCGTCATTGATGGCTTGATAGAGTTGAACGTTGCCACCGCCACGAATGAAAGCTGAAAACGCATCACCACTGATGTAAACGCCCGTTTTGCCCTGCGAGGCGACGCGGTTCAAGTACGTCACACTGTGCTGGAGAACGGGGCTATTCGGCTGTTGGGCGACAGCGGATTGGGCCGATTGTAAGGCCTGGGGAAGGTCATTCTGACCAAAAGCCAGCAGGGCGAGATAAAAATGGTCCAGCGCACTTATTAGCTCCATACTGCACACCGCTGGATAACCACGCTGGCGATAGGTTTGCCAAAGTGTTTCGAAGGACATCGTAACCTCTCATTCGGGAAGCGTAAACCAAAATGTAGAACCATGTCCCGGTTCAGAATCAACGCTGATCTGACCCCCATGAGCATGGACCACGCGGCGAGAAATTGCCAGACCAAGCCCGGTGCTCCGTTCGCCGCCGGTGGGGCGCGCCGATAAACGGGCAAAATCCTGAAATAGACGTTTGCGATCTTCCGGGTTGATGCCTGGACCCTGATCACGAACACTAATGCGCCAGAATCCAGCTAACTTTTCGGCACTGACAACAACCTGACTTCCAGCGGGCGAATATTTGACGGCATTCGAGAGCAGATTGTCGAGCACCTGACGCAAACGCATCGAATCACCGATTGTACTGCCGTTGGGGACAGGATCGAGAAGCACCTGGGTGCCTTTGGAAGCGGCAAGGTTGTTGTGGCGGGTGACCGCAGTCGCTAACAACACAGGCAGATCAACCTGTTCCTGTGTCAGGGTGAGCTTGCCCGACTCGATCTGGGCGACATCCAGCAGATCATCGATCATGGTGAGCATGTGCTGGATCTGGCCTTCAATATCTTGTAATACGGCGGCCTGCTCATGTTCATTCATATCAAATTGGGGATCGAGCAAAAAAGAGATCGCCATTTGGATGGTGCCCAGCGGACTGCGTAAATCGTGGGCGGCAATGCCTAAAAAGGTGTTTTTTTGGTCGTTGAGCTGGACTAACTGACGGTTTTGGCGCTCAATAGCATTTTTCTGAGACGCTAATTCGGAGACTAAACGACCTTTTTCGACCATAACTGATAGTTGGGCCGCGATCTGCAAAAAAACATCAACGTGGGCCTTGGCATAGGTGTAGGGTTCGGCACTGGAAAAGAAAAGAAATCCAACCGGGATGCCGTTGACGATCAGCGGACAAGTGAGGGAGGATTGATAGCCTTCGTCCACAATCAACTGGGTGGACTCGGAATGGGGCTTATCGCGCAAGTACGCGCGCAGATCGTTGAGGATACGAGGTTGACCGGTTTGCAGGATGGTGGCAAGGCTGCTGTTGGCTAACGGAATCGAATAGCCGCGACGGAGCTGGATGGGACGACCATCGGAGCGCGCCCAACGCGCTGTCACGGTTTGATCAGTGTTGTCAATAAGCGCACAGCCGATGCGCTCATAGGGAATCAATTCGCGGAAGTCTTCGTACACGTTTTCCAGGATTTCTTCGAGAGTCAGCCCGGCATTGATGTGCGCCGTGATGCGTTCAAGCTGGCGGCGCTCGTGCTGCTGGTATTCGATGGTGCGGGCTAAATCGTGCAACGCCTCATTAAGCTGTAACAAAGCGGACTCATCGCGCACCCGTGCATCCTCGGAAAGCCGCAGGATGTGGTTTAGAAGTTCAGAAGATTGAGACATTCGTGGTCAGGCACCTCAACTACATGTCAATAGACATAGTTTACCTGTTGCCCTATCCTGATGTGAATTTTTTTATATAAAATTCAGAAATTCGGTGTACCCCCTCCCCCCCTTGGTGACGTGCTGAGGGGAAAATAGCTGAAATTGGCGACGCGAAACGGTATTTCACGACGTGAAAAAGTTGGCCGACAGCGTGGTGGTGAGTTGGAAAGGTGCGTTGACTCACCTAGCAGCATAACACGGATGTTGGATGTTGTCATGGTCGTGGATGGTGAACTTCGGTGGTGAACTTGGATGGTGAGTCATGAAGGTATTACGTGCAGCAGAGCGGAGCTTTCTTCGGGAAGATCGGCGAAGGTGATGTCAGATGGAGCGGTGAGGGCGGGGTAGGTTTCGCCTTCGAAGCCGGTAACATGATAGCGGCGATCCGGATGCAGGCCGAAGAGGTGGATCCTGCGGGTGGGTTCTGCACCGGGGAGACGGAAGACAAATAATAGATGCTCGTCGCCGGGGAGGGTGTATTGGAAAGCACACCACCGATCTCCGCTGCCATCGCGCCGGGGTTGGTCCGTGAGGCGGTAGAGGTCGGCTTCGCGGACAAAACGGCGGACGTGAGTCTGGTAGATGTGAATATGGGTCGCCAAGCGGGTTTTTACCCAGACGGGCAGGAGCGGTAATTTTTGGCAGAGGCCGAACCAGCCCAGCATCGAAATGCGGGTGTAATAGTCGAGTTGGTGCGGCTGGAGATGGGGATCGCGCGGGTCGAAATTCTGATGAGGGTGAGCGCCGCGCCATTCGGAATAACTCCAATGCAGGCAGACATCGGGAGCGAGCATGGTGGTCGCGCCCCAGAAAATTTGTAGATCGTGGACGGGCCAATCGGGATCGCTGAGAAAGGTCATGTGGGTGTGGCGGAGCATGCCCAGGTCGATGCGCAGACCGCCGGATGAACAGTTCTCGAAAACGACATGGGGATAGGTCTGGCGAAGGCGATCTAGCGTGCGGTAGTAGCCCTGGTAGTGTTCATAAAGGCCATCTAACGCGCCGTGGCCGTGATCGGTGCGAGTACAGCCTGCACCGGGGTCCACATTAAAATCGAGTTTGATCCAATCGCAGTTGTAGGTGGAGATCAGACGGCAGAGGGTTTCATAGGCCCAATCCTGGACGCGGGGATTGGCGAAACAGATGTAGCCTAACGACTGGTCCTGGTGCGCGGCGACAAAATCGGGATGGTCGGAGATGAGGGCGGCATGTTTGCCAAGGCCTTCGATTTCGCACCAAAAGCCGAACGACATGGCGTGGGCATGGGTGTCGTCGGACAGGGGGCGGATGCCGCGCGGAAACCGTATCTCATTGACGAGGGACCAATCACCGCGATAGTCGTGCCAGGCGGCCTGCGGATCAGTGGGGCCAAACCAGCCTGCATCCAGGGCGCAGGCTTCGACTCCTAAACTCGCGGCTACACTCACATTAGCGGTAAAAACGGCGTCATTGATGTCGGTGTCCTCGTAGCTGAACCAGTGGTTCCACTCAACGGGCAAACGTGTGGACAATTCATTGCGCGGATACCAGTAGCGGCGGCCAATACGGGCATACTGTTGGGAGACGGCATTGAGGTCGTGGCCCAGCACCAAGATCACGGGGGGAGTGTCCATCGATTGGCCGGGGCGCAGGTCTTGGGCGAAAGCCCAATCGTGCAAGCCGCCGCTGAGGTGATAACCGCCATCAGATAATGCATTAAAGCGGAAAACCCAATTACCAGACCACGCAACAGCGGTGGACAGTACACTGCCGGATGGATCAAAAAGAGCGAACCAGGGATGGTGGCCTTTGGAGGAGCGGCCACAGCGGGTTTCAAGAATTATTTCGCCGGACAGGGGCGCGCGGATCGATTCAAATTCCTGGCCCCAATCGCTGGTGTAGTAAAACAGGTCGTAGGTATCGGGCGGGAGGTGCCAGGAGAGCGAATCCAGGCGCGAAAGGTGGATGACATCCGGACTCGTGTTGTGGATGGTCTGGTAAAACTCGACCAGCGAGGAGTTGGGATAACAGTGAACATGGTAGGCGACCTGGAAAGCGGGGGCGGAAAAATGGGCGGTGAGCAACTTAACCTCACCTTCGGATGAAGATTCAACTTCGGTGCAGGGGAGATTCAGAGCGGTATAGGGTGTGTCATTGATCACGGCGGTGAAAAGGCCGGAGGGGGTGGTGGGATGGAGCCAGAAACGAGAATCGCCCAAACGAAGGGCACGGAATTGATCGGAATTAAGCTGGAAAACGAGAGCGGGAATGGGAGCAAATTGGGTCATTTTTCTAGCCTGCGGCTTTGAGTTTGCTAATCGCCCGGAGGACGGCACGGTTGGATAGGTAGGTGCAGAGGCTGGCGGATAGAAAAATCCAGGCTGGCGGGAAAAGGAAAATGCTGGGCAAGGCAACCAAGGCAATCAATAAGGAAGTGCCCAGAGCGATTCCCGGCCAGCGAATGAAGATCACGCCGCTGTTGCGGAGGGCAGTACGAAAACGTTGGTCGGATTGTTCGAGCAGCAGGGGGAAGGTGAACAGCTGGATGTCGATCCAGGCGACGAGGATGGCGGTGATCAGGAGGCGAATAGGGTAGGCCCAATCCATATCCCTATAAAACCACAGCAAAAAAAACAGGATGCCCAGGATCACCGTAGTCATCAAGCCCCAGCGCCAACTCAGCCCAAAACAGCGGCGGAAACCCTCCATAAAAACGCGCCAACTGCTGCTGCCCCGGTGCGCCATGTGGTTGGTGGCATAAAACAAGGCTCCCAGCGCGGGGATGGCGGTAATCAGCGGGAGAGAGGCGACAAACCAGAGTAGATTGAGCGGGATGAGGTCAGCCGCTCGATAGTAAACGATCCACAGTTCATCCTGAAGTTTGTCAGACACGATTAACTGAACTCCATCGTTCGCGCGAGTCCGGCTAACGCCAAGTAGAGGCACGCGCCGAGTAACAAGGCCCAGCTAAAACCCCAGGTCATCGAAATGACAACAGACAACACTGATCCTAGGACGGAGAAGACCCCATTCACTGCCCATAATAACGCAATCCGCTGACGGAAACGACCCGCTGCCCGCATCAAGCTAGGGAAGGGGATGCCCATTGGAAGGCCCAGCAATGCGGTGAGGATGATCACGGCCAGGAGGCGAAGGGCCAGGGGGTGTTCCAGTACGGCATCGAGAAGGGGTGACAGGAGGAAATGATAGATTACCGATACGGCTGCGATCCACAGGCCTGCCAACGTCACGCGCTGGGAAAGGCGGGCCGTGGTCCAGCGCTGGCTGAACAGACTACCGACACCTCCGGCGAATAATAAAGTGCCCAAAACGGCTATCAAGGACAGCGTTGGATAACCGAGAACAAGTTGGAAGCGCTGGATCAGCGGGATTTCGACGAGCATAAAGGCGGTGCCGATAAGGGCGGCGTAGACAGTCATGGAGAGCCAGGGCAGCAGGCCGCCGGTGCGGGTGTCGGGAAGGAGGATTGCGAAAATGGACAGGCCGAGTGCCAGGAAAATCGCTGTTACCAGGGCGGATTGGATGGGACGCGGCAGACCGTAGTCAAGCTGGAAAAAGTAGGGGCTATCGTCGCTGGTGGGACTCAGATCGTAGTCGCCATCTTCAGCTATGAAGTCATCCAGGGACATGCCATTCCGCAGTGGTTCGAAAGCCACTTCAAAATCGCCGGGCACATAAAGACCCTGCATGCCGAGGGTGTGGGCGTTGGCGCTAACGGTATCGATCATGGTGTGGGTGAGGGGGTCTTTGGTTATGAGAAGCACGCTGGTGCGCAGGGTGGCGTCGTCGGAGGGGCGCATCCACAGGAGCAGGTGATCAAGTGCCTGGGCGGGCGGGATGCCCATGTCGTCAAAGGCGCGGAGGGCGGTCACGGCGGCGCGGCTGGCTTCAAGAGCGTTGTGGGAGACGATGCCGATCATACCGCCGGGTTTCAAGCGCTCTAAGTAAGTACGGAACGCTTGCCACGTGAAAATATAGTTTTCGACAAGGGCCTGACTCGCAGATCCGGCGGCCTGAGTATAGACCAAGTTGAGATAGATCAGGTCGTAGCCGGTATCGTCGCGCTCGACAAAAGCGCGGGCATCACCTTCTATCAGATTCACCGGGGGAAGGTTCAGAATGCCGCCGTTGTAGTCGGCGTAGCGGCGGGTGGCAGTCACGACGGCGGGATTGACTTCGACGGCAGTGATGGACTGTGATCCGGCAAGCAGGGCTAAGGCGACATCTTTGCCGCCGCCTGCACCGATGATCAGGGTGTCGGTGGTAGGGGCGACGGAAAAGGGTAGATAGTCGATAGTCTGCTGCCAAGATTGGATGCTGGCGAGGGTGCTATCATAACGAAGCATGTAACTGCCCGCGCCGCCATCAGAAAAGACATATTTGGAAGAAGGATCGGCGGTTTCGACGACATCCACCTGGGCGAAGGGACTCCACGTGGTGTAAACGAGGTCCGAGCCTGGAGTTTCGAGAATCTGGAACATGGTTTTGTCGCGGGTGACTCCCGTGAGCCATGCCGGGTGGAAATTGATAAAGCCGGAAGCAAGATTCCCTACGAAGAGGATCAGTCCAATGGCGCAGACCGCAGTGGCAGCGCCCCACATGCGGCGATCTGGGCGTATGGTGGTGAAGGCCAGGGCAAGGGCGACTCCACTAATCAAAACACCAAGGAACAGAACGACACTAAATGTGCTCCACAGGGTGAGCAGCAGGAGAACAGCCAGCACGCCGACTCCCGCGCCGATCAGGTCGGCAGCATAGAGCAGGCCACTGTAGGCGGAAAAGTGGTCGAAGGTGAGGGCAGCAAACAGCCCGATCAGAATAAACGGGATAAGCGCTACCCCTGCACGGGGCGCGACGGATGCGGCGGAGGGGTAGCGGGATAAAAACAGGGTAGCGACGGGAAAAACCAAGCCCAGGATTATCAGAACGAGAATGAGGGTTTTGATGGTGGGTTTGGGGAAAAAATGGGCGAACGCTGCGCCGAGACTCAGGCCGAAGACGGTGAGGGATACGGCCAGAAACGCATAGTGATATTGGAAGAACAGGGAAAAAATGCGCGTCAGCGTGATTTCAAATGCTAACCCGGTGCCCGACACAAGGGATAGGGCCAACATGATCAGAAGTCGTTGACGGGAATCCGCCACCGCCGTTGTCATAAATCCCACTCCAGGAGGCGGACCTCACCAGGGGCAATAATCACTTCGTTGAGTTGATCACCATAACGGATGTCACGTTTGAGCGTTATGGGGGATTCGTTTTTGAGCACACAGGCGACGGATTGACTGTTCCGGGTGGCGGAGACGGTCAGGCCAGCAGCCAGCAGATGCTCGAAGGCGACGGTGGTCCAGGCGGCGGGCAAGGCTGGGAAGATGTGAATGCTATCGGTCGAGGACTGAAGGAGCAACTGGTGGATAGCGGTACACACGGCGGCCTGCGCAGTACCGAAATACTGCATATTCCACTCGTAATTTTCCATCACTTCAGTCATACCGCCAAAAGTGCAAATGGTGGGGCGGGTGGAGTCGATGATGCGCCAAGCTAATTCGCCGTTGCCCTGCCAGGCGACAATGGTGGCGAGGATGCCGGTTGCCCAGGGAAAGTCGCGATCTTTGCCATCGTAGCCGACCACAAAACGCTGATTGGCATCAACGTAAGCCTGAACGGTGCTGAGGGCGCGCGGATCATGGAACGGGATGGCCTGCATGGGGTAGATGGAAGCAATAGACCCCATACTGAGATGGTCGCCCTCATCGGAGGCTTTGAAAAACCTGCCGTTATAGAGGGTGTCTAATGTTTTGAGCAGGTGATCCGCGACTTCGGCGCAGCGACGAGTGAAGTCGGTTTCCAGATTCAGAAGGCGGGCGGCGGTGGCGCAGTGGCGGAGGATTACTATGGTGCCGGACAGATTGGTGCTGTCGTTGCGGACTTTGATGGGACTTTCGTGGACGCCAACCTGATAGCCGATTTCCCAGCCGCGCTCGGTTTCCTGCACAATACAATTCAGATAGAACTGAGCCAAACCTTCGAGAATGGGATAGAACTCGCGCAGCATGGCTTCATCCTGCGTGACCAGATAATAACCCCAAATCTGATTGGCATAGGAAGCGTTGTTGTGAATCTGAAATTTCTGGTGCAGCAGCACGCCATAGGCTTTGCGACCATCATGGGTGATTTCCCAGTCCCATTTGAGGCCATCACAGCCAAATTCCTCGCGGGCATGGCGGCGGGCATGGTCGATGGTACGCTGGAAAAAACGACAACCTTCTAAAGCCTCATAACGGTGATTCGCTTCCAGCAAAACATGCTGCAAATAGTAGGAATCCCAGAAGATGTGGGAAGACCAGGTGCGGCGAAGATTGTTGACCGGAAGGCCGCCGGATGTGCGGCTCTGCATGGCTTTCAGGTGATACATGGTGGCGTCGTAGAAATACTGGAACTGCTCGTCGGGAATCTGGATGCGAGAGGCGGCGAAGTAGCTGTGCCAGAAGGCGAGATGTTCCTCGCGGAGGGAGGCATATCCACGCGCGATCTGGGCATCGATCAAGGATGGATCGAGCGGCCCCTGGCGGTTGTCGGTGATGGCGAAATATTTGGTGATTTGTTGGGCGTGAACGGTCATGGAACGGTCCAAGCCATTCTGTCCAAGCTGAGCGCTGGGGGGATCGAGGCGAAGCAGCAGGATGCCCTGCGTTTCGCCTACATCATAATGGCCGACATCAGGCCCTATATTCACGCTGCGAAAAGGATCAGTGTCCCAGCCGTCATCGAACCAGACGCCCGGCCCCATCCAGGCCTGGAAATCGACGGGGTGGTCGAAGGTGTAACGTTCGATCAGGATTGACTGCTTGGCGTGAAGCCAGGTTACGGCCTCACCTTTCACAGGGCCATAATCCAGGGTGGTGTAAAGGGTTCCTTCCTGCGGGATAAAACGCTGCTGGCTGGCTTGCAGCGTAAGCGGCTGTCCCTCATAAACGATGTGATACCATGTGCGACCCAGCGGCGCGATCTCGTACCAGCCGGATTCGGGGGCGTGTTCGAGCGGTTTGCCGATGGGCCAGCGGCCTGCCACCTCAACTAACTTGTCTTCCGGGTAATAGCGGTCGGATTTATACCAATTACAGCGATCAACCGCGATTTTATCCGGCACCATTGACCCGGTTGGACCTACCAGTACCGCATCCAGGCCATTCCCTAAAAAACAGTGATAGTAATTCGGTGGCAGTTGCATACGGATACTAGCCTTTCAGCCCGGTCATCGAAATACCTTCAACAAAGGCGCGCTGGGCAATGAAGAACAAAATCAATGTGGGCAGCATCAGGGTGACGGATGCGGCCATAAGCAGATTCATTTTGACATCGTACTGGCCGTTCAAATAGGCTAAGCCGATGGACACTGTGTATTTTGAGGTTTCGTTCAGGTAAAGCAGCGGCCCCATAAAGTCGTTCCAAATGTCTTTGAAGCTCAGAATGGCGATCACGGTCAAAACGGGAACGCTCAAGGGTACGATGATGCGGAAGATGATTGACAGACGACTTGCGCCATCGACGAGCGCTGCTTCTTCCAGTTCTTTGGGGATGGTCCTGAAGAACTGGCGCATCAGGAAGATGGCGTAAGCCTCACCAAACCAAGCCGGCACGATCAGGGGTTTGAAGCTGTTGATCCAGCCAAACTTGGTAAAGAGAATGAAGGTGGGAATACGCAAGATGGCGTTGGGGATCATCAGAGTTAACATCAGGATGCCGAAGAGAACATTCTTGCCAGGCGCATCGAGGCGGGCAAAGGCATAGGCAATGAGGGTGCAGGAGATTAAACGCCCGCTGATTATGCCCACTTCGAGGATCATCGTGTTCTTGATGAAGGTATCAAATGGTAGATAAGGATTGTTAAAAACTTCCTTGAAGTTTTCCCACATGAACGGGTCGGGGATCCACTTGGGAGGCCAGAGATAGATTTGATACTGGGATTTCAAAGCAGACAGAATCATCCAGGCAAAGGGAAACAGAAACAGCAGACTGAGCGCTATCAGCACACTATAGATGATCAGGGTATAAAGAATTCTGCCCGGACGAATATTGCGCCAGATGGTGATGACCCTATTCGATTGCGTTGTTGTTTTCGCTTTAACGCCCATGTTAACTATCCCCGTAGAAGACCCATTTTTTCGAGCTGTAGTTGATCAGGAAGGTGACGGCTACGATCACAACGAACAGCAGCCAAGCCATAGCCGAGGCGTAGCCCATCCTGAGGTTGGAAAAGGCCGATTGGTACAAATACAACATGTAAAAGAGAGTCGATTTCAGGGGAGAGCCGATTGCCCCCGCACGGGCGGTGGAGATCACAAAAGCACTGTCGAAGGTCTGGAAGGAACCGATCACCGCCATAACCAAGTTGAAGAAAATGGTCGGGCTGAGCATGGGGAGGGTGACACGGCGGAAACGCTGGAAACGGTTGGCACCGTCGATTTCAGCAGCCTCATAGAGGATGCGTGGGATACCCTTGAGGCCCGCCAGAAAAATGAGCATTTCACCCCCGACTCCCCAGGAACTCATGATGATCAAGGCGTACAATGCATATTTGGGGTCGCTAAACCAATTGGGGCCTTCAAGACCGACCTTGCGCAGCATGGCGTTAAAGGGGCCAAACCGGGGATTTAGAATCCACTGCCAGAGTACGGCAACTGCTACACTGGCGACCACGCTGGGTAGATAGAAGGCAGTACGGAAGAGGCCGACAAACCTCGTCACTTCGTTGAGCAGCATCGCCAAAAGCAGGGCAATTGTCATACGGAGCGGCACACTGATGAGGCTGTACTTGGTGGTGATCCAGAGGGAATGTTTGATGTCCGGATCGTGATACATTTCTTCAAAATTTTTAAAGCCGACCCAATGTGGGGAGGATAACATGGTCCATTCGGTAAAACTGATATAAATCGAGTAGAGAATCGGGACTACGGTAAACAACAGAAAACCAATGATCCAAGGCGAAACCAACAGGTAAAACCACATGTTTTCCCGGCGTTTACCTGTCCAAAATGGTTTTTTAGTCGTCACTGCACTGGCAGCCATTGGGGCGTCCTCCGGTATTAAGATTGGAGCGGGCCGCTCACCGACCCGCTCCACTTTTGTGAGATGAGGCTTACTTGCCGTCCAAACATTCCTGTGCTTCGGCGGCAGCGGCGTCCATGGCATCCTGTACGGAGGCACCCGCCAGGAAGACTTCTTCGAGGTGCGCCTTGAAAGGAGTCGCTACACATTCGCCATAGTACTGAGAGTAGGAATCCGGGATCGGAACGGCATTTTCCAAATCAGCTACGATGGGGCCATCGTATGCATCATCAGCCAGACCCTGGGCTTCGGCCACCGACTGGACCGCCGTAAAGGCGTATTCCGCGAAGGCCGCCGCACCTTCACCCGCGGCAAGGTACTTCATGAAGGTCCAAGCCGCTTCTTTGTTCTCGCTGGCGGAGTTCATGGCGAAACCAGACCAGCAGAGGGTGTTACCCTTGCTTGCCGGACCCGTCGGGAGGCCGATGGTGCCAAAGTTGAAGCCGTCAATATCTTTGTAGCCAGACAGCGGCCAACGGCCCGTCCAGAGCATGGCAACCTGACCACTGGTGAACAGATCGGCACCAGAGAAGGAGGCTACGTCGGCATTGGTGGGGGCCACTTTTTCTTTCAGGAACAGGTCCACATACCACTGAACCGCCGCGACTGTCTCTGGGCTATTCAGAACACCTTCAACCGTTGTACCGTCTTCGCTGATGAAACGGCCACCATTTTCGACGACAATGGGGTAGATGCCACGATCCCAGAGCCAGTCACCCCAGCCGTTAGGAAGCTGAATGCCCCAGCGCCCGTCTTTGGTCAGGGCTTGGGCGGCGGTGAGGAAATCGTCCCAGGTCCATTCGGCGGTGGGGTATTCAATACCGGCGTCGTCGAAGAGGTCTTTGTTGTAGAAGAGGACCAGCGGGCTGTAGTCCTTGGTCAGGAGGTAGGTTTCGCCGTTGATCTGGCCGAAAGCAGCTACCGCTGGGAAGAAGGTGGCGGTCAGATCGAAGCCGTTCTCACCCGTGATGAAGGGATCGAGGGGTTCGACAATGCCCTGCGCGACGAACTTGGCGACGTCACCATCACCGACCTGATAAACATCGGGGCCAGTGCCAGCGGCCATGTTCGCCAGCAGCTTAGTGCCGTATTCCTGGGGAATGGCTTCCAATTCGACATCAATGTCGGGGTAGGCGGCTTCAAAACCTTCAACGACTTTGTTCCAAGGTTCGAGGCCATCGCCGCTGTCCCAGGTTGCCACGCGAACTTTGCCAGAGCCTTGCGCTTGCGCAGTGGAGGCCCGGAAGATCACAACGTTCGCCAAGAGGCTGAGGGCGATCACCGTGACGGTGAGGACAAACAACAATCTCATTTTACTTGACATTTTATAGCTCCTTGTGATGTTACCAATTTTCACTCGGAGTGTACGCCGCCGGGAAGTTCTGTATAATTGGCCCCGGAGACGCCACTCTGTCTCTCTCAATGTGCCGCGTATGCCTTTGCACGGGGGTACGCGGCGCTTGGCGTTTTGTCCTGTTTGGCTATAACCACCTCCTTAACGGCTTTAACAGCCTTAACAACCTTAACGGCGAAGATCGACT
>DATAMF010000514.1:0-2012 GCA_036260665.1 Aggregatilineaceae bacterium | reverse complement strand
GCAGCTTGGCACGGCTAGTTTGTGGATAGACGAGGTATGGACACAGCTTTCCACCGAGGGTTCTATCCATCAAACCATTGTTCGTACCCTTGAATTGGGCAACCAGACGCCAGTCTACTTTTTGATTCTGCACCTTTTTCCACGTGACACGGATTTTTTGCTGCGCTTGCCAAGTGTTCTGTTTGGGATAATCGGCGTTGCCCTCGTCATGCTGGTTGCGCTCCGGCTTTACAAAGACTACAACTTTGCGTTGTTAGCGGGCGCGCTGTTTGCCTTTAACCCATATTTTATCTGGCTCTCGCGTACAGCCCGTTACTATTCCCTCCTGTTTATTTTTTCGCTGCTGGCCTCCTATTATTTCCTGGTTCTGCTGCGCAATGATCGGAATCGGCGCGTTTGGACTCTCTTTGTGCTGAGCAGCATGGCAGCCTATATGACCCACTACTTTGCGGCGGCTAATCCTTTGGCTCAGTATGTGCTGTTTTCGTTTTTGTTGAGTCGAAAACGCCGCTTTTTCCGGCGCTGGATGGTGGCCCAGATGATCGCCGTTCTTCCGCTACTGGTCTGGATGATTCTGCTGTCTCAGCAGGAAGTTCTGTCTATTGGTATTGGCTGGATTCCGAAGCCTTCCTGGAAAGACCCGATCCAGACCCTATGGGATATGACGGTTGGTTACGATGGTGGCGTCCGGCTGGATGGCTCTATACGTTGGTATGTACCCTTTGGCTTGGTGGCTGCGGTAATTGGCCTTGCTGTGGGAATTTACGACGCGCTGCAAAATCGCCGGACCAACCACATCAACCTTTTCTGGTTCTGGCTGATGGTCGCGCCTCTTGTGCTGGTATTTGTGCTCTCAGTAGCTCTCCGCTCTCTCTACGTGGATCGTTATTTTGTCGTCGTGCTTCCCGCTATCTTGCTACTGATACTGGTCGGGTGGCAGCGCTTATCTCGCATCCGTAAGGGCTTAGGAACCGTTCTAGCGGCGATCTTCATCATTGTGAATTTGTTGAATGTGTTTGTAACCCTCAATCGGGACGAAAATCATGTTCAGGATTGGCGTTCCGCCGCCGCTTATGTGACGGAAGAACAGCAGCCCGGTGATGCCCTGCTCTTTGAAATGCCCGTTGATCTGATTGCCTTCACCCGTTATTTTGACAGTGTGGATATGGAGCGGGCATGGCTGCTCGATGCCGATATACAGGAACAGTTTGATCAGCCTGTGCAGCGCGTCTGGGTGATTTATCGCAATCCGGTAGCCGATGTTCACCGCCAGGGTGTTGCCCCTGCCTTTGATCCCTTCGCTAAACACGATTCCCCGCTCTACGGCTGGATCCGCGATCACCGGGCAGGAGTCGTGAGCAGCGCGCAAAAAGAATTTAATGGCATCATTGTGCTGCTAGTTGAAACAGGTGACGAATTCGCAAGAGGCGAACAGTGAGAACTTATCTCATCGTTTTTTTATTGGCGGCAGTTTGGGGAACTTTCCTGGCCCTGCTGATTGATCAGCCGGGCTACACCGACGCTTATTATTATTTTAATGCCGGGCAGCGGCTGGTGCAGGGCGATGGCCTGACCGATCCTTACCTGTGGACCTACCTCAATGCCCCGGATCGGTTGCTCGGTCCAAGTCACGCTTACTGGATGCCGCTGGAGTCTTTGCTGGCAGCGGTCACTATGGCGGTCTTTGGGGCGAACTTTGGCGCGGCTCAGATTCCCGCTGTGCTGTGTTTTGCCGGGTTGGTTACGCTGGTGTTTTGGCTGGGCGGCGCAGTCGGACACACTCGTCGTTATGCTTGGCTTGCCGCGCTGCTGGTCCTGTTCAGCGGTTTCTACACCCCGTTCTGGACCACGACGGACACCTTTGCCCTGTATGGATTGGTCGGGGCCGCTGCTTTGGTCGCCATCGGCAAAGGCCGGGTGGTAGGGGATTGGCGCTGGTATGCTCTGGGGGGCGGGCTGTCCGCCTTAGCGCATCTGACCCGCGCTGATGGCCTCCTGCTGCTGATCGTGCT
>DATAMF010000511.1:0-1740 GCA_036260665.1 Aggregatilineaceae bacterium | reverse complement strand
CAAGCATATCGGACTCAAGGGGAATCGATGATCCACCTTATTTTGTCCAACTTTTGGTCTTGACTTTGGGGGTCACTTTACACGTCCTTCCTCAAATCCTCCCTCTTCGAAAAATGCCCTGCCTCAAATAACCAGAAACTCTCGAGATTATCTTGACATTTTCTTCAGATAACTTCTGTACGATGGGGATAAATAACTTCCACGAGAGGAGAGATCGGCATGTCATGAGATCTACAACCTTGTCAAAACCTGCTTCACTTGAGCAGTATCCCCCGCTGGACATTTTTATCATAACACAGGAGCATTGACGGTTATGTTTGCATTCATTGGACGTTTCGTAGATCGTTACCGGGTATGGGTCTTAGCTGGGTGGATCGCAGCGGCAGTCGCGATCACCCTATTGGCTCCTAACCTTAACGATATTACCAGCAATGAAGAAGGTGATTTTTTGCCGAGTGATGCTTCCTCGGTGGTAGCGCAGCAGCGTATCGAGAAGAATTTTCCTGATTTCACGAAAGGGTTGACAGCGGTCCTGGTGTTTGATGCTGGACCAGATGGCAAGATCACCAGCTCTGAAAACCTTGCCTTTATCGGGAGCGTCAGCGAATGGCTGGCTGGACCAGACACCCCCCCGCAAGTTACAAATATAATCTCGCCCACACTGAATCCTGAAGCCGCAAGCCGGTTGATCGCGGAAGATGAACAAGTGGCGATGATCTTCCTCACGCTGGATGCCCCGGACGATGAAATAGCCGTAGCGCTCGACACTATTGCCAAACACCTGGACGATGCCCCCGTTGGCTTGACCGTTTACCGCACAGGGGAAGCAGCCATCGAACGGGAATTCGAAGATACTCTCTCGACGAGTGTAGACCGCACGATCTATGTCACGCTGGTCCTGGTGGCTCTAACGCTGTTGATCATCTACCGCTCGCCTGTCAGCCCTCTGCTGCCGCTGTTCGTCGTCACTATCGCATTTGTGATCACACGCGGGATCGTCGCCTGGCTGGCGCAGAGTATCATTAAGGTTTCGGATACTGCAACAATGATGCTGATCGTGGTGATGTATGGCGCAGGAACTGATTACTGCCTGTTTCTGATCAGCCGCTTCCGTGAAGAAATGGCTGATAATTCGGACCCGCACCTATCGGTGAGACACACCGTTCACCGCGTCGGTGAGTCGATTTCAAGCAGCGCTGGTACGGTGATCACCGGGTTTATGGCGATGGCGTTTGCGCAACTTGGCCTGTTCAATGGCACCGGCCCAACACTGGCCGTCGGCGTGATCGTGAGTCTGCTCGCCGGATTGACCCTGACTCCTGCATTGTTGGGCCTGCTCGGACAGCGCACCTTCTGGCCGCGCCGGGCACAGCACCGTGCCAGTGGCGCATTGTATAAACGAACCTCCCAGCTTGTGAGTTCGCGCCCCCTCTTGACCATCGTTGTAATTGTGATGGCAATGGCCCCCCTGGCGTACTACGGCAGTCGTTTGAATGTCACATACGACCGGTTGGCAGACATGCCCGATGACGCTGAATCGATTGCAGGCTTCCGCGTCCTGGAAACTCACATCGGCGCGGGTGAAATGCAGCCGATGGATGCACTCGCCGTGTTTGATGGTGGCGATCTGATGGCCGAGGTTGAAGACCTTACCCATAAACTTGAAGCTGTGAAGGGTGTCGCGGTGGTACGCAGCGCCAGCCAACCGCTCGGCAAGGCGGTTCCTGCCCTCATGAAAAA
>DATAMF010000509.1:0-13403 GCA_036260665.1 Aggregatilineaceae bacterium | reverse complement strand
CCGAGGAGATCACGCCAACGATGGACTTTCCGCCCGTCGTGACGGCGGAGGTGTTCCCCACACCGACGGACATTCCGACCATGGAGATTCGACCCACCGAGGAAGCGACTGCTGAGGCGACGCGGGAAGTAAGCGCCGAACTGCCGGTGCAGACGCCTATTCCAACTGAACCACCGACCCCCGCGCCGGGGTAGGTGCGATTAAAACAGGAGCCAGTTCGCGCTCCATAGGCATCAGGATCAGACGTTGACCCCTATCCCCACTGGCGTAGCTAATCATTACCCACAAGTCGGGGTGGAGCGAAAAATTAACGGGGCAATTCATGAATTGCCCCTACGAACGCTCCGCATTTCGGACGGTTGGGGGCTGGAAAATGGCTTAAGTTGACGCCTATGGGGTAGGACAAGTTTTACCCCTATGGGAACCACCGGTTAATTTATGCCGGGATGTGTGAAAAGCTTGTTGGGAGGGTGCGCTCAATGAGCTTTTTGATTCGGTATCCGGTGCAAGTGTACTATAATGGGAAAAAAGTCCTTATGTTGCGCGAGGCAAAAAATGGCGATTGAACAGTTTGAGCAGTGGGTACGGCAATCTTTTGCGTATTTGTTCACCGATTATGGGTTTGAAGTCGTCAGTCGAGCGGTCAAACCGGGGAAGCCGGGGCAAAGTCTGCAACTGGTGCTGCAAGCGGCGGACGGCTTGATTTTGGCGTATGACGATGACGGCGAGGCTAATTTGCTGCTGGGACCGCGTTCAGCTCCGCTGGAAGGTGTCTTTCGGAATACAGGGCAGTGGTTTTACATCCGCTCGGTAATCGACTTTTTTGAGCGCAGTTCGATTGAGGAACTGGTGCAGCGGAGTCTGGGGGCGACGCGCACGTTTACGCCGCACGATGAGCAGTTGGCCGACCTGGGGGCGCGGTTTCAGCCGTACTGTGCGCAGGCGCTGACGCTGTTTCGGGCAGAGAATTTTCCGGGCGCGCGGGAGGAACTGACCGCCTATGAGGAAGCGCACCGGGCGGCGTTTCGGGTGGCATGGGAGCGAGCGCGGAAGAAGTAGGGGGAAAAGGGAGAAAAACGGTTCTTGACAGCATTAGTCGATTGGATGGCGTGCATCCACAACAAGCGCGTATAACTCTGCGATTTTGGGGGATAGTGCGCCGTAAAAATCGGGCGCATACGATATTCTGACCTGTCGCTCCACATAAAAGCGGTGTGCCCAATGCAGTGCTTCCGCAATTCGGCGGAAATCCTCATGGCGGATTTGGCGGAGGTCCAGATTGTCACGGCTGCGGGCGTCAAGGAGAAGCGGTGTGAGGTGGTCATCCTGAACGGCGGGGTGCATCGCTATGTTTTCCAGAATGAGATCGCGGATCCAACCTGCGGCTTCCCATATATGCTCACTGCTCACCGTGATAGTGCCGTTTGGGGAAGAGAGGGCGCGGGGATCGGTGACGATCAGCCCTTTGAGTTCGCTAAAACGGGCCATCAAGTTGAACGCACGCAGCGGCTCTGAGTCCCCTTTTGCTCCCGTATTGTAGGCGCGCTGGGTTGCCGGGATGAGTTGGCGAAACTCTGTTGTCTCAAGCTGCGAGAGGTCTAAGAAGGGAAAGGGATACTCTTCAAGGAATAACGCTTGCAAGGGTGTATCTTTTTCAAGCTCCCCGGCGATGATTTCTAATGCCCAATCAAAGTCAGCGGAGGTGGGCATCCACACAGCGTTTTCGCGGATAATGAGAGTCGATCCCATTCTGATAGCCTCAATGTTTTGAGCTATAGAATAGGTTTAAAAGGGAATAATGAAAAGCCGATCTAAAACACCATGCCCTGATTTGCTTATTTAAGCGTGGGCTGGAGAGTTAGGATAGAGGGGTGCGACTATGGCAGAATTAGAGGATTTGCTTTTACAAGCGGACAAAGCTTTCGAGGAGGGCGATTATGCTGCCGCAGCGGAGGGCTATCGGGCGGCAGCAACGCTGTCATCACATGATATACATTTCACTTTGGACAACTTAAATCTGTCTGAAGAGATGGAACATCTTCAATTTGTGAACAGGCTGATGGAGAAATTCCCTGATTCGTGGGAACTGCGATTGCATAGACTCAATTTTATGAAAAAAGTATATCCCACAAGTACCGTAATATCTAAGCTATCCGAAGAACTTAAGCAAGAAATGCCGACAAGATATGAGCTTTCGGTGCATAGCAGTCGGTTTTCGGCTGCGGCGAAAGCAAGAGAATCTAAGTACTTTGCCGAAGACCTTTTGTATTTGTGGGAAAACATGCTGCACCCGAGACAGCGGAAACATCTCCTGGAAATCTGCGCGACAGTGGATGCGGTGGAGTTTATCCCGGCGTTTGAAACGTTGGTGAATCAGGACGGTTTTCCAGTCGAGGTGAAAGCGTTTCTTCGGGCGAAAAAGGCCGAGTTGCAGCAGTTACAAACGGCGATTAGGCAGTTAGAGCAAACATAGGGGCGCTCAAGTTTGACCTCAAACGCCCCTGTATCATCGAGTTGTGTTACACGCTCAACCCCAAGCGCTCCGCGACGATCTCCACCACGTCTTTCACGGCGGGACCACCTTTGATCGATTCGTCCTGGCTGGCATCGGTGAACATGCGCAGACAGAACGGGCACCCGGTGGCGAGAGTCTCCGCGCCGGTGGCTTGCGCTTCGGCATAGCGGGTAAGATTCACGCGGGCCGATCCGTGCTCCTCTTCCTTCCAGAACTGCCCGCCGCCCGCCCCACAGCAGAATGATTTCGCGCGGGTGCGGTCCATCTCCGCGAGCACTGCGCCCGTAGCAGTCAGGGTGTCGCGCGGGGCATCCACAATGCCATTGTGGCGGCCCAGGTAACACGGATCGTGGAAGGTCACGTTAGCGCTGGCGGTCTGCGGCTTGAGGCGGCCCGCCTGGATCAGTTCGTTCAGATAGGCGGTGTGGTGAACCACCTCATAATTGCCGCCGAACTGCGGATATTCTTTGGCGATGGTGTGGTAGCAGTGCGGGCATGTCACCAGGATACGCGGCGGCTTGGCGGCGTTCAGCGTCTCGATGTTGGCCTGCGCCATCTCGAAGAACAGATACTCGTTCCCGGCGCGGCGGGCGGTGTCGCCCGTGCAGGATTCCGCGTCGCCCAACACCGCGAATTTCACCCCCGCGTGTTGGAGCACCTGCACCAGCGTGCGGGCGATCTTCTGGGCGCTCGGCTCGAAGGCCCCCGCGCAGCCCACCCAGTAGAGGATTTCGTAGTCCGGCGACTCGTCCACTGTCGGTACGTTCAGCCCGTCGGCCCACGCCAAGCGATTCTGTGTCATCTGCCAGGGATTGCCGCGCTTTTCCATGCCGTTGAACGCGCCTTGCAGTTCGGAGGGGAAATTGCTCTGCGTCAGGACAAGATCGCGGCGGATGTCCAGGATGTCGAACATCGGCTCGTTGCCCACCGGACAAATATCCACGCACGCGCCGCACGCGGTACAGGCCCAGACCGCTGATTCGGTGATCGCAAAGTCCAGCAGCGGGCGCGGGGATTCTTCCCCTTTGGCGAAGGACGGCATGATCTGGCGCAGCTCGTAGCGCTTGTTGATCTCCAGCGCGGACGGCGAGAGTTCCTTACCTGTCACGTAGGCGGGACAGACATCCTGGCAGCGGTTGCACATGATGCAGGCGTAGGCGTCAAAAATCTGCTTCTGGCTGAGATGTTCGATCTTCGCTGCGCCGAACTGTTCGCGCGCTTCGTCCTCAAAATCGAGGGGCGGCAGTTCGCCCAACGAGCGGCGATCCGGGCGGCTGAAATAGTTGAGCGGCCCCATGAACAGGTGGGCGTGTTTGGTGTAGGGGAAGTAGGGGATGAAGGCGAGAATCGTGCCGAGGCCGAGCCACCAGAAAATGTGCTCGAAAAATTCCAGCGTGCCGTCGCCCATGCCTTCCCACAGATTCCCGACCAACCCGGCGAATGGCTGCGCATCCGCGCCGAACCGCGCCGCGCTGAAGCTCTCGCCGATAAACCGCCCGCCGACGTGGATCAGGATGAAGGAGGCGACGATCAGCGAGTCGCGGCGGATGCCGGATTGGACTTTTTCGTGCAGCTTGATGTTCGTGTGGAAGGTCAGCGCGGGGTCTTTGGTCCCGAAGCGGCGGATCACGAAATAGATCATGCCGACGATCACCAGCACGCTCAGCACATCCCCCAGCAGGCGGTAAATGTCGCCGGGCAGACCGTGCCCCAGAAACGTGTAATCGACAAAGCCGCGCGTCACATCGACCAGATTGATCAGGGCGTAGTATAAAAAGCCCCACACCACGAAGCCATGAAACAGGCTGGTCAGGCGGCGGGCGCGGAAGACGGTCCGCTGCGTGACCAGCACGTCCAGCGCGCGGATCATCCGTTCGGGGAGTTTGTCGAAGTGCAGGCGGCCTTCGCCACGCAGAATGGTGAGGAAGGCGCGGCGGAAATAATAGGCGGCTAGCGAGAGGGACGCGATAACTGCAAGGATAAACAGCAATTTTTCGGGTAAGGTTAGCATAGGGAATCCTCAAAATTTTTGCGTAATCAAATCCTGGTTTAATTATGGCTCATCCGGCGGGGATTAGGCTACCCGGCGCGGAGTCCACTTGCATTATCGCCAGGGTGGGGCGGGGTGTCAATTGGAGGGGGCAAGGGGAGAACGTATCTCGTCGTTCAGGCGCTTGAGCTGTTTAGGAGACTCCTTTATTTTGGGTGTCCCTTTGTGTCCCGAAGATTTCGATGATATACAGGAAGAAACTATTTTTAGAGCTTGCCAGTGAATTAATACCGTGTGCATCTTGTGGGGGAGATACAGGACTAGACGGAGTGATTGGAGAATTCGCACATGATATGAATACTACTCACGGGCTACGAGTTGAGATGCTCATATATCATTTGAAAGGAGGAAGTTAAAAAAGTGTCCAAACCGCTATCAGTTGATCAAAGAGTGAGAAAAATTGAAAGATCGATACCTTCTCATTTGGTTGAGGGAGGGCGGAAAGGTTGTACAGCGAAAGAGCTTGAAGAACTAAGGGAAGCTCAGAATGTTGAGTGTCTCCCTGAGGTATATCGTCAGTTTATGTTTTTGATGGGGAGGCAAGGGATTGCACGAATCCTAAGAACAATTGCTACCTGTCAAGACTTAATTACTGAGGCTTCAAAGGAAAAACTTATCCAAGAACTTGATATGATGGGAATGAGATATCCCCGTGATATCTTCGTTTTTGCGGAAGATGGGGAGCATTATATGTTTTTTCGTACAAAGAAATGTCAAGATGATCCAAGCGTCTACGGATTCTGGTACGAAGGCTATTTTCACAAATTGGCCGATTCTATTACTGACTATTTTATTCAAACAGTAAGAGAATCTGATCAAATTCGAGAGAATGCATTAGCTAAGAAAATCAATGAAGTTGATTTTTACTATGATCCAGTTATTGATGATTTTTATGGAGTTCTTCCGTTTGCTTATGATCTTCCTCTGCCGATTGAGAGGATAATAGAAAAACTGAACTCTAGGTATGGAAATAAATTAGAAGGCTGTACAGCGAAAGAGCTTGAAGAACTAAGAGAAACTCAAAATGTTGAGCGTCTTCCTGAAGTATATCGTCAGTTTATGCTTTTGATGGGGAAGCAAGGGATCGGAGAAGTGTTGGGAGCATTTGGGGAATTTACAGTTCAACAAGCTAGCGAATTTAAACGAAACCTCATTATGAAACTAGATAGAGTTAAGGTTTTGTATCCTAACGATATATTTGTATTTTTTGAGGGATATCGTCAGGATCGGTTTTATTTCTTCCGAACAAAAGATGAAGGCGAAAAAGACCCTATAATTTATTGTTACTTCGATGGCAGTGATTATTTCAGAAAAATGTCTGATACTTTATCTCAATTTATTCTTCAAGAACTTGATCCTAGCGAATACAGGCGAAAAAAAAGATGGACAAAAAGGCAAGAAGAAATTTTTGTATACAATCCCCAAGAGACACAAATGATATCTAGTTGAGGCGTGGTCATAAATCATCAAGCGGCCTTCAGGAGGGGTTTGATGCCACGCCTGTTCCTTTCAGAATTAGTGAGACATTTCGAGATGTAAAACTAATGGAGACTTGAACGGCCCCATAAATCAGTCAGGATAGGAAAATAATGGTCTGTTGGTGGGCATGGCGCGTGGACCCCTCATGTGTTATTTAAACATTCACTTACCAAAAGTCGTATGTAATTTGTTGTATTAAAAAGCTCACGCAGATGAGGGTAGTCATCTTCCGAAGAAAAGTACCAGGCGCGAAACCTTTCTACATTGAAAAGATTGAGTTTCTGTAAATGTTCAATGGCGTTCGCAGGTTCCTGTATAACGCCAGAGTGTACGATTTGAGAAGCATATCCGGAAATGTAAGACCAAAGTAGCTCTAGTTCGGCCCAAACAGGAAACTCATCGTTGGTCTCGGTTTCCTCCTGAGACAGCTTTCCTCGTTCTTCATTTGCCATGCGATACTTTTTCGACTGTAAAGCAAGCAGTTCGGCTAGATGGTTTCGCTGAGCATCTTGAACTATTTCCATTTCAGGTTTCCTTCAATCATCTCCATAAATATTCACCGTGTACGCAGTCGAAATTGCTGAAACATTCGTAAGAGACACTGTGCGAGAAGTCCACTCCGCATTATCGCCAGGGGCGGGCGGGGTGTCAATTGGTAGGGGCAGGGGAGAGCGTATCTCGTTGTTCAGGCGCTTGAGCCGTTTAGGAGATTCCTTTATTTTAGCGTCCCGTGGTGTCCCAAAGATTTCGATGATATACAAGTAAGCATACTATGCCCTTTTCTCTCAAGGTAGGAGTGACATTTTATGCGGAAAGTCGGAGTTATACATTCTAATCCCTATAGTAGTGGAAAGATCGCTTTTGACCCTAGGGATGGTCATACCATCGCTAATGGTGGCAAAGGAATGGGGGGCATTCAATTTTGGGATATTCACTCTGGCGAACTCAAGAGGAAGCTCCCGATTCAGGCTGATACATTTCAAGCTCTCGCATTTAGCCCTGACGGTTCAGTTTTTGTTAGCGGAGGAGCAGATACAGGCATTCAATTCTGGGATACTCATGATTGGAACAGCTACCGAACAATCACTGAGCCAAAGGGGCATATTCTCGATCTCCAGTTTAGCCCTGATGGTAGCCTTATCGCGGCTAATAGCTACAAGGATGGAACTGTACGGTTATGGGATGTACAAAGTGCAGAACTAATCCACACATTCGAGTTTGGAAGTTTCGCCTTCCACCCCGTTGAATCCACGATCTATATTGCTCACGACGACAGGTTCAGCATTTGCGACATTGAAAGCGGTAAATTGGATCGGGTGATCCAAGTCGATGAAACTGTAGAATATTTTGTTTTTCATCCTCAAGGAACTCTAATTGCCGCCCAAATTGACCGAGAGATGATCTCTCTCTGGCATGGGAAGAACATGCATATAAAACGTCTTTTGGAAAACCCTCTCGATGCAAGAAGACCGATTTTCTCTCCTGACGGAAAAATTCTGGCTATTACTTATGAGACCACCAATTCGATCATTCTGTGGAATCACGAAACCGGTGAAGCAATTGACAAAGTTGAAGGGGATCTCGGTGTACCTGAGTCACTACTTTTTAGCCCGGACGGAAAGGTTCTGGTGCGCGGAGGATGGGGACTATCGAGAGGATATATCGAAATATGGCAAGTATAAATCTGACCCTGTAGTATCTTCTAGAGTTGTCAAGCAAATGTCAATGATCGGCTGACACTGGTTCACCCGCAGGATGTGTGATCTGGGCGAAAACTAGGCGAGGATAGGAGCAGTTCACATAGAAGAGTGACTTGCTCCCAGATGACAGCAGCGACTATCCCGTTTGAACTGACCGGATTTGTGATTGACATGGTACAAGAAAATGAAGACCGCTTGATTATCCACGCACATAGCACCGCCACCCAAGCGGTATGCCCGGATTGCGGCATGGTCACGCAGCGTATTCACAGCGCCCACCATCGACAACCGCACGATTTGCCGAGCAGTGGGCGTGGCGTTCGTCTCCACCTGCAAGTCCCGCGCTGTTCCGGCTCAGAATTAGTGAGACATTTCGAGATATAAAACTAATGGAGACTTGAACCGCCAGTCAGGAGTAGGAAAATAATAGCCTGTTGGTGGGCACTGCGCATGAACCCCTCCCTGAATTCCGCCCCGCTGGCGCAGCGCGGGACTTGGCTATTTGTCTGCTCGGCCTATCGAAATACTCTCCTTTTGTCCCATCTCAATAGGGCTATATGGGTCATGTGAAATTGTTTTTTCCTGTTAGATTAATAGTATTGCAAAAGTTGCTAGGAGACAGTGTATGCGTAAATTTATAGTAACTCTTGGACTGTTGATTACACTCATTCCAGGGTTTGCACCTGGAGTAGCCGCTCAAACCGACAGCGTGGCATACGTTCGATTTGCCCATTTTTCGGCGGATGCAAATGAGGTCGATGTCTATCTGGATGGGCAGTTGATTGAACCATTTGCAATGTCAGGAGCGCCAGTAGGAACGGCAGATAACGATAGCGCCATGGCGACGCAAGAGGCTGAAGCTGCGGCCAGTGACGGCACTATGGCGACGCAAGAGGCTGATATGGAAGTAGTGGAAAATACAACCTCTGCAGGCGTGTTCGGATTTGGTGCCGTCAGCGATTGGATCGCAGTCCCAGCCGGTGCTCATCAAATCGCGGTTGCTCCCGTGGGAACTTCAGCCGATCAAGCCGTGTTTGGTCCCATGGAAATCAACCTGAACGCTGGAGAATGGGTCACGATTGCCTTGACAGGATCGGCTGCCAATAGCAGCTTGATGGCTACGCCTGTTTTGGAGGACATGACAGATATGTCGCCGGGAGTGGCACACGCCACGTTTTTCAACGGCCTGTCGGGTGATACCACTCTGAATTTCAATCGGGATGAGGTGCCTTTTGTGTCCGAATTGGGTACGCCCAATAACGCACAGGGTTTCCCCTCATCAAGCCCCCTTCCCCTGGATTTTGGGACCTATACCTTTTCGGTGAATGCTCCGGACACTCCAGACCAGATTTTGGGTGAATTGGCCGATACAAAGATTACAGAAGCCACACACTACCTGTTGGCTGCCGTTGATGGTCCAAATGGTCCGGAACTGATTGTCCATGAAACCCCGCATGCTGCGGTGATGATGGCGCGGGGAGATCTCGCAGCGCCCGGCACGCTGGTGGAAGCCGCAAATGGGAATGAACATCTGGTTTCATTCTTCGACACGTTAAACTCGGCGGGCCTGATCGGGACTCTCGGTGGGCAGGATTCTTACACCATTTTTGCTCCCGCCGATTTCGTAGCAGACGATTTGACCGCTCAATTTGGTGATGATGCAGAGGCATTGGCCAATTACCTGCGCGGGTATATTGTCGAGGGAGACTATAAGCTGAATGACTTACTCGCCGCTGGAACCCTCACGGCGCTCAACGGGGAAACCCTGAATTTTGCTCTGGATGGTGAGACGATTACGATGAACGGCGCGCAAATTCTGACGCCAAATATTTCGGCAGTGAATGGAACCATTCACATGATTGGCCAATCACCAGCATCCGGCTAGATCACCATTCCACACTCAATTGGGCTGCTTGGTTTACCAGGCAGCTCATCGGGTTGATTCCCATATTGGAAAAATAACGGTCTGTAGGCCAACCTCTCCCCGCTGACGCAGAGCAAGACTTTGTGGCAGCGGGGATTCTCGTGTTACACCCGGCTAGAACTTCAATAAGTTCCTCGTGCATTGTGGATTACCTGATCAGTTGTGGAAAATGTATAGGCAGTAGATATAGCTTTGTGCTATTATTGTAACCAGTATCATAAAAATGATATACTCGTCATGTTTATGCCGGGTTTTGTTTTAGTTGAATAGGGAAAAGACTATGCGGTCAAAACACAGTATCCGACGCGCAACTCATTTAACCGCGCTGGTCAGCCTTCTTGTCTTAGTGACGCTGCTGGGGTTGGAAACACATCAGCCCGTGGTCGCGCAAGCCGGGATACGCTTCGCCGTGATTGGGGACTTTGGTTCAGAAGGACCGAATGAAGCCGCCGTCGCGGCGCTGGTGCAAAGCTGGAACCCGGATTTTATCATTACGACAGGGGATAATAATTATACGTATGGGGAAGCATCCACGATTGATCCCAATATCGGCCAGTATTACCATAATTTCATCGCCCCCTACTATGGCAGCTATGGCGCAGGGGCGGCGACGAACCGCTTTTTCCCGTCGCTGGGCAATCATGATTGGGAAACGACGGGTGCCCAACCGTATCTGGATTACTTCACACTGCCGGGGAATGAGCGGTATTATGATTTCGTCTGGGGACCCGTCCACTTTTTCGCGGTGGACAGTGATCCCCACGAGCCAGATGGCGTCACAAGCACCTCGATCCAGGGGAACTGGCTCCAGAATCGACTGGCGGCTTCGACTGCGCCCTGGAAATTGGTGTATATGCACCACCCGCCGTATTCATCAGGTTCGCATGGGAACTCTCCCGAAATGCAATGGCCTTACGCGGCGTGGGGAGCGACGGCTGTGCTGGCGGGACACGACCACGATTATGAGCGCCTTCTCATCAACAACTTTCCCTATTTTGTGAACGGTCTGGGGGGGAGAAGCCTCCGTCGATTCAGATCAACACTGGAACCAGGCAGTATGGCGCAGTACCGGGACGATTATGGGGCGATGCTGGTCGAGGCCAGTTCGGACCGGATCACATTTTACTTTTACTCGATCACGGGCGGCGGTACGCTCATCGACAGCTATACCATCGAGGGAACAGGGGGTGCGCCTATCGACACCCCTGTACCGACTTCCGCCCCACCACCGGGGGTAACGCCCGTCGGACAACCCGGTGCGGTTGCGGTGGCCTCCGTGCCGCTGGCTGCACCCTTGTGCGCCGACTTCAGCGGGACCACTAATGCTATTGTCCGGGCGGATGTGCCAGTCGGGACGGTGACGGACGGCTCGGTCTTCTGCCGGGTGATCGCTGAGAACAGTTCGTTCGTACACGATCCGGCGGAGATCGGCAATATGGACGTGCTGAACCGGGGCGTGATCCAGGCGGTGGATGTGTTTGGGATGACACACAGCGGCGCGGGCGTGTCAAACTTTAACAGCAGCGTCAAGGTCTGTCTGTCGGGGGCAGGGAGCGTTATGTACCTGAATGCAACCACCCAGCCGCGCGCCCTGAGCGAGCTTCCGACGACACAGGAGGGCGGTTATACCTGCGCGCTTATTCCGAATGCCGGAACCGTGGTGCTGGTGCAGTAGCACGGAGAGCACTCGGCAGAAGTTCCAGGTTGACCCCTATCCCCCAACCCCCTTTCCCCACTGGCGTAGAGAAAGGGGGCTTTTGCTTGCTCCAATTGCCGCAAGTGCCCATTCGGATGATACTTCATCCCATGAACGAGACAAAAAATAGTCCACGCAACCGGATATTCTCGGTCTTGAGGCAGAACTGGCTGCTGGTGTTCGGCGTATTCCTCGCACTTGCCTTTAATGTTGGTGCTGTTAAAGAATGGTCGTTAAGCCGTAGAAATCACAGTGTAGATGAAATTGAAAACTACAAGCTCGTCGAGCAGTTATCAGATACCGCATGCTTGACTTCGATAGGTGGAGTGGTCCTCGCCGTCGCTATTGTGCTGGGCAGGGAATTTCTCAGAATGGAGGGGAATTACCTTAGCTCCCTTCCTTCCCAACCGTCAGATACTACTCCCCCCCTCCTCCGATCTAAACAGGGCTACTTTAGCCTCTATAAGCCGGCGTGGATTGCCAGGCAGAAGACGGGTAAAGGGGAAACGATTGTCGTTCTCCTCATTGTTGGGATTCTTCTTTGGTCTAGTGCGGTTGCATGTTTTGCGACAATACTCAGTGGTTTCAATTTGCCTTCTAACATGAAGACGATCAAGCTCAACGGCTACACCTATCATCTGGCCCATCACCCCACAAGTGACTGGGATGCCAATGAAATACTGCTCTACGAATGCAATGGATCAGACAGGGATTGTCATCTTGTCCACAAGGAGTTTACACGTAATCTTGAACATATTGATTTGCGAGTTGACTCTGAAACAAACTCGGTACTCATGGTAATTTATGACGAAGTGGTTTATGTTCATCCGCTGCCGTAACAGCATGTGCCTACCTGATGCTTTGCCGTGCCTCAGCGGTGATGATCGGCGCGGTGTCAATTAGCCCGCCGCGCCAATTCGGGCGATACTTCACCCCATGAACGAGACAACCTCATCCAACCGGATACGCGCAGGGCTGCGGCAGTATGGGCCGCTGCTGGTCAGCATCACCGCGCTGGCGCTCGCGGTGGTGGAATTGTTATTAACTCCGGGGCATCTGCCCGCCAAAGAATTCACCGATTACCGCCTGGTGCATCTGCCGCGAATCGCTGTGATCACGGCGATAGGATGCGTGGCGCTGGCTGCCGGGTTGGTGGTAACGAGGGAAGTGCTGCACCGGAGAAAGATCCGCCCGCTCTACGAGGAAAACGCGCGGCGGCTCGCCCAGGGCTTACGGCCTCTTATGCCCGATGAGAACGACATGATGCTGTTCTCCTGGAAAGTTATTCTGATTTTAGTGGCGGCGGGGGTGGTGGCCGGGTATGCGGGCTACCGGGGATCGGAGAATATCCCGGCGAACGCGGCGTCCTATGAGTCGCACGGGTATAACTATCATGTGGCGACCCGATCCACCAAGGGGGGAGCCTATGAAGTGTTGTTTTACGAATGCAGCTCGTCCGACCAGGACTGTAAACTCGCGCTGTGGACGTATTCCCCGACGCGCGAAGGATTTGAGGTGATATTTGGTTCGTATCGGGATGTGATTTTCTTCCGGGTGTACGGCCAAGACCCCCAGATGTATTTCCCGCGCTGGTGAATGTCAGCGCACCCCCTCTTCAAACGCATTGGAGAGGGGTCTGTGTATTTTTACTTCCCTGCTGCCGGACCCCGCGCCGATCATTGCCGAAACGGCAGCGGCGCGGAATTTTCGTTATTTCGATTCGCAGCGCCTACAACTTAAATAGTTTAATAAGATACTTTATTGTCAAAACCCACATATAAAAAAAACCACATAAAATCACGGGTAGCACCAATATTTTCACTTCTTGCCAAAGCGTCTCTGAAAATGCCATGAGCACAAAAGCTGTAAACATGGAAATAATTATCGCTCGCTGAAACTTTTGTGTATAATCCTGGAAATCCTTCAACCTAATCATCCTTTCTTTGCGGAAGGTCACTTTTCTAGGATTAACCTCTATACAATTGTTAAGACCATTTTCTCAGAACTAATTTTGTTCAAGCTGTACATCATCAGAATCT
>DATAMF010000468.1:0-46824 GCA_036260665.1 Aggregatilineaceae bacterium | reverse complement strand
CGACGCAGGTGCCGGGCATGCCGATGTCTATCCAATATGGCACAGCGCTGGTGCTTCGGTTGGGTTATCCAGAATCAACACTTCCGGCTCCAACGCCAGACTGCGCGCAATACAAAGGCGCTGTTTTTGCCCCCCCGAAAGCGAAAAAGCGGACGAATCCAGCCGATCCTTTACCTCATCCCACAATGCCGCGTATTTGAGCGAACGCTCGATCCGCTCTTCGAGAAGCACTTTGTCACGAATACCGGCCATCTGCGGACCATAGGTGAGGTTATAACGAATGCTGCCCGGAAGTGGCGTCGGAACAGCAAAAACCATCCCGATGCGGCGGCGCAGATCGGTTACATTGATCGCAGGATCAAACACATCCATCCCATTGAACAGAATAGTTCCCTGGTAGCTGCCGCCTTCGCCCAATTCGGATAAGCGATTAAAGAGGCGCAAGAGCGTCGTCTTACCCCCACGTGCTGGGCCAAAGAACACAAAAATCTGGTTGCTCTCAATGTCCACCGAGATATTCTTGAGCGCTTCCAACCCATCGGAGAAGGTATAAAACACATTTTGTACTGATATTTTGGGAGTCATAGCCATCTACCAATCCCGGCGTCGGCGCATGCGCGAGCGAATCAAGCTTGCAACTAAAGTCAAAGAGAGAACCAATAACAGAAGCACCAGCGCTGTGCCATATTGGATAGACATCGGCATGCCCGGCACCTGCGTCGCAATCACATAGAGATGATATGGCAGCGCCATTGTTTGGTCTGATAACGAGCGTGGCAAATCAGGCACATAAAAAGCCGCAACGGTAAAAAGTATGGGAGCAGTTTCACCCGCCGCCCGGCTCAGACCCAAAATGATCCCAGTGAGGATGCCAGGAATCGCATGTGGCAGCACTTGATGCCGGATGGTTTGCCAGCGTGTGGCCCCCAGACTCTGGCTCACGACACGAAACTCCTGTGGAATGGCGCGGATCGCCTCCTCAGCCGTGCTGGTGATAACGGGCAACGTCATCAATCCAAGTGTCAACGACCCCGCAATAATGGATGTGCCCAAATTCATAAAGAGCACAAATGCGCCCAGGCCGAATAACCCATACACGATGGAAGGAATACCCGCCAGATTGATAATCGCCAACCGCACCCAGCGCGTGAGGCGGTTGTTACCCGCATATTCCGCCAGATAAATGGCAGCACCAATGGCGAGCGGAATACACACAATCGATGTGCCGAGTGTTAAGATGATCGTGCCGAGAATGGCTGGCATGATTCCGCCTTCGGTCATGCCGTTACGCGGAGCCGCCGTCAAAAATTCCCAACTGATAGCCCCCATGCCCTTTACAAGGATGAGAATGATCACCAAAATGATAGGCAGCACGACCACCGCCGCTGCTGCCGTAATAATCCCGACAGCCAGCCGTTGCACTTGTTGGGGTTTCATAGTTGACCTCCTCGGCGGCGTACTACCTGACCAATCAGGCGGCCCGCAATGGAGTTGATAGCAAACGTAATGAGGAATAACACAATACCAATGCCGAATAACACATTGTAGTGCAGGCTTCCCTGTGATACTTCGCCCATCTCCGCCGCGATGGTTGCTGTCATCGTGCGGACGGGAGAAAATGGCACATCCAGCCCCAATTTGGGAATGTAGGCTGCATTACCCGTGACCATCATCACGGCCATCGTTTCGCCAATCGCGCGCCCAATACCGAGCATCACGCCCATCATTAGGCCGGAACGCGACGCCGGGAGAATGACGCGCCAGATAGTCTGCCACTGCGTCGCACCCATTGCCAGCGCCCCATCGCGATATTCTTTGGGCACGGCGTAGAGTGCATCTTCAGAGATGGAGATAATGGTGGGCAGCGCCATATACGCCAGAATCAAAGCGCCTGTAAACGCCGTTAGCCCCGTAGGTGCACCTAAGTCCTGAATGAGCGGCGCGAGCACCATCCAGCCGATAAAACCAAGCACAATCGACGGAATTCCGGCTAGCATCTCAATCAGGGGTTTCAGAATTTCGCGCTGCCAGGGTGGAGCAATCTCGCCCAGATAGATCGCCGTCATGAGACCGAGCGGCACCGCGATAATGACCGAGCCTGCTGTCACAACCAAAGAGCCAACAATCAGCGGCCAGAGGCCATAATAGCCTTCAGTCGGATACCATCTTTCCCCAAACAATTGGCGTAAGGGAATATCGAGAAAGGTGGGCAAGCCTTCCCGCACCAGAAACAGGAAGATCAACCCGACGATAAAAATGGTTGAGATGCCTGCTCCCCGGATCAGCGTTTCAATCCCTAGCTCAGCCCAATTTTGCTGCTTCCAGGTTTGGCTCAAACCGCGGAAACGGATGAGTCCGGCTTCATAACGCTGCTTGACGATTTGTGCCAAATCTATCATAGCGTTTTACTCCTGCGTGATCGGCACAAAGCCGGATGCGGCTACAATTTGTTGTCCTTCAGGACCGCGTATCCAATCCAGATAAGTGGCAATCGTATCTGAGGGTTCGCCAGCCGTATACATGTAGAGATTGCGGGAAAGCGGATAAGTGCCATCCGAAGCCGACTCGATACTGGGAAGCACAGAAGGAGCATCACTGCTTTCAGCAACCGCAATGATTTTTTCGTCTTTAGTGACATACCCCAAACCATCGTAGCCAATCGCATTGGGGTTGCGGCTCACTTCGCTGGTGATACCTACTGATGAAGGCATCATAAGCGTTTCGGCAGCAAAAATATCGGTATTTTCTGAATCGCCCTTGCGCACCACTTCCTCAAGAAAGTAGACATGGGTGCCGGAATTGCTCTCGCGTGAAACCAGCACGATGGGGGCATCACGCCCTCCCACTTCTTTCCAGTTCGTGATCCGTCCGCTATAAATATCCGCGAGTTGATCTATCGCTAGGGCGTCAACAGGATTATCGGGGTTGATGATGACAGCCAGGGCGTCAATGGCTACGACAAATTCAACAGGCGTAATGCCATTTTTCTGTGCTGCTTCAATTTCATCCGATTTAATCTGGCGCGAGGCATTCGCAATATCAACCGTGCCATTGATCAGCGCCGCAATGCCGGTGCCGCTGCCGCCACCTGTCACCGCAATTGATACATCCGGCTCTACTTGCTGATATGCTTCGGCCCATGCCAGTGCGATATTAACCAGGGTATCTGAACCCTTATTTTGAATGGCACGTGAACTGCCTGAATCGTCGGCGGTTGACGTTTGCGACCGACAGCCCACAAGCAGCAGCAGGCAAGTCGCAAACATCACTGACTTTCTGAGCGGAACCAGCAAAGCTAACATCGGCATCCTGTACTATACGGGGTTAAATTTCCGAAGGTAAAACGAGGTTAAATTTGAACCTGTAATTTTTAACGATGAGTTAAGTAAAGTTTAAATTTGTTTAATCTTAGCCTGATTTTATGATTCTTCGGTGGGCTCTTCAGTGGGTTCGGAAGTTGCGGAAGTATCCGGCGCTAATTTTTCGAACCAGCCCTCAACCGTACAAATGTCGCCGAATTGTTCGTAATACAGCGATAACTGCCAATCAAAAATGCCGCTCTCATCAAGATAAATCATTTCAACGGGCATGTTAAGCGCCTGATCAGGGAACCATTCGACCATGATACCTGTATTCGATTCCCGGTTCCAGATGGCAACCCGCACCATTGAATCGGAGGGTGCGTTGGTCCACGAAAAAGCGATTTGCCCATCGGCAGGAACCTGGATGCTACTATCCGGCGCAGCAAAGAGCGAAAAGGTTGCGCACACCAGTTCGATGTCCGGCGTTGGGGTGATGGTGGGTGTGAGTGTCGGGTGTGGGGTTTGGGTCGGTGGGCGCGGCGTTGCCGTATGAGTCGGCGTCCAGGTTGGCGGTAAAGTGCGCTTGATGGGTGTCTCAAACGGCGTCGCTGTAAAGGAAGGTTGTGTATCGATTGAGGAAACAGACGACTGGCGGCTTATAGTCTTATCGCTACAGGCCGCCAGCAGAATGGCAATGAAAAGTAAGAACCAACACTCATTTCGCTGCCGATTGAACACGATCACCTAAACGCCGTTCCTTCCCTGACAGGAGGTTGTAAATATTGCTGCGATGCCGCACAAATACCATATACGCCACCAGCAAATAGACGCTGTAAACCGGATCCATTTTGCCGAAGCTCATCAGGATAACAATGGCGATAGCGGC
The DNA here is from genome assembly GCA_036260665.1 of Aggregatilineaceae bacterium. GTDB lineage: Bacteria > Chloroflexota > Anaerolineae > Aggregatilineales > Aggregatilineaceae > DATAMF01. Next base: position 42,636 of record DATAMF010000468.1, on the reverse strand, counting down.
AGCGGCGACAGAAGTCAGCACGGCAAGCGAGACATAGCGGGTGAGCAGGATAATTAACATACCCAACGCCAAAACAGCCGCGACCAATAGTGTAGGAGCAAGCAGCAAAAAGGTTCCACTCGCTGTAGCCGCGCCTTTACCGCCGCGAATACTGCCTGTAATCAGCGTGGCAAGGAAAGACCAGTTATGTCCCGCGACCGCCGCGACTGCTGCCAACACACTGGCTGCGACCTGATGATCAGGTACCAGCGTCCGTGCGACTAAAATCGCAATAATACCCTTTGATCCGTCAAACAGCCACACTAAGGCCCCATATTGGATGCCAAGCGCGCGGGCCACATTGTTGGCCCCCATATTGCCACTTCCAACCTTAAAAATGTCCACGCCTTTGGCGCGGGCAATAAGATAAGCGGTGGGAAACGAACCAAAAAGATAACTCAATATGACAATTAAAATCACTGATAGCGGTTCCATGCTCCAACCCCTCTTTGGATAATCTTGTGTGCCTGCTCTATAAAACCCGGTGGAAATAGCTTCGATACGCCCTACATTTTAACTCAATACTGCACGCATAAAATTTGCTTAGAGTTGCAGTCGGGTTTACACTGTATTTTATGCTTTCCGTTTGCCACAGTTTACTACAAAAGATGTAAACAAAGTGAGGTGTCTGAGGTGAGTCAGTCCCCCAATCTCCAAGCTCCCCGAATTGCTGTTGTGGATGACGATCCTGAACTGCTCAAACTGATCGGCATGTTACTTGGCCGCATCGGGGCAGAATCCCATATGTTTGCCGACGGGGAAGATATCCTTCGCTATTTGGAAACGGCATCTCCTGATCTGATCATAATTGATTTGATGCTTCCTGACATCAATGGTTACGACATTCTGCGCCACATTCGCAGCCAAAATCGGTTTAATGAAGTCCCAGTGCTTATCCTTTCGGCCAGAGCCGATCCGAGCAGTATCCGCCGAGGTCTGGACGAAGGCGCAGATGGATATGTGACCAAACCCTATATCGCCAACAGCCTCATTGATCGGGTGCGGCTTTTGTTGAGCCAAGGACGGCAGTCTAAGCCAACTGCACAACTTCAGCAAGACGATTTCCCTCTCGAATAGCCGGGTATATATCCAATGTCGTGTTGTGCTTAGACGCGATTGCTGCTAATCTGAACACAAAACTGGTTTGGGAGGTAGCAGGATGCGTAAGTACTCACTTTGGAGCATATTGCTCCTGATTGGTTTGATCTGGTTGACGGCATGCGAAGATGTGGCTGATAACCCATCCAGTACGCCCTCAGCAGATGGCGCTGCGGTCATGGCAGTTCCTCAGAATGATCTCGGTCTGGGAATTCCTACACGGACTATCAAGCCTATCGTGAGTTACACACCGCGTTTCACCGCCACACCTATTCCGAGTGCCACCTTTACACCGTCAATCACCCCAACCGCGACCGATACAATCGTGCCGCCGACCATAACACCGACGGTATCGCCCAGTCCAACGCCTACGATTGAAGGTGTCATCCGCTCGACGCAGCGGGTAAATCTACGTGCGGCTCCCGATGCGACCGCGCAGATTATCGTCAGTGTAGACCCCGGTACGTCGTTAGGGGTGCTAGGAATGCAAACTGATCCTTCTGGGCGTGCATGGTATCAGGTTGCCTACATTAATGATGATGGCACCGTCCAGTTGTTGTGGGTCGCTTCTAATCTCGTTGAGACCGACTACCAGGAACGAATGGTGCAGGCACAGGTTACATCCACGGCGCAACCTGGCGCAACAGCGAGTCCAGGAACGCCCGGCACACCCGGCACTGCCGCGCCAACCCGCACACCCGGCGCGACACCGGTTCCCAATGCGGTAAAGATTCTCGCCTATTGTGTCCAGAAAAATGCCGCACCACCGAAACCCAAAACCACCGATAAGGTGTACATTGAATGGAGTTGGTATGTGTCGCGGCCTGAATACATGGATGAGCATCTCGCCAAGGCGAATTATGCAGTGCGCCTGGATGGAAAATTACTGGAAGACTGGACCAAGTACGCCACCGAGATGAAACGCGAGGCCGGTCGCTGGATTGTATATTGGTACTATCCGGTAGAGAATCTGAGTGCCGGAGAGCATGAAATCACGTTTGAATTAACGTGGGATGCGGTTATTACCGATGGGTACGCCAACTTTGGACCAGGAACACCCAATACCAATAACACCGGAAACTGCGCCTTTACCGTTATCGAACCGTAACGTAGACTTTCATTGCACTTTGAATTAACGTATCATTGTGGAAAATTCTTAGCCTATTCCGAGGTTTTCGATGAGCAATCCACAATGGGATGCTTTGGTGGAACAACTCCAAGATCCTGATCCAAAAGTGCGGCGCAGGGCGTGTCAGCGGCTGGCAGCGGCTGGTGATCCGGCGGTGATCCCGTTTCTACGCACGGCGTATTTGCAGGAAGATGATGAGAATGTCCGGCAGGCAGCGCGGGATGCACTGGCGACCTATAAAGCAATGCAATTAGGTCGGACCAGTGGCGGGCTGCCGGTCAGTGAACGCGGGTTGAGCCTGCTACTCAAGGTGCTAACCGGATTGTTTGTGGTGCTGCTCATCGTGAATGTGGTTGTGCGCCTGAGCGGGGGTGAAAAAGAGAGTCCTAAACCCACCCAATCAGGGGAACCCACCAACCGGGATGTTTTGATAGCGCTTATTGAAGATCGAATTACACGCGGGCAGCAGGATGCCGCATCTTTGCAAACCGCCATCACCGACCATTTTAATAATGGTACTTTCGCCTGCACTACCACGTTTAACCGTCCTGCCCTGCTGGCTATGTCCCAAGCGGATCAGCTTTACTATTCAGATCTCAAATCGGTGGGGGCAAAAGTGGATTACGCCCTCACTAACTTACAAGCCGCGCAGATCATCTGGGATCAGGGCTGTCGAAGTCAGAATGCGGATGGATTTCTGGATGCCCAAAAAAGTTTGAACGAAGCCGGAATCCGGTTCGAAGAAGCAGCTACTGAACTGGATAATGCGATCAAGAATCCAGCCCCAACGTACGGCCCATCACCAACGTCATCACCTACCATTACTCTGACACCGACGATCACCTTGACACCAACTATCACACCAACACCACAGCCCGGACAGCCGACGCCGACTCCATCCGTAGCGGCAGAAACGCCTATTCCTAACGTGCCCGTTGAAACAACCGTAGCAGACACGCCGCAACCCGTTCTTCCAACGGCGACTGCATTACCCCTGCCCAACCTGAAATACGATGAAATTGTCCGCAGTATGGAAGGGTGGCTGGCGGCGTTCAAGAGTGAACTCAGCAATCGGCTGGGCCAAGGAACAGGGATTATTAACCTATGGAAGCGTGCCCAGGGCGGCGAAGCGATTCCCGCATCCAGTTGTACTACTTTCTCAATATGGCCCGCCCCCTTTGCCTTAACAGTAGAACAGCAGTCTGAAAAGACCAAACCCGGTGTAGCTGATCCATTGCTGGATCAAACCATCGCTAAGCTAAATGAGGGTCTGGACTTTGCACTCGAAGCGCGCAGTCTGTTTGAGCCATCCTGTAGCGCGCAGACCTTAGCCGCTACCGCTGCTCAGGGGCTGCCCATGGCCGAAAGTGCGCTGCAAGCACTGACCGAGGCTCAACAGTTGATTGAGCAGATCAAGAGCCGGACGGAATAGCCGATGCGTGCCCGGTACAGCCTCGCAACGCTGCTGTTTTTGATATTACTGGGAATAGGGCACCCCGTTTTTTCACAGGGCGGAGGAACGAATAATAATCCTCCAGGCGGCACGACGATTCACGTGGTGCAAAGCGGGGAGACCTTATTCCAGATTGCTATCGACTACGGTACGACTGTCGAAGCGATTGCAACGGTAAATGGAATCACCGATGAAGCCTATATCTCCGTAGGTCAGCGTTTGCTGATTCCCAATGCCCAGGCGACACCGGGAGCGCTTGTTACCGTAGTAGTCAATCCTGGCGATACGTTGCGAACGTTGGCGCGCACCTATAATACGACCATCGCTGATATTGCCAACACGAATCACATCACCAATGCGGCCTTACTCTATGTCGGTGAAGAATTAGCGATCAGCCAGGGCGCAGCCGACCCTACACTGCCCAGCCCTGGAAATCTGTATTATGTCGAAGCTGGGGATACTTTGTACCGGCTCGCCTTACGCTATCATCTCTCCCTATACCAGATCATGCGCGCCAATGATCTGAGTATCCCGGTGATTGTACCCGGCCAGATATTATGGATTCCATCCGGCGAAAATAGTTCCCGTCTGTATGATCTGCCCTATCCGTATGTCTCCTGTGACATCTCACCTATCCCGGCTGTACAGGGAGAAACGATGGAGGTGCATTTCAAAACACGGGGACCGGTAACCGTTTCAGGCATATTTATGGACTATCCGCTTCAGATCATGACCCAGGATATGACCGATCATTATGCCCTGATCGGTATCCACGCATTCACCGCCAGTGGAATTTATCCTCTGATGCTCAATGTGACTCAAGCCGATGGTTCGCAAGTTCCACTCATCCTCTATATTCGGATCGATGATGGGGGATATAGTTCCGAAGAAATCGACCTTGCCACCGAGCAGCAAAATCTCCTGGCGAACGATGTCAACGAACCGGAGTGGATCAAAATAGCGACCATCATGAGCGGCTTTACTGCCCAGCGGTATTTTGATGGGCTGATGGGTCTTCCATCCAGCGGCGCGATCACGTCGCAGTTTGGAACCCGGCGCAGCTATAATGGCGATCTGTTAAGTACCTTCCATAGTGGGACCGACTTTGGCGCAGGACCAGGCTCACCGATTGCTGCCCCAGCACCAGGAACGGTTGTGTTGGTCGAAAATCTGCCGGTTCGCGGCAATGCCACCATCATTGATCACGGCTGGGGAGTTTACACCGGGTATTGGCATCAGAGCGAAGTGTATGTTGCCGTTGGAGATGTCGTGAGCGCCGGACAGGTAATCGGAGCGGCTGGCTCTACGGGACGCTCAACCGGTCCGCATCTCCATTGGGAAATGTGGGTTAGCGGTGTGCAGGTCAATCCGATGCAGTGGGTTCAACAAAGTTTTCCGTAAGGATATGAAAGATGGCTAAGAAGCATCACACTGAACGCCCGCCAATCGAGCCAACACGTGTCTACTCGCGCGACGAAGTGGCGGAAATCTTAAATATTAGCCTGAGTACGGTGAAACGCCTGTTAGCTTCGGGCCATCTGCGCGCCAGCCAACTGCCCGGCATGCGGCGGGTTTTTATCACCGGGCAGTCGATTTTGGAAATGTTGGACGAGAGTGTCAAAACGGCAGTGGAGTGGAAAGCCATTCAGGATGATGAGCGCGATTAGCCCCCTGCTAGCCCAGTCCGAATGAGTGAGGCGATGGCAACAATAATGGTCGCGAACACAATAATCACTAGAACAGCCTGATCGCCAAAGTTAATCACGCCTGCCACCAACAGGACCCCCAGAAGGATCACGCCTGCAATCAGCAGACACCCACAGCCTAGTATCCAGCGCGAAATATTACCAACTGTCTCGGATATGTCATCACCCAGACCTTGCTTCTTGCCTCGGCCCCGATTCTCACCCAGCCCTAACAGCCGTTCTAAAAGGTCCACACCCTTTATCCTTTACTACAGCCATTTATAGGGTAATTATAATCTTAACCGGGTCCTCTAACGAATTTCTGTTAGAAACGAGTCTTGTTACACGGTATGATGAAAGCAACCGGTCAATCACTTCTGCATCCAAAAAGGTATAAACATTCAGTAGAAACGATAAGGACTGAGCAACATGGCACGTCTTATGGATGAAAATACCCAGCAGCAAGTACGTAACCTGCTTTCGGGTCTCACCAAACCCGTTGTATTGCATCTCTTTACGCAGGAATTTGAATGCGGCTACTGCAAAGAAACCCACCAGATCGCAGAAGAACTGGCCGAGCTATCCGATCTTGTCACGCTGCAAATTCACGATTTTGTGGATGAGCACGAACTCGCCGACGCATTGCACATTGATAAGATTCCGGCTATGGCGGTCATGGGTGAGGGTGATGTGGACTACGGCATCCGGTTTTATGGCATCCCGTCCGGTTACGAGTTTACATCGCTCATTGAATCGCTGCTGTTGACTGGCTCACAGGCGGTGGAGTTGGACAAATCCATGCAGGCGTTTATCGATACCCTGGAAGAACCCCTCCATCTTCAAGTATTTGTAACACCAACCTGCCCCTACTGCCCGCAGGCAGTGGTTATGGCCCATCAATTGGCTTTTGCCTCGGACAAGATCCGGGCAGATATGGTCGAGGTAACGGAATTTCCGTACCTCGGACAGCAGTATCACGTCATGGGTGTGCCGCGTACGGTGATCAACGAAAACACCTACATTGAGGGCGCAGTACCCCCTGCGATGCTCCTCGAAAAACTCAAGACTGCCGTCCGAGCCACATCATGAGGGCGGTCCTCTATAGGCTTTATTTCAGGTAAGGAGAACGAATCATATGGCTGACAAAATGAAAATTGAACCCTTGGGTGCCCGCGTACTGGTGCTCCCACTGGAAGGCGAACAACAAACCCCCAGCGGCATTCTGCTGCCGGAAACCGCCAAAGAAAAACCACAGCAGGGCACGATTGAAGCTGTCGGGGATAGCGAAGAAATGAACACCGATCTCAAAGTCGGTGATCGTGTGCTGTTTCCCAAGTACACAGGCACAGAAGTGAAATTTGACGGCAAAACCTACCTGTTGATGAACGAGGAAGATGTCCTCGCCCGCATCAACCTCTAAATCAAAAGCCGGGGTTATCCCGGCTCTTTTTTATTCCGCATCCAAAAAGTCTACCAAAGCAGTATTAAACTGGTCTGGTTTTTCGTGCATCGGCAAATGGCCCGCCCCGGCAATTTCGACGCACTGCGCATTTGGAATCAACTCTTCCAACCGTAGAGCATCACCGGGCGGAACCCACGTATCCTCGGCTCCCCACAAAATCAGCGTTATCGCCTGGATGTTGCTCACTGAACTGGGCAGCACATTTTGATCCCCATCCCGCGCAATACCTAGCAGCCCGGTATCCCAATCTGGTGTTCTGAATACTCGGCTGTAGGCGTTGATCAAATCCTGTGAAATGGCAGCATCATCATACGCCGCATCTCGGATGAGATCGCCAGCACGGGAGGCAAAAATTCGTCGCAGTCCAAACTGTCCCCAGCGCTGGATAAATGGCAGATCGATCAGAAAATCAGGAACCGCCAAGCCATTGCTGGTCAGAATCGCGGCATCCACCAAAACTAACCTGTCTACTCGCTCTGGATAGGCTAAGGCGAGATAAGCCGCCACATTGCCTCCCATCGAGTGACCGACGATGGTCGCCTTTTCGATGTGCAGCGTATCCATCAGCGCGATAACGCGCACCGCCTGAGCATGGTGACTGTAATCGCGATCCAAACCCTTGCTACTCAATCCAAAACCAGCCAAATCCACGGCATAGACATCATATCCAGCCGCCGCTAGCGCAGGTATGGTATCCTGCCAACTGACTGTTGATCCGCCCAAACCATGGATGAGAAGCACGGTAGGGCCATTCCCCGCTTCATGAATGTAATAGATATCTTCGCCAGCCAGTTTCACAAATGCACCATTGGCATCCATTAGCAGCATAGGATCAACGATCTGCAGTCCACCCAGTGGCAGCAGATAGGGAAGCACCACAATCACAAACAGCAGGAGCACAAAGAGAATCGCCAGCCGCATTCCCCACCCTGGCGATGAGCGAAAAATAGTGCGATTCATCCACCATCGCTCCAGTGAAATCCGTAGTTGGGGATAATCATTGGGATTGGGGGTTAAATCCGGGGGCATAGGCACTCTCTCCTCATAGATTGGTCCATTATAACATGCCCACTCCCTTGTCCTGCCTTAGAGCCTCATGATAAAATGAGTCTACAGCAGAGGGGAGCCAAGAGAGGATATTTGGATGGGAGTGCAGCAGCCAGTTCGTGACGTACGCCCCTCGGCCATCGCGGGCAAATGGTATCCGGCTAATCCGCAGCAGCTTGCTGAATCGGTTGATGCGTTTATTCGTGCCGCCGACATATCCCCCATCAACGGGCAAATAATAGGCATTCTCGCGCCGCATGCCGGACACCGTTATTCTGGTCCGGTGGCGGGCTACGCCTATAAATTATTGCAAGGGTTGAAATTTGATGTGGTGGCGTTGGTTGGCCCGTCCCACTATCCCTATCCGGCGAGTTGCATTACAACAGCGCATCAAGCCTACGAGACTCCTTTGGGTACCGTCCCGGTTGATCATGATCTGATCGAAGCCCTTCAAAAAGAACTACCTATCGAAGCTGTTCGCCGTGATCCCGAACACTCACTTGAAATTGAACTGCCGTTTTTGCAGCGAATGCTCGGTGATTTCCGCTTGCTCCCGCTAGCCCTGGTCGATCAATCGTTGGAAATGACCGAACAATGGGGGCAGGCGCTTGGCGCACTACTGGCGGGGAAAAATGCTCTGCTTGTTGCCAGCTCAGATCTATCCCACTTTTATTCTCAGGCCAATGCCCACGAGTTAGATAAAGCCATGCTTGATGCAGTGGCGGCCTTTGATCCGGCAGAGGTCATTCGGACTGAAGAAAAATCAAAGGGCTTTGCATGCGGGCGAGGTGCAATTGCGGCAGTGATGGTGGCGGCGCGCGAACTGGGAGCAAATTCGGCGCAAATAGTCGGCTATGCGACTTCGGGTGATGTTACCCACGATTACAGCCAGGTGGTGGGGTACGGCGCGGCGGTTTTTTACCGGGGTTAGCGCTTCTCAATCTATGGACCATGACAGTGTTTCCACAGGGACTCTCATCTTAGAGTTGATTTTGCTGGTGATTTTGATCGGCATCAACGGCTTTTTCGTGGCGATTGAGTTTGCTGTCGTAACCTCGCGCCGCTCGCGAATTGACCAGATTGCCCATCCCCACAGCCGCTCAGCGTCGATTGTCCATAGTTGGATAGATGATGATCACAGCAAAGACCGCCTGATTGCCGCATCGCAGCTTGGTATTACGATTGCATCCCTAGCGCTCGGTGTGGTGGGCGAAAATGCATTTCAGTCGCTGTTCTACAAGCTTTTTTCGGGTTTTGAAGGGGTATCTTCGACCCTGGAAAATGTGATGCGTGTGCTGCCGCTGGCCCTATCTCTGATCATCGTCTCCGGTTTACATGTTATCTTCGGCGAACAAATTCCTAAGGTAGCGGCTTTGCGGACGCCTGAACGACTGGCAATTACCATTGCCTTGCCCATGGAATGGTTTCGCACCGTCACCGGGCCGTTCAATCGCTTGTTGGATGCCGTTGCCAATGGTGTCCTACGTCTGTTGGGTCTGGAACATACCGGCGGTCACTCCATGTTGTATTCAGTCGAAGAACTGAAACAGATTGTGGCCGAGAGCGAAGAAGGTGGTCTGTTAAAAGTAGCCGAGCGCGATATTTTGAACGCCGTCTTTGACTTTCGCAACCTTGTAACCCGGCAGGTGATGGTGCCTCGGACTGAGGTGGTGATGGTTGAAGCCGATGCACCGATCAGCGAATTAATCCAAGTGGCAGATGCTCTGCCCTATTCCAAATTTCCAGTTTATGAACGTGATAGCGATCACATTTTAGGTGTCATTTATGTGAAAGACCTCATCAAAGTATTGGCGAACCACCGCGAAGATACCACGCTGCGCGGCCTCATTCGTGAGGCTATCTTTGTGCCAGAAACATTGCCTGTCGATCAATTGCTGGCCCACTTCCGCGCCCAGCGCCAGCATATCGCCATTGCTCTGGACGAGTATGGCGGCACAGCGGGTATCGTGACGCTGGAGGATGTATTGGAAGAACTGGTAGGCGAAGTGCAGGACGAATTCGAAAAAGACGAAATGCCCGAAATTCTGCATCTGCCCGATGGTTCCCATCTCGTCAGCGGCCTGACGTTGATCACGGCCATGAATGACGAGTTTGATTTGAACATCACCGACGAGAACTACGACACAATTGCTGGGTATGTAATGGGTCGGCTGGAACGAATCCCCGTGATTGGCGATACAGTAGATATAGGGAAATGGTCCATTCGAGTAGATAGCATGGATGGTCTGCGTATTGACCGCCTGAAATTATTACCGGCGGCTGCGGTTTCACCTCCCGACGCGGTATAATATGCAGTATGTATGCTGAAGTTGCCGTCAATCGCCCGGTCGATCGTACCTTCCATTACCATATTCCCGCTGAACTGGCCGGTAAAATCGCGCCAGGGCATCTGGTTAAAATTGGTTTTGGCACTGCTTTCACCACCGGCATTGTCATCGCGCTGCACGAAAGCAGCCCTATTCCCGAAACGAAACCCATCCTCGAACGGCAGGATCCACTGCCGGTTGTGACGTCGGCCCAGATTGCGCTGGCCCGGTGGATGGCGCAGGAAACACTAACGCCGCTTGGGCCGTGCCTGTGGCTGATGCTGCCTCCTGGCATGGCGAAAAGCGGCGATATGCTCTATACACTGGCTGATGAATCTGCCGAGGGCAATACCCCAACGCAGGCCCGAATTATAAGCCTGCTGCGGCGGCGTGGTCCGCTGCGTGGTCGGCAGTTGAAAAAAGCATTACCGCATACCGAATGGCAAGCATCCATGAACAGCTTGGTCAAGCGCGATCTGGTGCTGCGCGAACCCGTGCTTGACCCGCCCAGCGTCAAACCCCAGATCATTCGCACCGTGCAGCTTGCTATTCCACCCAGCCGAGTCGCCAGCATTGCACCGCGTCTGGGCCGGGAGTCACGGCGCGCCAATATCCTCGAAGTGCTGCTGGCAACCCGCAATCACCGCCTCAGCATGAGCGCGATCTGCATGGCGGTTGGTACCAAAGAGGCCCCGGTTAAAGCGCTGGCCGAATCGGGCGATGTCCGCATTGAAACCCGCGAAACCTGGGTTGAACTGGCGCTGCCCTCCCAGGAAATGGCCGCGCGCTTGGATGATGACGACTACAACCGCACGGTTGCCCAACGCGCCCAGCGGGAAGTGCTGGAAGCACTGATCCAGGTCGGTCACCCCTTGCCGCAGCGCGAATTAAATTCAACCGGGGTACGTGAACTCGAAAAAGCAGGCACTATCCGCCGTTGGAAAGAACCAGCAATGGTGGAATTGATTCGTTCCACCGAACAAATCCAAAAGCGGATTATCGATCTGCGCGGCAGCCAGCCCTATCTCGACATTCTCAATTATCTGGTCAAACAGGGGGAAGCCGTCGATGTGCGCGAGGTGTATGCCCAAACGGGCAGTGACCTCGCCCGCTTGCAACAGTTAGAAGAAGACGGGCTGGTCACATTTGGCGAAACCGAAACCTGGCGCGATCCACTCGTGGACCGTGATTTTGTGCCAACTCTGGCTCCCCCCTTGACCCACGATCAGGAAGGTGCGTGGGAGGAAATCCGGCGTTACATGGATAATGTCCACTGGGGCGAAATTTCTCCCACGCCCGAAACGCCCGGTGTCTTTCTGCTGCATGGTGTGACCGGATCGGGTAAAACGGAAATTTATCTCCGTGCCGTCGAACGCGCACTGGCGCAGGGGCGGCAGGCGCTTGTGCTGGTTCCCGAAATTTCGCTAACGCCTCAAACAGTACGGCGTTTTGCGGCGCGTTTTCCGGGGCGTGTATCGATTGTCCACAGTGGGCTGACTCCCGGCGAACGCTATGACACATGGCGACGAGCACGCACAGGAGAAATTCATGTCATTGTCGGCGCGCGATCAGCGCTCTTTGCGCCCCTGCCCGACATCGGCCTGATCATTCTGGACGAGGAACACGACGACAGCTACAAGCAGTCCCCACCCATCGCGCCGCCCTACTATCACGCGCGTGATGTAGCGGCAGAATATATGCGCCTGACGCGCGGCACCGTGTTATTAGGCAGTGCTACGCCCGATGTAATTACCTATTTCCGCGCCGAACGGGGTGATTATCGCCTCTTGCGCTTGCAGAGCCGCGTGCTTGCCCACCGGGAACGTATCGCCGAGCAGATTCGCCGCCTGAACGCACCTACCGCCCGCTACCATCCCACCGAGGCATCCGATGCTGTGAGCGCCGATCTACCGGCTGTCCGTGTGGCCGATATGCGGCAGGAATTGCGCGCGGGGAATCGCAGCATTTTTAGCCGCTCGTTACGCACCGCGCTGAATGAAGTCCTGACACGCAGTGAACAGGCGATCCTGTTTCTAAACCGTCGCGGAACAGCAACCTTTGTGATGTGCCGCAACTGCGGTTATATTGCCATGTGTCCACGCTGCAACACCCCGCTCACCTATCACGGCCCGCGTCAGGCCCTGATTTGTCATTACTGCGGTTATCAGACAAATCAGATGACGGTTTGCCCTGACTGTGGCAGCAATCGGATTAAAAATTTCGGCCAGGGTACAGAATTGATCGAAGCCGCCGTCCAAACGGAGTTTCCCTCCGCGCGTACCATCCGCTGGGATCGGGACACCGCAACAGGCCGCGAAGCACATGAAATCATTATGCGCCAGTTCAGCGAAGGCCAAGCGGATATTCTGATCGGCACGCAGATGATCGCCAAAGGATTAGACCTGCCTCAAGTTACGCTTGTTGGCATCATTTCTGCCGATACTGCGCTTGGCCTCCCCGACTATCGAGCTGGAGAACGCACCTTTCAACTGCTGACTCAGGTGGCTGGACGAGCGGGACGCAGTATCTTAGGTGGGCGCGTCGTGTTACAAAGTTATCTACCCGAACACTATGCAATCCAGGCCGCGACCCAGCATGATTACGAAGCGTTCTATCGCCAGGAAATCGCCTATCGCAGCGAACAGATGTATCCCCCGTTCCGGCGCTTAGCACGGGTTATTTTTCAGCATATCACACCCACACGTGCGGAAGAAGAAGCCAGGCGCGCAGCGGCGATTCTGGAATCGCATATCGAGCAAGGGCACTTCACCGCCACTGAGATCATTGGTCCTACGCCGTGCTTTTTTGCCAAGCGGAATAATTTATACCGTTGGCATCTGGTGATCCGCAGTCCAGAACCGGCAGCCGTGCTCAGTCAACTGGATATAGCGGATGGCTGGTTTCTGGATATTGATCCGGTGGACATGCTGTAATTAAAAGAAATCGTGTATCATTATTGTAGTATTTAGGTGTGAGGGGGTTTCTGTGGGCCATACATCCGAATGGGTCAGCCTGGGCGAAGCGGCTGAAATAATTGGTGTACATCCAGCAACGATCCGTAACTGGGCCGAGCGGGGTGAATTGCCATTTCGGCGCACGCCGGGCGGACACCGCCGCTTTCGGCGCGTCGATTTGAAGCAGTGGTTGGCCTCACATCGCCTCACCTATCCATCCGAAGCTCAGGTTGTGGTCCAGACCGCATTAGGGCGCACTCGCCTCGAAATTGGGGATAAGCAAAAGCTGTACAATCAGGATTGGTATGAGCAACTTTCTGTTGAGGCGCGCGAGATCATGCGCCAGCAGGGCCTCTATTTGATGGATATTCTGATGCAGCATCTGGCCAATCCCGGACAATCCGAGGCGCTTCATGCTGCCGCTACAGTGGGTGAAACCTACGGCAAACTGCTCAAAAGTCAGGGCCTTGTGTTATCCAAAGCCCTGGAAGGATACTTTTATTTCAGCGATTTTTTACTGGATGCTGTCATTCAGCTTTCCGATGCCGGAGTGCCGCGCTCCACAACCGATTGGGGCGGCTTGCTGCGCCAGGTGCAGCAGTTCACCCGTGCGATCCTGACCACCATGATAGCGGTATACGAAGCGGAGTGAAATCCATTACGCTTGTGTCCTGCGATCCGGCGCAGGCAGCCGCGTTCCCAGCCGGGTAGTAACCACCGCGCCGAGTCCCACTGCGCCTAGAATAGTCGTCGCCAGGAAGCCGATCCAGCCGGTGAACCAGAAAACATTCCAGATATTGACGACCAGCGACAACAGCACACCACCAACCGCCGCCACGACCATTGGAGGGACATCGCGTACATTCATCTTGCGCATCAGATAGCGCCCAAAAGGTTCGGCCAGTGCCACCCATCCCAGCAGCGCGAGCAAGCCCAGCACCAACCATGCGAGCAGCACAAACGGCAGCAGAAACAGCGGTAAAACCAGCAGCAGCGAGAAAATATAGACCATCGTCAGACCAACGGCGACGACCAGCGTCAGGCATCCCACACCGCCGTTGGTAGCCGGTGAACGGCGCACGGCCTCCGATACCCGGCTCAACCGTCGTGGCAGCACCGCCACCATCAGTGATGCAAATAAGCCGCCAAACAGTGCGCCCGCAACCGTACTGCCCAGGCGCGCCTCAAAGCTATCCTGCCAACCATTCACGCCCGACTGGAATGCACCGGAGACGCTTTCTCGTGCGCCTTTATCACATTCGCGTGTCACTTGTCCGTTTATTCGAGCGCTATCACTGCGCTCCAGGTTGTCCACACAGTAGCTCAAATCGCCTTCAATGTGAGCAGAATCACCAACCCGCAGAACCTCCGCAATCACAACTGCATCGCCAGTTATTTGTCCATTCAGGTCTACCTGAGTGCCGATCAAAGTCGTATCGCCCTCGATGCGGCTTCCGCTCTCAAGCTTAATAGTATCGGCTACTACCATCTGATCGTCGGTGCGTGTTTCATTACTGCGCAGCGTAAAGCGGTCAGTCAACGAAAAATTACTGAGATCACTCGTCTTGCAGGCGAGCGTCGCAACCATCAGATTCAGAAGCGCCAAGATAGGAATCCACAACCGGCGGTTGTTCATGCGACCTCCTAGAGCACCTGCTGTTCGGATGCAAGGCTTGGCTTACGCCACAGATGCCACACCCACCACACCCACAGTGCCGTGAGCGGAATCACGACCGTGAGCAGTGCCAGAAGCACGGGAGTTTTCGTCACCAGTTGCGCTAATTCATCGCCCGCATTCCCCGCTAATGCCGCAACTGTCCCACTGCTATCGGTGAGGCTTTGAAAAAAAGAATTCAATGCGCTTGGATTGGTGGCAACACTGAGCAGCAGAATCAACACCACAGACAACAGCGGCAGCGTTAATAACGCCGCCGCCAACAGTCCTAAAGCCAATCCCAGACCCATATGCCCCTTTGCAAACCCCGGTAGAGGCATCGCTGCAATGGCCGCCATCACCCGTTCGGTGAAGCCGGGCAGCGGCGCTACTAATGGCGTCTCCCGTATCACCTGATCAACCTGCTGCAATCGTTCCCACTGCTGCGCCGTATCCGGTGATTCGCTGATCTGGGTATGTAATGCGTCGAGTTCTGCCGCCGACAATTCTTGATCGAGGGCGCGCTGCATCTTTTCTTCGCTCATCAACTAGACCCCTCCATCGCAGGATTTAAAAAAGGTACCGGTTTCGCCTCCAATTGGTCGGCCAGCGCTTGTCGGGCGCGAAACAATCGGCTTTTAATAGCGCTTTCTGTTGTGTTTAACATGTCTGCGATTTCGGCATACGATAAGTCATACCAATAACGTAAGACGACCGCCATGCGATAATCAGCAGGTAGTTGCCCTAATAATTCTTGCACCACTTGGTTCCGCTCGTTTGTTAAGGCGGCCTCTTCAGGCCCCGGCAGATCGCTGGTCAGCGCCGGATGGGGTGGCAGTGGCTCTTCAAGCGACAGCCACGTCAACCGGCGGCGGCGAATGCGATCAATACAATGATTGGATGCAATCGATAGCACCCAGGTTTTAAACGGCCTCTCTGGATCATACCGATCCAGATTCGCATAAGCGCGTAAAAACGCTTCTTGCGCTGCATCCTCGGCTTCGCCCCGATCATTTAACATGCGGTACGATAGGTTAAATACATCCCGCTCGTACCGATGGACGAGTTCGCCAAAAGCCTGTTGATCGCCTGCGAGGGTTTGTGCCACCCACAGGGAATCGTTTTCTTGGCTCACTATCACCCTACCTCGTCAACTTGCCCCTACTATCATCATATACGCAAACCGCTATCGATGGTTGCATACGTCACGAATTAGCGTAGAATGCGCACTGTATTCACCATCTAAAGGATTTCATTCATGGCTGTTATTTACCACGACTCAGATGCCAATCTTGGCCTGTTGATGGATCGCAAAATTGCCGTACTCGGTTACGGTAACATGGGACGCCCAATTGCGCTAAATTTGCGTGACAGTGCCTTTCCTGTATTGATCGGCAATCAAAATGACGATTATGCGGCCCAGGCCTATCGCGATGGATTTGAAGTGAGTTTCATTGCGGATGCCGCGCGGCGCTCCGATTTGCTTTTTTGTACGTTGCCCGATGAAGTCGCTGCCCAGGTGTATCTCCAGGATATTGCCCCCGGCCTGCGTGAAAACGACACGCTGGTATTCACCTCCGGTTATAACATAGCGTTTGGATTTATCGAACCGCCGCCCTTTGTCGATGTCGTGCTGGTCGCGCCGCAGACGGTGGGCCAGGCCGCGCGCGAAGATTACCTGTCGGGACACGGTTTTCCAAGTTTTGTCGCCGTAGCGCAGGACGCATCAGGCGAAGCATGGCCGCGTATTTTGGCAGTTGCCAAGGCATTAGGTGCTTTGCATCGTGGCGCGGTGGAACTGACGTTTCAGCAGGAAGCCGAACTCGACCTGTTTATGCAGCAAGCCCTGCTGCCCGCCTTGTACGGTATCTTGCAGAATGCGATTGACGTACTGAATCGCGAGGGTTTCCCTCCCGAAGCAATTTTGCTCAGTTTGTATCTTTCCGGCGAACTCGGTTATATCATGTCCAAGTGGGCCGAACAGGGTGTGATGCCTAGCATGCACATGCATTCCCTGACCGGACAGTATGGTATTCTGTCGCGCATTGAGCGATTTAAGGAAGTCAAACTGGAGCGCCAGATGGAAGTCATTCTAGCCTCCATTCGACGCGGCCAATTTGCGCAGGAATGGGCCGCCGAATCTGCCGATGGTTATCCACGGTTACAGGCCCTGCGCCGCCGCCTGGAAGGCATGTCGATCTGGCAGCAAGAGCAAAAAATGATCGACGATGCTAATAAACTGGAGAGTTAAATCGCCTCAATATGGGCTTCGGTCCAGGCATCGTACCGCCGCCGTAGTTCCGATACCACCGGGCCAACTGCGCCGTTTCCAACCGGCTGCCCATTGATTCGGGTAATCGGCACAACACCGCGCCCACTGCTGGTTAACATCGCTTCAGAGACATGTGGAATATCTGTTTCAGCGATCCCCGTCATCTCGACAGGTAGAATTGCCGGAGCAATGGTACAGATTGCCTTCCGCGTAATTCCGGCTAGCACACCCTCGCCTGTAGTACGCAGAACACCGTCTAACACGGCATAAAAATTACTGGACAGCCCTTCGAGCAAAATCCCCTCTTGACTTATCATTATGCCTTCGTACACCCCCGCCGGAAGCTGTTCCTGGGCCGGTTTGCGAGTGATCATCCAATCCGTAGTTTTGACCGCCGGATTCTCGCGCACAATGGGAAGCGTGCTCACATGGGCACCTTCCCGCTGAATCGCTTCAGGCACCATCTGGAAGGGTTCTAGCGCCAGATAAAGGCATTTAGGATCATCAGCCGCTACGGTGATACGAAACTTGGTGTCCGAATACCCCGCTTGATGCAGCAGATCACGCAGTGCTCCCCGTAATTGAGCACGGTTCAGATGCAGATCTATCTTTGATAGCCGCGCCGATTCTTCCAACCGGTCCAAGTGGGCATCGAACAACAGTGCCTGATCGCCATGAAAAGTGCGCGCCAGCGTATAAACACCACGCGGTTCATGGGCAACGGCTTCGCTCAGTGAATAGACTTTGTAAGCGGTTGGCTTCAAGCCCTCTGTGGACAGGATAAATGTCGGAATCGGTTGTTTTGCTGCCATCTTTTCCTCACGGTGCATATGCTGCGACGACACTGGGTAAGGTATCCATCGCCGGAAAAGTCTCTTCATTCCCTGGCACATGAATCAGCATTCCGGTAGACCGCCCGCCATCCAGGCCGAAAGCAATGTTTAAATCGAGTCCGCTGCTCATCAGCCAATCCTGCAATTCGGCCAGTGAAACAAACCCATAGGGGATGCTGATAAACAGAATCCGGCCTGCCCGATCCTGCCCAACTGCCGTCCGTCGCGAGCGTTCGTCAAAACCATCGCCTTGCGGGGCCATCACGCCGCCCGCTTCAATCAGCATCGGGAAGCCCTGCACGGCTTGCTGCAAGCTTTCACCCCCATACGGTTCGCCCACCAGAGAACGAATCCGTGTGACACCTGCTGTATCCACCTGAAGCATTCCCCCAAATCCATTCAAGGTCTGCCCCATAGCCGTTCCATCGCTGATAATCATACCAAGTGCATGATCGGTTTCGTCAAAAAATGCACCATTGACGATCAAATCCGCATCAGGAAGTTGGGCGCGCCATTCGTCTAATAACTGAGGATCGCCGGGACGGTAATGAACCCGCAGCAAAACTACCGCCGGATCGAGGCGGATCACGACCGCTTCAGTTTTCAGCCCGTCGACTTGAACCGTTATATCGCGCCGTTCCATGCCAGGCGCTAACGTTTTCCAGCCATCGGACTCAGCCGGACGCGGCGTGGATGCAGGCGGAGTCCAGGTTGCATCCCCTGTGACTCGCGCCAGATTACAACCTAAAAGCATCAAGCACCCTGCCAGCAAAACCGCCCGCCGGGGCTTCGAACGAGATGAATGTAAAATCATTTGCCACCGTCGTCCTCATCACGCGCCGAACGCTTGCGCTCTAACAGCTTGGATGCAAGTGAACCATCCGCCGCTTTGCTAGGAGGTGTGACGGTTGAAGGACGGCGTGTCGGGGCTTTCGCTTTATTCTCAACCGGTTTAGACGCCGCGCGAGGAGCAGGTATTTCTTGCTGGGTGGTCTGTGTGCTCCGCGCTCGGCTTTTGGCATCCATCAACCGTCCCATGCGCCCCGCCTCAACCGTTTCCAGTGCCGGTTGGCGGCCAGCCAACCCTGGAATCGCCTGCCGCATTTTTTGCAGGTCGCGCTTGGTAAGCACCAACCGCCGGACCGCCACGTCGAAAGGCAGCAGCAGCAGTGCCGCTAACACGAACCAGGGCCAGATCGGAGTCGCGGCCTGTTCCTGCTTGAGATTATGCGCAAACACATCCGCCGGATTCTCCCGGAGTGACGATCCATGAGCCACGCGCGCCAACTGCTGAAGCAAATTCAGCCCGGCATTTTGCCGCTGTTGGTTCATGTCAACTCGATATTCTGCCGAATAACTCAACACCCACCCGCTGTGCGAACTGACATGCAGGGGGGGTAGCACATTCGCGTTTTCTGGGGTACTGCCCGCTATGGTGATGAAGTAAGCACCTTCGGCTTCCGGTTTAAACTGGGCTTCATACCGCCCCGGAGAGGTCTGCTGGAGTTGCAAAGTGGTGGCTTCCAGCCCCGTCGTGACCACAGCGGCATCCAATTGGAGGCCGTTGGCATACTCACCCTGATTATCGCGCACATCAACCGTCAGAACTGCCTCTTCGCCGCGCTGCACCACCTGCGATTCAATGTTGGCGCTGTCGTTCTGGGTGATCGTCCACAGAATCGTCTGAGTCCAAAAATCCGCATATCCCGCCCAATCGACCCAATCCGACGCCCAGCGCGAGGTCGCATCCGATGTAAAAGCAACCGCGCGTCCCAGACCATACTGCCAGGTAGCGAGGAGCGGATCTAAATCCAACTCTTGGCGCGACGTAATGGAATCGTCAAGCATTAACGCCGGACCCGAAGTCAAAATGACGGCAGCGGTTTCCTTCGGGGTAGTTGCGATATATCCCCGCACCGGAGGCACGCTGCTGAACTGCGCAATCAAGGGACTCTGGGGTGCAGTGATAGCGGGGACAAATCCGACCTGGTTTTTCGTCTCATCCGCCTCAACGATATAGGAGCGGGTTGCCATCATCGTCTCCGCCGTAAAGATGGCGGGAATAGTCGAAACATCATACGCCAGATGAAATTTGCCATGTCCCGCAGCGGCTGCATTTTCGAGCCAGCGAGCATAGTCCGTGCCAATGGCGACTACCGATGTTGTGATGCCATAGTTCTGATGCATGCGGTCAATCGCTTCAGGGATGCCGGTTTCATCCGCGCCGCCATCCGTCAGCAGAATGATATGTTTGAGGTCCGACGGATCCTGGCTCAAGGCATTGTCCGCCGCCAGCACCGCTTCACGGATATTCGTGCCGCCACCCGGACGCAGCGATCCAACCACAGCTTGCATTTCCCGGCGATGAACGTCATCCCCTATATCCTGTAGTTCCAATACCCAATAAGCGCTCACATCAAACGACAGCACGCCTGCCCGGTCATCCTCATTGAGTAGATCAAATGAGCGCACGATGGCTTCTTTTGCCAGTTCGAGATTCGAAACGCCGCTGGGGCTGGCAATCTCCATACTGCCGGAGCGGTCAATCACAAATAACATCGTCATTTTAGGGATACGCCTTTTATCTTTGAGGCGCATTTCCACCGGGAGCGTTTCTTCGAGGGGCGTCTGGTAGTACCCACCGACGCCATAGCTGTTCGGCCCGCCGATGACGACCAGCCCGCCGCCCAGATCGCGCACATAGGATTGCAGGTAACGCATCCGATCTTCGCTCAGGTCGGCTGCCGACACATTCGCCAGCACGATGCTGTCATAACTGCTCAGCGGAGCCAATCCGATCGGCAGATCATGCGGGTCCTGTACGTCCACTACCAACCCGGTTTCTTCCAGCACATTTTGCAGTGTTTCCACTTCGCGTGGGTCTGTCGTCACCAGCAGCACGCGCGGCGTCCCGGTGACTTCCGTGAAGGCCGATAATTGGTTATTCTGGCTGAAATTATCTGCGCCGTGTGGCTCCAGCGCCACGCGCAAATCGACAAACCCCGGCTCATTCAGAATCAGGCTGAACTGATCCCCGTTTTCATCCAACAGCGGGTAAGTATGTTCCCCTTGTTGCAGTTGAATTTCCTCGCGGTAGACCACATTACCCGCCACCGTCAAACTGAGATCGGCTACTCGATCTGGCTGGCTGCTGGCTAAGGTAACAGTAGGGAAAAAACGTTGGCCTTCGCTCACCGTACCAGGAACATCAAGCGCCGTCACCAGAATTTCTGCCGACTCCTCAACCGGATCGCCCAGATACACATAATCCACCTGGACATTGGTCGCATCAGCCAATCGCGCGACCTCTTCCGCGTTGCCTACCGTCTGTTTGCCATCACTCAGAATAACCATTCGTTTGGCGGTATCAGCCGGGAACAAAGCCAGCGCCAACCGCATCGCTTCCGCTAGATCGGTATTCAAGCCGCTGGGAATGGAGCGAACCTCCGGCAGTTCGATCTGGTCGGTCATCGACTTTTCGACATATGCATCCGCGCCAAACACCACAACCGCCGCCTGATCATTATTTTTCATTTCTTCGACCGCATCGCGGACATATTCAACCGCTGCCGCGCGTGTTTCAAGGGTACTGTCCGAAAAATCGAGCAAAAACACCACACCGAGCTTATCGGCGGCTTTGTGAATTTGAGCGCCAGCCAACCCCAGGATGAGCAGCACCACCAGTGCCAGCCGGACGATTAAACTGCTCAAGTCCCGGCGGCGGCGGTGAGCTAAACGCGGCCACCCCACAAACACAAAGATGGGGATCAGTAACAACAACCAAAAGGCGTTTGGATTGGTAAAACTCATACTCGCCTCGATAATCGCATCCGGCGGCGTGTGGTTCGCCTGAAAGGACGTTTCTTAGTGGAAGTAGATTGCGTCTCGCGGCTGCGCCATCCGGCCATCGTAATCCGGGGGATACGCTGCAAGGAGCGGTGATACACCCACCATTCGATAACTAATGCCAACAGACCGAATGCCGCCACCCAGGGCCAGAATTCACGCCGGGCCGTTTCTTCGCGCGCGTCTTGTTCAATCGTTTCGGTACCGACAACCACGCTGCTCACAGGTTTAATCTGGCTTTCCACCGGATCGAACAGATTCACGGCAAACCACTCAGATCGGACCACCCGCCCCTCGCGCCGCAGTTCCGCTTTGTACAGGCCGGGCTGTGTCGTAGCCGCAAACACCGTATCGCCGTTATCGCGTTCCAGTTGCGATTGGGACCCATTCGGCTGAGTAATCACAATTTCGTCCGCGTCTTCCATATACCGCACCGTTACAGGCGCGCCCGGTGCTAAACTGTCAGTCGCATCGGTGATACGTGGCGGCGCATACCAATTCGCCAGTTCGGACATCATAATCGGCCACGCGGGTTGCAGCACAAAATCGGTATTCGGATACCGGGCGTCAAATGGCAAAATCACCACTTGGCGGTTATCCACTTCGCCCGCCACCACCAGCGGATACCCACCCGTATCGATCAAAACGGTTGCCCAGTCTATATCGCTCAGCGGGCGAAATTCATTCAGGCTGATTACTTCTAGAAACTCGCCCACATTCCGCACACGGGGATCATCGGTATGCGCGACCAGTGGTTCTTCCGATGGTCGCAGATTCCCAATGCTGAAAAAGTCCGTGCTGCGCGGTGGGTTTACAATCATCACATCGCCGGGTGGCAGCGTCTCAGGCAGCCAGCTATCGAACACATACAGATCGAACGTCTGCTGCTCTGGGACACCATCCGCGGGGGTAGTTTCGTATAACTGCACCCCGCGCAAACTGCGGAAGATCTGCCGCAGGAAAATATTATCGTCCGTGATCAGCAGCACTCGCCCCGCGCCCGAACGATCCCGCACGGCATAAGCCAGGTCATCCGCCGCCAAATAATCATTCACCGGGGCGGTGCTGGGTTTGGTCAACCGCGCCACCAATGTATCGAAATTTTCGGGCAGTTCCTGGTCATACACATCCATGTAATTATTCGCCGGAACCGTATAGCGATAGGCCCACTCAATCTGATCACTGCCGTTCAAGCGTCCATCCAGCACCACATCGGTATCTTGATCCCCGTAGTTGCTGATACGGATGAATAATTGCGATTCTTGGCCCGGCAGTGCGCCCGTTGAGAGCGCCGAAATCGCAACATTGTTGGATGCTTCCCCGACCTGCACAAACCGCACATCCCCCGGCACCGTCGGCAGATCAGAAGGTAGGCCGCCATCGCTCACCACTACCACTTTGAGTTCATCCACACCCACCGCGCCCGATGCGGCTAATGTCATGGCAGCCATCCAATCCGCGCTGACATCGCTCGCTTCTGCCGAGCGGATCGCGTTGCGCAGCACCAGTTTATCGCGTGACGCGGCGGCTAACACTTCAGGCACCGCGCTCACTTGAATCACCGTCATCGTGTCATCGGGACCAAGTGTGTTAACCAGATCCAGCCCAATCTCACGCGCTTGATCGAACCGGCTGGGATCGACATCGGTGGCCTTCATACTGGCCGACGCATCGAGCAGCAGCACGATCCGCCCGGTTGTGATCGTTTTCACCTCGGTGAAGGGGCGTGCCAGTGCCAGAACCAGCGCCAGCAGAATCAGCAGTTGCAAAAGCAGCAGCCAGCTAAAGCGCAGCCGCTGCCAGGGGGCGTTCGCTTCCCGATCTCGCACCAACTGCTGCCACAAAAATGTGCTGGAAATCGGCATTTCCGTGCGGCGCAGGCGCAGCATATACAGCAGGACGATAGGAATCGCCAAAGCGGTTAAAGCCAGTGCCAGCGGCGTAATAAAAGAGAGCGATGGCATAATCTATTGCACCGTTATCTCCAGGGGCAGTATCACATGATCGCCCCCTTCTACCAGCGGAATACGCTTGGTCCAGTCATCGGGATAATACAGGCCTACTTCGATCTGTGCCTGTCCCTGGTAATCTATATCCGGTTTAAAAGCCAGCGCATAGGTATCGATCAGATACTCACCCGCGACCCAGCTTGTAGTAGGCCGGAGGCCCTCCAGCGGCTGTTGATCGTCCTGTGCGATCACCTGCCCATCTGTGCCTAGCAGGTGCGCAAACGCCACCAGCGGAACGTCCGTTGTCGCGCTCGCCCGCCACACCAGCGTGAGTTCCAGCATATCCGGGCGGGTAACGGTTGTCGCAGCGATGCGAAACCCTTCCAGCACCCCGACGCCTTCAAATTCCGCGCCGACAGCGACATCAAACGCGGGCGCGGCGAACAGGTGCTCAGACTTCTCAATATTATACGCAGCCAAGACAATCGGTTCAGTATTCTCGGCTTCTAACACCAGCGTGGCTGGCCCACTTGCCTCAGCCGGAATGGTGAATATATGCCAATCCTGGCTGTATACCGAAAACACCTTAACAGGTTGTTCTCCGAATACGCTGCCATTCTCGCCGCGCAGCACCAGCGATGTATCGGTCCACGCTTCGCAGCAAGCGCCCTCCCGCCGCCAGTATAAGATTATACGCAGCTTCTGCCCCGGATTCAGAACCCCGCCCTGGGCATCGTGCCCGATCAACTCAATACCATCACTCACCGGAATATCGACGGGCACCGCGATTTTCCCCTGGAATATATCGATTTGCGTGGTGCCGTCCAGTTCAACCGTGCCGAGTGGATGCACCTGGGCTTTCGGCTGCTGGGGGTTATACACGGCGATGCCCACCTGATACTCACCCGGCGGCATGCCATCCGGCAGGCGCAGCAGGCTGAACGCATCCCCCTGATCGCCCACTTCCCAATCCGAGGTCGAAGCCTGATCGTCCCGCCGAATATCGGAATCCCGGCTGACAATCGTTTCGCCCGGCGGATCAGTGGTCAGCAAACGCCCCGACACACGCCAATCATCATATACCGGCTGCCGCAGTGTCCAGGCTGTATGTACACACACCGCCCGGCTGCCGCCCCCCGCTGTTGTTTGTAATGTCAGCGGCCCATAATCCCCGCGCGTTTTGTTGATCTCCACCAGCGCGACAGGCCGTTCGACCCAATACCCCTGTGTCCCGATGCCCTGCACTACGAATCCATTATTCGCCTGCCGTCCTGCCGACTCTAACAGGCAGGGATACATTCCGCGCCAATCCGCCGGAAGTTGGTACCAGTCGAGCAGTTCGACCCACACCGGCCCCTCGCGCAGTTCGAAACGTTTTTCCAGGGCGGCGTTCATTTCCTGTATCGCCGTTTGAAGGCCGCTGTGCAGGTCAATTTCGACCATTTCCGCCCGAATATCGAGCTTGTCGGCATAATACACATCCAGGGCGGGTTCCCAGCCGTAGGGGATGAAAATCACCGCATCCTCCGGCAGCGTGGCATAGTAGCGCGCCACCGCTTGAAAATCGTCATGCTGGTACTTCGGATTATCCAATAATTCCGGCAGACTCGCCCCAGCGCTTCCACATGCCAGCGCCAGCGCCCCCGGAATCGCCAACCGGCGCAGTTCCAGCGGCAGATGATTCACCGCCAGCGCCACCGCCATCAAAGCCGCGGGCACACCGGCGATATAATACCGGGGATGAAAATCGATCCGCGCTGCCAGCAGTTCAACCGTCGCCAGTGCCGGAATAATCACCGCCTGTGACACCACCAGCAGCGCGGCGCGCTGCCGCGTCTCCGCCAGCAGGATTCCCGCACTCACCATCGCCACCAGCCCAAACAGAGCGCTGGTGATCATCAGCGCATTGTCCGCGCCCACCAGGGACGGCAGCGGCGCAAAATACCCCTGCCAGATGTCCCAAACCAGGGTGGGATTCAGCGCGGGCGGCGAATTGAGTGGTGTTCCGCTCGGATTTTGGTTGAGCACCCAGGGCAAATACGCCACCAGTGCGACCACTTGCCCGCCAACCCAGAACCCCAGGTTTTGCCACTGCCGCCGGTACAGCAAAACCGTGCCCACCGTGAGATTCAGCCAGCCGATCACTGGAACACTGAGATTATGCGTATACAGCAGACCCAATTCCGCCGCCAGCACCATCATCCCCGTGCGCCACCGGATCGCAGCATGCTGCGTCTCATGTAATATGCGTTCCGCCAATCCCAACAACACCAACGTGAGCAGCGGCACGCTGGCATATGCCCGTATTTCGCGCGCGTATGCCCACAGCAGCGGCGAGGCGGCCAGCAGAACCCCCGCCACCAGCCCCAGTTCCCACCCGGCCCAACGGCGGATAAGCATCGTTGCCAGCGTGATCGTGATCAGGTCCAGCAGCACCGATCCATACCGCAGCGCGAACGGCGTCTCGCCCGCCCCCAACCACAGAAAATGGATCAGACTGTAATAAACGGGCGGCGTATTGTCATCCGGCGTATGGATCGGATCGCGGATCGCGCGAATCGACCACGCCTCATCGTGCCAGATGCTCGGCGTGTTGAGATTCCAGATTCGGATTCCATACGCGCCAATCAACAGTACAATCAGGATCATGAGTCCGGTGCGCGACGACAGCGGATGAACGTACCGATTCATCAACGAACCACACTGATCCGGCGCAGTTCGGACAGAATGAGTTGTTCCCAGGGGGTGTTGGTTTCTACTGAGAGGAAATGGATTCCCCGCCGTGTGCAGTATGTGCCGATGTCTGCTTGCCACGCCTGCAACCGCTGATCGTATAGTTTGAGCATCTCCGCATCAACCGTGACATCCTGGGGGATGCCCGTTTCAATATCCACCAACTGGAGATCACCCACAATCTGCGGGTGGACTTCATCCGGCGATAACACCTGGATCACCGCGACCTCATGCCCGCGCCCTTGCAGCGCTTTCAGCCCATCTTCAAATCCCTCCGGCGACATCAGATCAGAGATCACCACCACCAGCCCGGTTCGCGTCGTCGAGATCGCCCAATCCCGCAGCGCTTGATTCAGGTTGACCGGGCCGCGCGTATACAGCTTTTCCAGCCAGGTGAGCAAATTGAGCATTTGTGCCCGGCCCCGCAGCGGCCCCCACCGCACGCTGCCATCCTGCCGGAAAGCGCGCACCACCACGCGATCATTCGTCCCCAGCGCAATATAAGCCAACCCGGCTAACAGCCGCCGCGCATAGAGGAATTTGTGCTGTGCATGTTCTCCAGCACGCGGCCAGTCCATACTGGCCGACGAATCTAACAGCAGATATACTGCCAGGTCTTCTTCATCTTCCAGCAGTTTGATAAACGGGCGCTGCAAACGAGCGTAAATATTCCAGTCTACCCGCCGCAGATCATCCCCGCGTACATAGTTCCGGTAGTCGGCAAATTCGATACTCGTGCCGCGTTTGGACGAACGCCGCTCCCCCTTAATCGCCCCGGATCGAATCCGGTTGGCGACCAGGGTTAGCCGGTCCAGTTTCCGTAGTGTTTTTTCATCAAAGAGACGTTCTGCCATACGCTAGCCCTCTTAAGAGGTAATGTCCTGCCGCTGGAATAAGCCCGACGTTAGCGCAATCAGACTGATCATCCACATCGCTAGCATCACCAGCGAAAACAGTAATGTGTCGCTGTAGTAAATATTTGTCCCGGCGATGTTTTCGAAGTTGATCGCGTTCGGTTCATTGCTTCTCAGCCAACTGGTAACATTCAATAGATTGTAAGTCGGTGTAAAACGGTAGAGCAGCACCAATCGGGGCACATCAAACAGCGATCCCACAATGAACAGGGCCAGAATCGAGAATCCTTCCGCCGCCGTAATAATCACCCCGGCCACGATGCCGCCTAGAATCGAGCGTGTGAGCATCGCCGCCAGTGCCGCATAGCCTGCCGCGATCATTACCGCCGTAAAACTGGTAGCGGCCTGGAGCGCATATTCGCCCAGAAAGTCGCGGATCACTTCCCCGGTTGGCTTCGGGCCATAGGTGCCCCCGGCCATAGCGACCAGTGGCCAGGAACCGAGCGCCAGTATAATCGACATCACCACAAAGGCTACAATGACAAACACACCAACAGTGAAAAACTTGGTTAGAATCAGCGCGAGGCGGCGGTTACGCGGAACCACACTTTTCCACGTGCCCCATTGGTATTCACCTGCGAAAACAACAGCCGTAAAACCCACCAGAATCAAGCGACCGATGGTCGGATCATTGGGGAGTTCCCACACAGCAACGGCCTGATCTGTCCAGCGTGTCGGTTCTTCAGTAAAGCTTTCTCGAAATGTGGATGACAGAGCCAGAATCGCCCCGATGACCAACACAAAACCAAAAGCGCCAATCGGGAAAATCCAGATCATGCACCCCGCCACCCAGCGGTTGCCGGTTACTTTGTGCCATTCCGCGCGGAATAAATTAAGCATCCTGTTTTACCTCCGCCCCAACAACCGACAGGAAATATTCTTCAAGGGTCTGTCGTTGGCTCGACACTTCATACACATCAATCTGGTTTTCCACCAACCGTCGGATCACAAACGGCGTTTCCTCGTGTGACGCTTTGACCATCAAGTGATCCGTATTGGTCGCAATCGGCCACTGGTCGTGCAGAATCTCGGCGGCTTTATCCAGTGGGGTAGCTTCCACCCGAAGCTGCGACTCGGTGCTGAGTAAATCTTTCACCGCCCCTTCGCGCAGTATCTCCCCTTTGTGAATAATCGCCACCCGGTCACATACCTGCTCAACCTCGCCTAACAGGTGGCTGGAGAGGAAAACAGTTTTGCCAAATTGATCGGCCAGGTTGCGAATAAAAAAGCGAATCTCGTGCATCCCGCTCGGATCAAGCCCGTTGGTTGGTTCGTCCAAAATCAGCAAATCGGGATCGTGCAGCAGCGCCGCCGCCAGGCCAAGCCGCTGTTTCATGCCGGTGGAATACCCCTTGACGCGCTGTTTCGCCCGATCCAATAGGCCCACTTGCTGCAAAAGCGCATCAATCCGCGCCCGGTCATACTGGTTTCCGGTTCGTGACAGCACTTCAAGGTTGCGCCGTCCGCTCAAAAAGGGATAAAACGCCGCTCCCTCGACCAGCGCCCCGACACGCCGCAGCACGCCATGACGTTGATGCACTTCCTGCCCATAAATATAAGCTTTGCCCGCGCTGGGATGGATCAGGTCCAGCAGCATACGGATCGTCGTGGTTTTTCCTGCGCCGTTCGGCCCCAAAAAGCCGTACACCTGCCCGGCATGAATCTCAAGATTGATCCCTCTGACCGCTTGGACACGTTTTTTCCCGCGTCCAAAATTTTTGTGCAGACCGTCGGTCCGGATCGCAATCGTATCACTCATGGTTGGATTGCCTCAGAGGTAGTTTGTATCAACAACGGCACCACGCGGAGCATCACCAGTATCTGGAACACCCGCACGATCAAAGCCATCCGCACCGCGCCGTTCACATCGGGATCACGGGCCGGGGCCAGCAGTTGATCGAGCAAGGCGCGCCGTTGGTCGAATGGCAGTGTGGGCTGGTACTCGACCGAAACCTGCCACAACGCGGCATACAGAAACCAGACGGTTTCTTCGTGCAACGTCGTGAATTCAGTTTCCCATGCCTTGATATGTTGGAAAGTGGATAGCGCTTCAAAAGTGGCTGCCAACCCGCCTGCCAATACATCGCGGACAAAATGCTCCCGGTCCGACGTATAAGCACGCCACGCGTCTTGAATAGCAAAAGTTCCAATCGAACCCGATGCCAGCGCCGCTGCGAAAAAGCTGTACTGCTTCGACGTAAGCTTGCTCCGCACACCGCTTAAATAGACATAGAATCGCTCGGCTAACTGCCGAGTCGCTTCATCCGCACCGGACGCCAACAGATGGGGATGCAGGCTCCACACATCGTCCGGTGTCGGTTCAACCAGGATACGCTTCAATACACTGTCTAGATTCATGCTACTTTGGAATTTCAGCCAGCAGGTCTTCGATCACATCATCGGAGCGAACACCTTCGGCCTGGCCTTCAAAGTTGAGCAGAATACGATGGCGCAGTGCCGCCGGGGCAACTGCTCGAATATCCTCGAAAGCAACATTATAGCGGCCTTCCAGCAGCGCATGGACCTTAGCGCCCAGCACAATCGCCTGCCCCCCGCGCGGGCTGGCTCCATAGCGCACAAATTGCCGCACAGATTCAGACGCATTCTCACTGTCAGGATGCGTCGCCACAATCAACTGCGCGATAGTTTCCGACACATGCGACGCGATAGGAACCTGTCGCGCCAGATCACCCATCGCTACAATGCGCGTCCCATCCGCGACATGTTGCGCATAGGGTGTTTCTGAGCCAGTCGTGCGCCCCATGATTTCCACCAGTTCACTTGCGGACGGAAACAGAACATCCACCTTGAACAAGAAGCGGTCAAGCTGCGCTTCGGGCAGCGGATACGTCCCTTCCATTTCGAGCGGATTCTGAGTAGCCAGCACAAAAAAAGGTGGCTTGAGTGTATACCGCTGGTTAGCCACTGTTACCGTTTTTTCCTGCATCGCTTCCAACAGCGCCGATTGCGTTTTGGGCGTAGCCCGGTTGATTTCGTCCGCCAGCACCAGATTCGCAAACACTGGCCCGGCCTCAAACCGGAAATACCGCCGCCCGTCTTCGCTCTCTTCCATGATATTCGTGCCCACACTATCGGCGGGCATCAGGTCGGGCGTGAACTGGATGCGCGAAAATTTGAGATCAAGCACATCCGACAGCGTGCGGATTAGCATGGTTTTTCCCAGCCCTGGCACACCTTCCAGCAGTGCATGCCCGCCCGCAATGATACACATCAACACCTGCCGCACCACTTGGTCCTGGCCGACGATAATTTTGCCGACCTCTTGGACAATCGCGGATGCAGTCTGGTGAAAATCTTCTACACTAATTGGATCAGAAACAAGCGCATCACTCATCGAATCTTCCTTTATTGAACCGAAAAGGCAGGGATTGGAAACGTATTGCCCAATTGATTCGCCGCGACCACTGTTGTTACCCCGGCAATACCCGGTTTGACAATCATAAATCCACCATTATTAGGATCCGCATTCTGGCTGCTGCCGTCATCAAATGCGGCGGAAATCGCCGTGACCGAAGTATCATCCACCCGCCCAAAAACCAGCGTAAGTGGCTGTTGGCCCGTGGGCAAAATTGGAATCGTTCCGTAGTGAGCGGCTACACCGGGTTGCATACCGCACACGCTGCCGCCGACATTCGGCACCCATGCCGTGCCATCATTGACTGCCAGCAGATAGCCCGAACAAAGCTGCCCGTTCGGATCAGTGTACGAAAATCCAAGTAGTTGATCTGGAGCCAGCGCCTGGTCGTAACTGATGCGCAAATCTGGCGCGATCACGCCGCGACTTTGCAGGAACTGCTGCACCAATGGCAAAAACGCCGAAGGTGCGGGTGTTGCCACCGCGCCCGTATCAACCGTTGCTACCGCCACCGTTGCGGGTGGTTGTCCAAAGGTGGGTGTCGGCGGCATAATGGCACTGGTAGGTCCCGGTGTTGGCTTCTCTTCCACGGGTTTGATGCAGCCAGCGAGCAGCACCAGCAGCACTATCAAAATGCCCCATCGTATGATGTTATACACAGCCTGTCCTGTCTGTCGTCACTAGTGCTAAGGCCATCCCAAGAAAATAAATACCCCATTCATCCGGTTTGACTCCCCTTTTCTGAGGGAAAGGGATGGGGTAACGAATAATTTGGCGCAGCCTAAGGCTCCAAAGCTGAGAAGTAGTCGTGAATAATGTCACGTTGATCGAGCGGAATCCGGCCACTCTCAAGTGCATTGCTGATAATGTTACGGTAGCGATTGTATACATTCAAGTAAGACATCGACGATTCACCGCTTGGGTTTTCGCTGAATTCGCCTTCCTGAACGGGCACACTGGCATTTTCACCTTGACCAATATCCAGTGTCGCATCGCTCTCGCCGCCAATGACACTCGACGCATTCTCAGGATCATATTGTCCCGGCTCACCGCTGGTTTCGCCGCTGGCGTTATTGGATGGCATTTCCCCGCCGCCGTTCTCCGGCAGTCCAATTCCCGCCGTATCATCGACTCCCGATCCACCCTCGCCTTGTCCGGCGCTGGGGGCGTTCACACTTCCCTCGCCTTCCTGCGTATTGGGAGCGCCTTCGGCTGCACCGGGTTGGCCTTCACCGCCGGGAGCCTCACCACTTTGCGCTCCACCAGCTTGCTGATCCTCAGATTCTCCCTCGCCCGTCCCGCCTGTGGCATCCGCCTGGGATTGATTCTCGGTGCTGCCTTCCGATCCCTGCTGCGCCGATTGAGATTGCTGAGATTGCTCTGCCCCGGTTTCCTGCGTATCAGAAGCCGCCTGCGGTTCTCCCTCGCCATTTTCACCGCTTTGCGATTCGCCGCTCTGTGATTCACCCTGGCCTTGCTGCTGCTCGGCGCTTTGCATTTGCGACTGTGCGCCCTGCTGCTGTGTGGGCGATTCGTTGCCTTCCTGCCCAGCCTGAGCCAGTTCTTTTTGCCCTTCATCAAGCTGTTGCTGGGCGGTTTGAGCGGCTTGTGCCATCTCCGACTCTTGAAGCTGCTGCTGCTGTTCGCGCATCATTTCCGCCGCTTCGCGCAGCGCTTCCTGAGCCTTCTGCATATCCCCTTCGCGCAGCGCTTCCGCCGCTTCGCGCAGTTTTTCCGCCAGCGCCGGATTATCCTCTTCCAGTTGATCCGCTGCCGCCTCTAACCGATCCGCTAGCGCGTTGCGATCCTCTTCCGACAGGTTGTTTTCGGCAATATCCTTTGCCAGTTCGTCCATCTCATCCGCCGCGGCGCTCAGATCGGGTTGTTGTAGTGCCTGCGCCAGACTTGAGGTCATTTCCGACTGGGCCAGTTCGCTCGCGGCTTGTTGGTAGGCTTCTTCCTGGTTCGCCGCCATCCCATCGGACATCTCGCCCATTGCTTGTTCAGCTTGCGACATAGCCGCCATCGCTTCCTGCTGCGAGATGTTTTCCTGGTTTAGAATTTCCCGCGCTTCATTTAGCGGATCGCGCAGGGCCTGTTTTTCCGCTTCGGTCAGTGCATCATTCGCATCAACCTGTTCGACAGCATCGGCTAGATTTTCGGCTTGTTGACTAATCGCGGCCTGCAAATCGCGTTTGGCTAAGATTTCGCGGTCTTTCGGATTATCGCTGAGAACGAGATAAGCAAACGCCCCAAGCAGCGCAAGCAGTATGACAATCTCGCGCCGGGACACCACAAAAACGGGCAGCAGTGAGGAAATATCCGCATTCGTCTTTTTGACAACACTGACTGCGTCCGACAGTTGGCGCTGCGCCAATGGCTCCGGCACGTTCAATGATCCAGCCGCAACTTCAAGCGCGGTGCTCACCCGTTCTTTGAGCGCAAACCGGCGATCAAAATAGCGTGCGGCTGCTGCTGCCGAACGGGGCCAAATCCAGATGGTGCCCAGTGCCGCCGCCATCAGCAGTCCGGTGACGATAGCGGTAATGAGTACAATTTGGTTCGGCAGCAGCCAGGGCGTCAATCGTGCAATAACAGCGATTGTCACGCCGCCGCTTACCCCCGCCGTCAGCGCGCGTACGCCCCAGACCAACGACGAGCGCAGTCGCAGTCGTCGATCCCAGCGGCGAACTTCGCGGGTCAGATGAGTAGAAGTTTGTTGAAGCAAGACAGCGTTCATCGGCGTATAGCCTTTTATACTTCGACGCGATTCACGCGGCGCACGGACAGCACGAAGAACATCAATGTCAGGACCGAGTAAATAATAACAAACGGAATCCAGGGCGAAATCAGCGTAATTGTTTGCCCACTACTTAATGTATACGGAAAAGTGCCGATAGTTTGGTAGTTGAGCAGGACATATTGGGTAAAAAGAGCCGTTGCCGCCGGATTGATGCACAGAATCGCCCCTATGGTATACAGCAGAATAATCTGGGCGGTGGATGAGCCAAAATCAAGCGACGGTCCGGCTATCAGGATCACAGTTCCCAGGAGTAGCGGCACACCAAACGTAAAAAAGATCGCTGCTGAATAGGTCATCACGCTGGCGGAAAGGGTACGGCTGGTTCGTGCCGAGAAATACAGGCCAATCGTACTGAACAGCATAGCCGTGAACGCCAGAATCACGAACGCCAGGATCACCTCGGTTTCCGCCACTCCGCCGAAGAAAAAGGCGATACTTTGCAGGGGAATAGCCGCCAGCAGTAGCAGCAGCACATACAACATGGAAGACAATAGTTTGCCCAACACCAGCGAATAGGCGGGCAGCAGCGTCGTCCGCAGCAGATCATACGTCTGATGTTCGCGTTCTCCGCTGATCGCCCCGGCAGTAAAAGCAGGCGCAATGAAGGATACCAGCAGCATTTCCACCGCCACGATGCCGCCGAACAGCGTTCGCCCGATCTCGCCGATATTCACTTGCCCGCTGGTGCTCACCGACGACTCCGCCACTGCCACATAAATCAGGGAGGTGAACGCGCCTAGCATCAACAGGTACACCGTCAGGACGGTGAAGGCCCGCGCCCCCCGCATCCGGCCTCGCAGTTCTTTCAGCACCACGGGGTTATCGAAGAGATGCTGGGTGACCCGCTTACGGGTAACAGGTAAAGAAGAGCTATCTGCCGTCATGACACAATTCCCTTGGTGGCCCGCATAAAGACCGCTTCCAGGTCGCGCGTTTCTTCCGAGAAATTCACCACCGGGATTTCGCGGCTGGACAAGGCTTTGAGCATCGCACTGACTCCCGTATCATCTCCGGCAAAATCAACCCGGATGCGTTTCCGCCCGTGTTCTTCCGCCAGATCGTTGACACTTTGTACACCTTCAATCGCCGCGATCACTTCTTTGGCCTCGTCTACGCGATCCAGCAGCGTGATCGTAATTTCGC
This sequence comes from Aggregatilineaceae bacterium, assembly GCA_036260665.1. Lineage (GTDB taxonomy): Bacteria > Chloroflexota > Anaerolineae > Aggregatilineales > Aggregatilineaceae > DATAMF01. Next base: position 7,919 of record DATAMF010000468.1, on the reverse strand, counting down.
GGGTGGGCAGCAGTTGGCGGCGAATTTCACCCACCGTTCCCTGTGCCACCAGTTGGCCGCTTTCGATGATTCCCAGGTGCGTACAAATTTCCGCCACATCGGCCAGAATATGCGATGAGAAGAAGATCGTTTTGCCCATGCTCGCCAGTTCCACCAGCAGTTCCCGAATTTCAATACGGGCGCGGGGGTCCAGGCCCGATGCGGGTTCGTCCAGAATCAGTACTTCAGGATCATGCGCCAGCGTGCGTGCCAGGCTGAGCCGCTGTTTCATACCGCGACTCAGCTTTTCAACCATATCATCCCGCCGGTGGGTCAGATCAACCAGCGCCAGCAGATCGGTGATCAGTGCAGGACGTTTGCGTTCGGGAATCTCATAACAGGCGGCGAAAAAATCCAGGTATTCCCAGACCTTCATATCATCGTACACCCCGAAAAAGTCGGGCATATAGCCAATTGCCCGCCGCACCTCGCGCGGATATTCCGTTACTGAGTACCCAGCTACCGAGGCATTTCCGGCGCTGGGTGTGATCAAAGTGGTCAGAATGCGCATGGTCGTGGTTTTGCCCGCGCCATTCGGCCCCACAAATCCATAAATGGCACCGCGCGGCACCTGGAGCGAGAGATTATTGACCGCTATCAGTTTTCCGTAGCGTTTGACCAGATCTTTGGTTTCGATAATAAACTCTTGTGAAGCCATCTCTGTTATCCCTCAACCAATGTGCCACGATAACCGACTTTGATATAGTCAAACTCATTGTATGCTTGGGTGCCATCCGAGGTAATGCGTACCCGTACTGCGTTTTCCGGCCCCAGGTAATCATTGGGGTTCGACACCACAATTCGATCCAGATTCGGATCGTAAGGTACATTCACCCATACCAGATCATTCCAATCCCACACCGAAATGACTAATGCGCCGCGTCCGCCAAACCGGATATAGATTTCATCAACCGTTTTTAAGCGCATCTCCGGCATCGGGCGAAACTGGAACGCCGCCTGGCGGTTGCCATCGACCCGCACCCCGGAAACTAAATTAGGGGTGACATCAACCATCGTATTTGGATCATCGAGTTCCGTTAAAGTCCAGGTAGTCAGTCCAGGCGGAACTTCGACTATCGAGGATTCCGCTTCAACCGTGACCGGCAGTTCAAAAATGTAGAGCGTTGTATCTTCCTCAGTCTGAACCTTTCCTACCAGTTCCACATCGACCAGTGTTTTATCGGTCCAGGCGAATAAGTACGCCCCTGCGCCGCGCCCGCCGCTCAAATCCGTATCATCGATCAACGATCCGAGCAGCCGGTACCGTCTTCGGATTTCCTGTCCCCGGTTGTTGATTCCGGCAGTTCCACAGGGGAACGGTTCATTCAGCATCACATCCAGCACAGTAGCCGAAAGCTGCTGGTTAAAACATCCCCACGAACGATAAGAGTAGGGGAGATTAGTGGAGTAGGGGCTGTACTGGTAAATCTCCGAACTGCCAATACTCAGCGCGCCCGGTTCCAGCGACCCCGCGATACTTGCCGTAATGATCGCCACTTGGCCGGGCGCGAGTGCTTCCGCTTGGCAGTCCCCGCCCGGTTCGTCGCTCCCGCACCGGACCAGATCGCGCCCAATTTGCAGTTCGTCCAACGGCACATTCCCGCTGCCATCCTTCACAGCGAAAACGGCAGCCATGTCACTGCTGCCGACTTCACGGCTTACCCCTTTGATTAGGAATACGGATTCGTTGAGCGTCAGGCTGGATAGGTTTTTAATCCGCACTTCAATCGACGGCGCGGGCGTGTTGTTCAAATGCCACACCGCAGACGCTTCGATAAGCGGTGCCTCGGTATACCCGTTTGTTACAAAACTGGCGACAGTCCCCGCATCAATGGGCACATCTTCCGCCACAAAACGAGTTCCTTCCGTAATCGTAGCTGGGCCGCTCAGCCCGGTGCCAATTTCGGGCAGCGTGCGCAGCATCATCGTGCGATCAACCGCCACCGTATAAGCCGCGCGTCGCGGCGATTGCACGCCCAGTAATCCCGTGACCTGCGCCTGTTCATTCCCCGGCCACACCCGCGCTACCGTTAAGCGGTTCACAATCGCTACGTTCCCGCGCAGATTAAAGCCTACGGTGTAAGCTAGCACGCTGAACAGTCCGATCAGGACGGGAATGGTAAACCACGCCCATTCGCGTCGATTCATCCGCCGCAGAATCACATAATTGAGCGGTCCGACCAGTAGGATATACAGCACCAGAAACCCACACAGTTGGATAAAAGTGGGCAGCACCGCGTTGGAAGTGGTGAGGGTAGCTTCGCGCGCCAGGTCCCAATTTTGAATGCCCTTCGACCAACTCGGCTGTTGGTTCACCGAAGACAAAAGAGTATGCCACAACTCATCTTTGTCGTTCCACGAGCGCAGCGGTTCTTCATTCGGTGCCACCGCCAGAAAATCGACTACCCCGCCGCCGTAATTCCACCGCACGATGATCGGCACACCGTCGATCTCCAGCAGAGTCTTCGTGTTCGCCAGCGGCGTGCTTTGGGTTGCCAGAATTGTGTCATCCAGCGGGCCACGGGCAACGCGTAAGTAGGTTGCCAGCGGAGTCAGTGTTTCAAGTTGAACCGTTCCTTCGGGCGTGACAGGCAGCAGCGACTCCAGTCCGATCACCGTACCGCGCCACGAATTACCCCCCGCAACGATCAAATGCCCGCCGTTCATAACCCATTTTTGGATGGCCTGCGTGTCCAGCCCGACCGTATTAACGTCGTAAAACAGCATCACATCCAGCCCGCTCAGCGCATCCGCCAGCGGAGGAATATTTTCCGTTGCCCAGTTAGCTTGATGACTTCGTCCCGTCCCCAGCTTCACCGACGTGAGATCAACCGCGCCAAGTGACGACTCGGTTACAACGGCATACAAAATGTCACTTTGATTCGCTGCGTGAATGTTACTGGATGTGCTTTGAACCACATGCCGGTGCTGATCGACAATTTCAACTTGAACTTTTTGTGTGCCCGATTGCAAAGAAACGTACAAAAAAATCTGTTGGCGTGCATCCCGGTTCAGTTCCAGCGGTGTACGGTAAGTGGTTTCTGACAATCCACTAACCCCACCCGTCCGCACGCGAACTTCCCCGTTGATCGCATCCCCTTTATTTTGGATCGTAACGAGAACCGGAACCCAATGCCCTTCTCGAAAATAGCCAGCATACCCCACCTGCACCGCGAGGCTGATCTGCCCTTGGCGCGGCGGCGCAAATCCTACCAACCCTGGTACTAACCCAAGAACCCAAATCAGGAGAACAATCCGTTTCACGTTAATTCATCCACTCCCGACTTCACCGAGCCGTTGTTCTATTGTACGTAAGTAGCACCGGTTTTCCTCATGAAATCCGATCTCCGAGTCTGCCCTGTTGCCGCCGCTCTAGCGCTACTGTGATGCGCGTGTGCCCATCGGAAGCCGCGTTGGTGTGAGTAGCGGAAACGTTGGAGTGATCGTGATGGTCGGCGGAATGCGGCGTGTGGCCGTCGGTGCTGGAGTCGGTGTTGCAGGTGGCGGTGGATAATCAGTCACGACAACGAGTTGCGCCGGATCAAAATCCGAACAGATAAAGTCTTGGCGCGGCACCCATCCCCGAACTGGATTTTCCCCCGCCCCATACGATGCTTGCAGCCAATCACCTTGTTCGTTCCGCCCAATCATCGGTAGCGGAAAACTGCCTTCGGTGGGACGTTCTATCGGCGGGATAATAGCCTCATAATTAGTGCCTGGCCCCTTGCGTAGAATGGTCTGCTCGGCGCTAAGTTCGCACAGCGAGCGGACAACTTCATCCGCCGCAACTTTTTGGGTTTGCCGGTTAATCACACCATCGGGGCCAGTTGCCGTCAGCGTGAACAGCCAGTCCCCTTGCTCATCGCGCGGCACAAATTGAATCGTCTGCGAACCCGCCAACGCCACCGGGGCCGACAGCAGCGTAATACTTTCCGTTGCACTGTCGAGCGTTAGAGAAATATTATACCCACCGGGAACTTCAGCCGCGCCTACGACATCCCAACTCACATCCAACGGGTACTCCACATACAGCACAAATCGGCTGACACCCTTGGTATCAACCGCGAGTGTGACGCGCGGCACCACCTGTAAAGTCAAACTTTGATCGCTTTGGTTATCGCCGTTATGCGCCGTTAAAACCACCGTATATTGCCCCGCTTCCTGAAAAAGCTGGGTATACGTGTGCTGGTCCGGTCCAAACTCCATTTCCTGCTGATTATCACCATGTTGAACCGTCAAAGTCACCTGCTCGGCGTTCGCCACACTCCAATTGAATTCGGCGTTTTCTCCGATGGATACCGACGAACTGGATGCCGTAAATGTGAGGATTTGGGGAGGTGAAGCGGTTGTATTGTCGTCATCATCGCCATCACGCCCCAACAGTAGAAACACCAGCCCTACCAATAACAGGGCACCCAGGGCAATCAGCGGAACACCAATGACCGGTACCCAGGCGGGCAACGTCGCCTTTTCATGGTAAAACCCCGGCACCGAAGCGACAAACCCGGAGGCATCTTGCGCACGAGCACTCACCGCGAATTCATACCGGCGTTCAGCGCCAAAGAATCGGTGGTGTCGTGGTTTGACCACGCTGGTTAAAGTCTGTCGTTCTCCCGGTGCTAGTACTAATCCTGAAGTCGGAAACTGGAACCGCAAGGCTTGTGATGGAACTACGCCGAAGAGACTCAAGGCCAGCGGCGCGTTACCCTGATTATGGACATACAGCTTTAAGAGTCCGTTGCTATCCACATGTTCACTGCCTAATGCCATTCCAAACCCGCTGAATGGCAGCACGTGGAATACAGTCGGAACCTCGGTGGTTTGCGTGGGTTGGAGCTTGGATCGTACCCGAATAGTTGCTCGGTATTCTCCCGGCGCGCTTTCACTGCGGCGCAAAGGCTTAAAACTGATCACCGCTTGGGCTTGCTCTCCCGGCTCCACTTCCATTTCGACGCGATCCAGCCGCGCCCAACCTTTGGGCAGTCCTTCTACTTCAACGCCATAAGTGTCAGTACTGCCGCCGAGATTTTCAACCTTAAGCGTAGCCTGCACATGTGCCCCTGGAGCAACAGCCATCTCTGGGCCTTCGAATTCGACCTTGTAGGTTGACTGCGACAGCGTGATGCGCTGCGTGGTATCGCTCAATGGGCTGGTCACTTCAGCCGGCGGATAGTAGATCAGCCGAATATCCCCGATCTGAATTTCCTCGCCTCCCCGCAGTGCGAACGGCGTATTGGCATCCAGCCGGACCCCATCCACATATGTACCGTTGACCGATTGAAGATCAGAGAGCAGTACCTGCTGGTTTTTAAACGTCAGCGTGATGTGATAGCGCGAAACAGCGGTGGTATCAAGCACAATATCATTACCGGATGAACGACCGACTGCTAAGGTCGGTTTATCCAGGCGGTGGCTTTCCACAGGGCCATCGGGCCAATACACATCTAATCTGCCGTACAACATATGCTCTGCTCCGCTGGGGATGCGCTGCTTCTCTCCTCTCTCCAATTGTAACGACATGAGCGAAATCCACAACTACGGTTGCCCTATACAAAACAAAAACGGGAGGCGCTGTTACCAGTGCCTCCCGTCGCAATCAGAAACGGATACTTAATCGAAACGGATGCGCGGATCGAGCCAGGTGTACATAATGTCCACCAGGATGTTCCCCAGGATGAGGAAGATCGAGTAGAGCAGCGACACACCCATAATCATGGTGTAGTCACGGGCCGCCACACTATCGACGAACACTTTCCCAAGACCGGGAATCACATAGATCAGCTCAACTACAAACGTACCCGTTAACACGCCTGCGAGCAGCGGGCCAAGGATGGTCGCTACTGGGATCAGTGCGTTCTTCAGGGCGTGGACATAAATCACCACGCGTTCACGCAAACCCTTAGCACGGGCGGTACGCACATAGTCTTCGTGCAGCACTTGGAGCAGGCTGGCCCGCGTCAGGCGGGCGATACCGGCGCTCATACCGACGCCCAATGTGATCACCGGTAGTGCCAGAATTTGCAGATAATACAGCGAGAACTGCGGCCCATCCTGCCACGTCGCTTTCTGGTCCGCCACCGGCACCCAACCCAGTTCCACCGCAAACACGATGATCAGAATCGGTGCCAGTACAATTGACGGGGTAGATTGTCCGATGACCGCGAAGAACATCGACACATAGTCTACCGCGCTGTTGTGATACACCGCCGCCAAAACGCCCAGCGGAATGCCGAGCAGGAAGCCCAGCAGCACGGCAAACGCACCCACTTGCATCGATACGGGCAGACGGCGCGCAATTTCTTCGCTGACATTAACATTCTGGTCCCGCAGTGCTTTGTTAAGCGACGGGCCAAATTCCAGGTGCAGCGCATCCCACAGATAGTTGAAGAACTGCGAGTTGAGAATGTCAATACGCCAGACTTCTCTCTTCACCTGTTGAATCGAGGTCTGTGTCCCGCCGAGCGTTTCGGTTTCGATGCGCTTGGTCGGCAGTAGACTCCAGGCTTTCGGCTTCACCGGTTCTTTCGGCTTAGCCGATTTTTCAGGTGCAATAGGGGCAACTGGCTCTTCGGGCTGTTCGACCAGTGACTTAGATGCCTCGTCCCAGGTTGCCTTCGCCTCAATATACTGTTGCTTCAGATCAGCCAGTTCGGTCTCTTTTTCGGCCAACTGCGCATCATCCACAACGTAATCCTTCACTTCTTCCCAGGCCGCAGCATAATCTTTATAAGGCGCGAGTTCAGCATCCGCGCTATCCATGACTGCCTTCTTCGCATCCATTTCGGTTTTGAAAGGCGTCATAGCTTCTTCAGCTTGGGTCACTTGGGTATCAAATTCGGCCAGATCGGTTTTATATTGATCCAGGTCGGCTTCATACGACGTGCCCGCCGTTTCATAGGCCGCTTTGGCATCCTCATAAGCGGTCAGTGCTTCCTGGTACTTCTCATACCGGGACTTCGCCTTGTTATAGGGTTCTGCCGCTGCTTGATATTCCACCTGAGCCTGCGCCAGTTTTGTCTGGGCCGCCTCAAGTTCGTCTTCAGATGCCTGATCCACCGCCGTCTGCGCTTCATTTACTGCCTCTAGCAGCGGTTGCAGATCAGTTTCCATCTGAGCAAGATCAGCTTCGTGTTTTTCCAGATCAATCGAATAGGTGTCGAATTTACTCAGATCGCGTTCCGCCGACTCGAAGGTCGATTTCGCGCTTTCGTAGGACTGAACCTTGTTCTTCGACTCCAGCATCTTTTCCCGGTACGGCACGATGGCTGTATCCGACTCGGTCTTCGCGTCATTGTATTTTTTTAACGCGTCGTTATATTCAGTCTCGGTCGCTTGGAAAGCCTCAAAAAGTTTGAGGTACTCATCTTTGATGGCATCATACTGGACCTTCGCCTGCATATAGTTTTCGTAAGCTTCTTGGGCGGGCAAATAAGCATCAGCCGCCGCTTGGAAGTTAGCATAAGGTTGGCCTTCGCCCTGGTACGCGGCGATTTCGGCGTTCCGTTCTTCCAGATAGCTTTCTTCCTCGGCCCGAATCGACTCGTAACCGGCCAGTTTCGTATCAACGTCCGCATCTGCACCGGGCAGTCCTTCACGCGTCGTAGTCGCCATAAAGGTGGTGTACTTCGCTCCAAAATCTTCTTTGGCCGCTTCGAGCGTATTCACCGCCTGATCCAGCGCCGTGCCATAGTCTACCAATTCCCGGTATGACACAGGCGGGTTAGATTGGGTCGAGCGCGGTTCGTATGCGGCTTGTGCTGCTCCATAAGCCTCTTGTGCCGCCACATAATCGTCATAGGCGGCATTCAGTTCCTGTGATGCCGTAAATTCCTGAAACTGCTTCAGATTTTCCTGATACGCAGCCAGATCGGCATCATATT
>DATAMF010000508.1:0-5234 GCA_036260665.1 Aggregatilineaceae bacterium | reverse complement strand
GGAATTCGATGTGCCTGCGCCGCCCATCACTGGGCAGGGCCAGACTATCGCCTGGTCGCCCAACGCCCAGATGATCGCCTACACCGTTCCCAACGGCGTGCGCATCGCGCAGGTGTCAGCGGGTGAATACGGCTCGCCCCTCTTCGATACGATTGAGGGCGGCCCCTGGGTCGATCTGCGCTGGGACGCGATTGATACGCTGGTACTGCGCGATCAACAGGACGGTAGGCGGTCTATTCGCCTGGACAATGGCGACTGGATGCGCGGTGAAGACTCCGGTGGTTTTACGCCGACAGATGAACTGTCTTCTACTTCGCTCGCGGCGGAAGGCGTCCGCTTCGCCAATGGCACTGTCGTGCCCGGCACCGCTGGCGCGCTGGCCTTTAATTGGGGACCACTGCCCGCCGACACATTCGCCAATACCCCCAAATCCTACGCGCTCTATTTTCTGATGGACGATGCCAGCGGCACAGCACAGATCTGGCAGCTTCCCGCCCAGGGCGATTCGGCAGTAGGCGCGGTTGCCCTCACCACCGAAACCACCTCGATCACCCGTTATGCGCTGGCTCCGGGCGACACTCAGATCGCGTTTGTCGCCGGCAATCTGCTGATCGCCGCCAACCTGGATGGCTCCAACCGCCGCGAACTCGCCACCCTAATCGGGGATAATGGGATGACCGGCCTCGATTGGAGTCCCGACAGCAGCCAGATCGCCTACAACGATCAGCGCGGCCTGTGGACCGTCACCGCCGACGCCAGCCAGCCCTCCCGCCTGATTCTGCAAAATACAGCGTCAATGGCAGAAGGTCAGGACATCGGTGGGCTTCGTTTCTACAGCGATCCGCGCTGGAGTCCCGATGGCACGCGGCTGCTTGTCACCGTCGGCTACTACGAAGGCGCTGCGCCGGGAATCGTGGATGTGACCAGCGGCAGTATTACCGAATTTCCCTATGCCAGCGGCGCGCAGGGGATGTGGACGGCGGACGGGCGCGTGATCACCTGGGCCTCCGGTTTTGGCTACCAGACCCCTGGCCTCTATCTGCTCGATCCTGCCCAACCCGATTCGCCCACAACCCTCTTAGACGAACAGTATCCCGTCCTGGATGTGATGCAAAGCACAAGCGGCATGTGGTTTGTGCTGGTCAGTTCCTCTGTGTCTATGGGGCCGCAGTATGTTTACCCGCTGTTTGCCGAAACACTCGAAGGGCCGTTTACCGTGGCATGGTACGACATAGCAGGCCTGTTTTTAGACTACCCGCAGCTTGCCCCCCTCAAAGAATTTGTCGCTGCCGACTTGCCACCTGTTTGGGCTGCTGGGCTGCGTAATGCCATATATAATGAACAAAATCAGCTTGTTGGCGATCTGATAGTCGGCACAGCCACAACTGGATGGATGGTCAATATCCAGACCCCACGCCCCGTCTGGAATATTCAATGGGGTTCGCGGGCCTGGGATGAGTAGCAGCAGAAAGGACAACGCCTGATGCCTGAACGCATCCTGGTTATTGAAGATGAAATACGCATTGCCCAGTTTTTAAAACGTGGTTTGATCTATGAAGGCTACCGCGTCGATACTGCTTACGATGGGCAGGCCGGGTTAGATATGGCCCGCGAACAGCCGCCCGATCTGGTCATTCTGGATTGGATGCTGCCCGGTATGGATGGGCTGGAAGTGTGTAAGCGGCTGCGTGCCGCCAGCGATGTCCCGATCCTAATGCTGACCGCCAAAGAAGAAGTCCAGGATCGTGTCATGGGGCTGGACGCCGGGGCCGATGATTATCTGGTCAAGCCCTTTTCCTTTGATGAACTGATGGCCCGCATCCGCGCCCTGTTCCGCCGAGTTGCGCCCTCGTCGCGCCCCGAAGTCCTGCGTTTTGGCGATCTCACGCTCGACACGGGGACGCATCGCGCCCAGCGCGGCGAGTATTTTATCGATCTGACCGCCAAAGAATACGAATTACTCGAACTGCTCCTGCGCAACCCGCGCCGCGTCCTGACCCGCGAAATGATCTTTGATCGCGTCTGGGGCTACGATTTCGGCGGCGAAAGTAACATCATCGAAGTGTATGTGCGTTATCTGCGCCAAAAAACCGAAGAGCACAACGAGCCGCGCCTGATCCATACCGTACGCGGTGTGGGTTATGTCCTGCGCGAGGAATAATCAACCGGGAGCATCAGCGGGTGCTCCCGATTTTTCTACGATCCCATTAGCAAACTCTCATCGGACACTAACCTTATCATGCTACAATGTGATTCTGTGCGATGAAGAGTTAAACCTGTGACGATCCGGACCCGACTGACTTTTTTATATTCCAGTCTGCTGGCGATAGTGATTCTGATGTTCAGCGCGGCCACAACCAGCGTTCTGAACTGGACCCTACGCAATCAGGTGGACAATACCCTGGTCAAGGCCATCACAGGCATGCATAACTATGCCCAGTCTAGCTTTGAAGCCCCCAACGACTCCCCCATGCCCAACGTGAACAGCCTCAGCACCCCCGGTATGTGGGTTCAGATCTGGAGTCTGGATGCTCGCGGCCAGCACTTTCAGTACCGCACTTCGCTGCCGGGTTATAACGATCCCCTTGATCCCGATGCGCTGAGTCAGCATCAGGAAGTGCGGCGTGATGTGGTGGTCGAAGGGGCGCATCTGCGCGTGGTCACGGTGCCGTTTACCATCAATGGGCAGGTCGCGGGACACATCCAGGCTGCCGCTTCCTTACGCACCGTTGATGCGGCCATTGATCGCCTGTTGAAAATTATGCTCATCGGCGGGGCAGCCTCGCTGTTAGCCGCGCTACTGCTCGGTGATATTCTCACCCGCCGCGCGCTCCAACCGATTGATGACATCGCCCAAACCGCCCAGCAGATCACCGCCGCCGATGACTTGGGCCGCCGCATCCCCTACAAAGGCCCGCAGGACGAACTCGGCCAGCTCACAACCACTTTTAATGAAACGTTGGAACGCCTGGAGCGCCTGTTTAATGCCCAGCGCCGTTTTGTGGCCGATGTCTCGCACGAGATGCGCACCCCGCTGACCTCGATTTTGGGCAATGTGGAACTGATGCAGCGTTACGGCTACGATACCGAAGCCATGGACGCTATCCAAAGTGAAGCCAGCCGGATGTCGCGGCTGGTCGGTGATCTGCTGCTGCTTGCCAAAGCCGATGCCGGGCGTCTCGCACTCGAACAGCGGCTGGTCGAACTCGATACCCTGGTGCTTGAGGTTTACAATCAAATCCGCCTGCTTAGCAAGGATGATCCGGTTGAAGTCCATCTCGGCCAGATCGATCAGGCCCAGGTGATTGGTGATCCGGACCGGCTGAAACAGCTTTTGCTCAATCTGGTGACAAATGGGGTTAAATACACCCCCGCGGGCGGCAAAGTAACTATTTCGATGAGCCGCGATGCGCAGTTGGTCACGGTCCAGATTGCCGACACAGGTATTGGCATCGCCCCCGAACACCTGCCTCATATTTTTGACCGCTTCTACCGCATCGATAAAGATCGGTCACGTGCTAATGGCGGCACAGGTTTGGGGCTGTCCATCGCCAAGTGGATCGCGGATACACATGGTGGGCAGCTCTTGGTCCAGAGCACGGTCAACGAAGGCTCTACGTTCAGCGTTCAACTACCGCTGGCTCCTGGTTTTGTGCCCCCGGAATCACTCAACGCCACGCTTCCCCACTTCAAGGTGATGCGCGTGCCGCGTCCCCGCTAATTTCTAAGCAACTTCTTAGATTCGAATTACACAAAGTTTACATTTGGATGCGAAAGTACAAATACTCCCAGAGACTACGGGTAATGAATGGAGTGGAGGAAACGATGAATTTCACCAAACGTGTAGTAGTAATGGCGGTTCTTATGGCGCTGGCCCTTTCCAGTATGGGCATTCTAACCGCCCGCGCGGCTGACCAATCCCCTGACCGTACAACCCTTCAGCAGGAAGCCGAAAAAGCCTGGTTAGGCATTGGCATCAGCGATAGCGATGCGGGCGTCATCGTCGGTGAAGTCGTATCCGGTTCACCCGCCGACGATGCCGGGTTGCAAGCAGGCGATCTGATTCTGGCTATTGACGGCGACGAAGTGACATCGGCCCAAATGCTCACCGAAACAGTTCAGGGTTATGCCCCCGGCGACGAGGTCACGCTCACTGTCCGTTCGGGCGATACCGAAAGCGATGTCACCGTGACGTTGGGCACCCGCCCCGCCGACATCGATCAGCGGCCCCAGGTCGGCGGCAATTTCGAAGGCATGTTCGACTTTCTGGGCATGCAGTTTGAAATGACCGATGAGGGTCTGGCGATCACCAGCATTGACGATGACTCCGCGTTGGCTAGCCTGGGCTTCCAGGAAGGCGACATCATCACCGCGATCAATAGCGAGTCAGTCGTTGGTATTCACCCCCGCGAATTGATGCAGCTTTTGCGTGGTGGCGAGACACTCACCTTCACCGTGCTGCGGGACGGCACCGAAACCGAAATTGAAGTGGAACTACCCGACGTGCTGCCCGAAATGGGATCAGGGATGATGGATGGCTTCGGCGACGGCATGACCTCCATGATGCTTAATCTGTTCGGTGCTGAACTGAGTCTGACCGATGAAGGCTTGCTCGTCGAGAGCATTGCCGAAGACTCCCCGCTGGCCGAGGCTGGTTTCCAGGCAGGGGATGTCGTTACCGCGATCAACGGCGAATCGGTAGTCGGCGGCAACCCGATGGGCTTCATGGGCGAACTCGATGGCCCGCTGACCTTCACGGTGCTGCGTGACGGCGCAGAAGTGGAAATCGAAGTGGACCTGTCCGACCTCAATATCATGCCGATGGTTCCCGGCGGCATGGGCCAGGGATTCATGATGGGTGAGCAACCGCTCCAGCTTGGCGTACAGTTCACCACCCTGACCGCTGACATCGCCTCGGAAAAGGGGCTGTCCGTGACCGAGGGCGCGCTGGTTGAAGCGGTTGTGGACGACTCACCCGCCGCCGAAGCGGGCCTGCAAACTGGTGATGTGATCACCGCTGTGGATGGCGATCAGGTAGACGAAGAACACACCCTCCCGGATCGTCTCGCCGCCTATGAGGAAGGTGACACAGTGACCCTCAATGTGCTGCGCGGCGAAGAGACACTGGACATCGAAGTCACGCTCGGACCCAACATGCGCGGCTTCCAGTTCTTCATGCCGGGTCTGCCCGAAGGCCATCCCACCATCCCCAGTCAGCCTGGCTCACCGGATAA
>DATAMF010000449.1:0-12341 GCA_036260665.1 Aggregatilineaceae bacterium | reverse complement strand
TAAAACCACGCGTATACTATATCCTCGCCCAGGTGCATATCCCAGGTCAGGACGCGGCGTTAATAGCCTTCGTAGCGCTCATAACGCGGTTCAACGCCCGGCCAATCACGACGCAGACGGGCGATAAACCGATCCGCCATGATATACCAGCCGGGGTCACGGGGGCGGGGACCGATGTAAAAGCCGGACATAAATTTCGTCTCTCCTGAATACCCTCATTTTAAGCGGAGATGCCGTCCCTGAACAGGCACGGCTTGACGCGACATTCGCGGGACGAGGGCGGTTTGATCTCATAGCATCATACCTCGCTGATTTGGGGGAAATTGTGTTTCATCGATCACACATCTTGACTGTCATTCTTGCGGTATTCATCGCAGCCGTGGTTTTGTTTCCACAGCAGGCGGGGGCGGCTGGCGGGGACGAGTATATCCTGCATTATGCGCCGGGTACATCGATCAGTGCGGTTCAGGCGCAGGTTCAAAGTCAGAATGGCACGATTTTGGAATATTTCCCAGCGCTCAATGCAGTGCTGGTCCAACTTCCTTCAGCCAGCGGGGTGCAGCGGCTGCGCGCGGCGTCGCAGGTGATATACCTGGAGCCGAATTTGCTGCGCCAGGCTGCGACCTCGCCCAATGATCCCGGCATCAGTAAACAGTGGGCGCTTGGTGTTATGGGCGTGTATGCGGCATGGGATGTCACGCCAGGCGAGCCAGATGTCATTATTGCGGTGTTGGATACGGGGATTGATCTCAATCATCCCGACCTGGATTCGCATCTGCTGCCCGGCTACGATTTTGTGGACGATGACAATGATCCCAGCCCGGTATCGGCCAGTGAGTACCACGGCACGCACGTCGCGGGGATTGCCAACGCAGAAACCAACAACGGAGTCGGAGTCGCGGGGGTGGCATGGAATGCCCGCACTATGCCGGTTCGCATCATTGGGCCGCAGGGCGCAACCTCCGCCGATATTGCAAATGGGATTGTCTATGCCACCGATAACGGCGCGAAAGTGATCAATCTGAGCCTAAGCGGGCTGGGGTGGTCGAAGCTGGAACGGGACGCGGTGAATTATGCGGCGGCGCGCGGCGTTGTGGTGATCGCAGCGGCGGGGAATGATAATGAGAGTGTCCCGAATTACCCGGCGTCCTACGATCATGTCCTGAGTGTCGCCAGCACGACCCAGGCCAATATACGGGCGTCAAGTTCCAATTATGGCACCTATCTTGATCTTGCCGCGCCGGGCGGAACCTCGGATGGTACCACGCAGGAGAAGATTTACAGCACGTTGTACGACGATCAATATGGTTATTTGGCAGGCACATCCATGGCCGCGCCGCAAGTCGCCGGAGTCGCCGCGCTGGTCTGGTCTGCCGGACACGCCACCACGCGCCAACAGGTGATCGATGCTATTCTATGCAGCACGCTGGATCTGGGCACCGCCGGACGGGATGATCTGTACGGCTGGGGCTTGGTGCAGGCGGATGATGCGGTGAATTACAGCGGCGGCTCCTGTTTGCCCACCGTGCCCCATGACGCTTTTGGCTCGGCGCGGGTGATCTCCGGCGCGGGGTATGCCGACACGGTGAATACCAAAAACGCAACCTCGTGGGAAACCGACCCGGTTCCCTGCGCGGGGGATACGTTTTATACGGTGTGGTACAAGTACACGCCGTCGTCCACCGGAAATTGGACGGTGGATACCGCTGGCAGCGATTATGATACCGTGCTGGGCATTTATACGGGCACCGAAGGCGCGCTGACTGCGTTAGCTTGCAGCGATAACTACGGTGGGCCAACGTCACGCGTGGAAATGGTAGCCCGGCGCGGAACAACCTACTATGTGATGGTGGCATCCCATGACTTTGAAGACGGCGGCGGGACACTGAATCTGCATACAGCGCTGGTTCCGTATCTGGGATGTCATGCATCGGAGAGCGATCCGACCAATATTGTGTGTTTATCCGATTAAAATCATCAGCCAGCTAGCGACCCCCTGCGCTGCGGGCTGAGTACTTCCCCTCCTCGGGATCCCCTCTGAAGTGTAGAGGGGATTCTGCTTGTTGGAATGAGGATTAGAGAAAACTTCCGATCAAAATCAGCAGCCCTGCTCCCGATAGGACGAAAGGGCACAGCCGGATAGGTAGAATCGAAGTGCGCGCGCCGGTAAGGTGGGTCCAGCCCGCCAAAACAAACAACATCAGCGCCGACAGCCGGTAGACCACCAATGCAGCGCTGTTATCCGACTTGCCCATCAGCGTGAGTACCAAAATCAGCAGGCCGATATAAACGAGCGCCAAACCCTCGGCTATCCATTCCATCGTCAGAATGCGGCGATTTTCGTCCGACAGCGGCCCAAAAAGCGTAACCACTCCCTTGGTGGGGATGATATGCGCCGTTCCCCACCCAATCACCACCAGTGAGCTTATGGTGAGCAAAATATCGTTCAACGTGGATTCTCCCTCTCAAAAGTGCAGGCCTAACTGTATTTACGACTTTGAACACGCCAAAGTTTTTTCTCCCCGCCCAATCCGAGTAAAATCGATCTATTCGAAAGTGGAGTGTTCAATGATGGATCGGCCTGCCTATTCTTTTTATCCCCATGCGTGGGTCATTTTTTTATACCGGATGGGACTGGGTGCGCGGCTGGGCAGCCCTGAGCGGGGATACCCGATGGTGCTGACGACACTCGCCGCCGGGACCAGTTTTAAGCATCCGCATATCGTGAATTATGCCTGGGGTGGGTATAACCGTGTTTATGTGGCCCCGGCACATGAGCGCGTCCGCTGGTACACGGATTTAAAAAGTAATGCTTATGCCGAAGTGTGGATCGGCAGAGAACTGTGGGCCGGGCGTGCTTATCCGGTCCCCGATCTTCAGGAACGGTCGGACGCCTACCGCAAAATATTGCAGCGCAGCGGGCCGTTAGTGCCGCCGTTGGTGGGCTTCAATCCGCATCTCGCCAGCGATGACATGCTGCGGGCAGCGAGCGCTGCCGTTCCAGTGATGCGGATTCAGCTTGAACATCAACTTCCTGGCGGCGGCGGCGATTTACGGTGGCTGCTGCCGTTGGGTCTGATAGCGGCAAGTGTGATCTGGTTGGTGCGGCTGTGGGCGAACAACACGGAATAATTCGATTATTTGGGAGGAAAACAACGTGACCGTTAAATCGCTGGTGCAGAGTCAATTTGGTACTCACGCGGAAGGTTATGTGTCATCGGAGGCCCATGCCAAGGGTTACAGTCTGACGCGTTTGATCGAACTGCTGAATCCGCAGCCCGGCTGGCGGGTGTTGGATATTGCGACGGGCGGCGGACATACGGCGCTCGCCCTGGCGAAACGGCAGGTGTGGACTGTGGCGGGGGATTTGACTCTGCAAATGCTGCGCACCGCGCGTGATTTCATCACCGGGCAAGACGCCGCGATGCAGTATGTCCAGCTCGATGCCGAATGTCTGCCGTTTGGCGCGAATACCTTTGATGCTGTGACCTGCCGGATTGCGCCTCATCATTTCCCCCAGGTGGCCGACTTTGTAGATGAGGCGGCGCGCCTCGCCAAACCGGGCGGGGTGGTGGCCGTGATTGACCAACTGTCGCCGGGCGAACCAAAAGCGGCGCGTTATGTCAACGCCTTCGAACGGATGCGTGATCCGAGTCATGTCTGGGCGTACAACAGCGTCGAATGGGAAGGCTTTTTTGTTGGTGCCGGGTTGACTGTGGCGCATTATGAGGAATTTGATACCTGGCACGATCTCACGCCCTGGGCGGAACGGATGGGGTGTGATGAGAAGACGATCACACGGCTGCGGGCGATGCTGGTCAATGCGCCGGAAGTCGTCGCAGCCTGGATGAAGCCGAAGGTTCCGGGTACGGCGGACGCGGCCTTTGTGATCCGGCAGTTTTTGCTTCTGGGGCGAAAATAGGGAGCGGAACTGCGGATGTCCCGTTAAGCTTGCCCGAACTTCCCCTTGTGTAGTCCGGGCTTGTTTTTTCTCCTCTGCAACGCCAGTTCAGTGCCGCACGTACTGATCAGTGTCCGTTGAGTGAGGAAAATAACATGAACAAGAGCTTGGTCGTTGGTGTGCTCTTCGTATTGCTCATGGCGACTCTATCCCCGATCCGCGCTCAAGACTCTGTCACCTTCACCAAAACACCTGCCGACGTGCCGGTGATTGCCGCAGGATTGGCAGGTGTCCCCGTTTTTATGGCCGATCCGGTTGTTTACACCGATGAAGAAGGGCTGCACCTGTTTTATACGTCGATTTTCTGTGAAAAAGCAGGCCAAACTTATTTCTCCTGGAATCCCGCCAACCAGGACGACTGTTTGCTGGTCAGTGACAGCGGCGCAACGGGGTATGCCTTCAGCGCTGATCGGGGCCTGACCTGGACCTTCCGCGAAACCCCCGTGATTATCCCCGGCCCGGAGGAATGGGATAGCGAAAAAGTCGAAACACCATTTGTAACCCGCGTCGGTGATACGGTGTACCTGTTTTACTGTGCCACTGGGGATCATGACGGCAAGTTGTTCAGCTTGCGCTACCAGATCGGGGTGGCAACGCTGGATTTAGCCGGGCGTTCAGTCAAACAGGCTTTTTTGACAGATGGGGATGTGATGGTCAAGCGTCCCGCGCCGCTGCTCGCCTATAACCTGGCCGAACCGGCAGCCGATAACAATGTGCAGGAACCCTGCGTAGTATTTCGAGACAATAGCTTCGAGTTGTATTTTATCGGGTTGGGCCTCGCGCTGCCCGATCAGGGACTTGACGCACCAGGGCAGGGGATTGAATCCATCAACTTTATGCGCGCCACGTTTGACGCCGATCTTCAGCCGATCTCCGGGCCGGAACTGCTCAACAGCAGCGTGATCGTCAATATGCCGGAAGTCCATTACCGCGACGGGATGTACTATCTGTTTTACACCACGTTTAACCCGACGATTGACGATGACGAATTTCATCATGGTGAGATTGTCGGTTATGCGACTTCTGCCGATGGCCTGACTTGGGAAGACGGCGGAATCATCCTGGAACCGGGCGAGTCCGGCGCGTATGATGACTGGGGTCTGATGGCTCCCACCGCCTCGTTCCAGGAGGACCAGACCATCCTGTTTTATTCCGCGTGGGGATTGAGTGACCATCCAGCTTTTCCGGTTCAGCCTGACGGACGTTTTGGCCTGCCTCTTTCCGAGGACCGGACGATCTACAGCAACATAGGTCGCGCCATTTCTACCACGCCGCTGTAACCCTTTGGGCCTTTCGCTCCTGGGCGAAGGGCCTTTTATACCGTAACCAGTTTCTCAATCAGGTCGGCGGCGCGGATCGGACCGCCCAGCGCGGCAAATGATTCGCGCAGTTTGTGTGTCGATTCGATCACCAGCGGCGTAGTCGTGACCGCCTGGACAGCCGGGCGAAGTTGCCCTTTGCGAATGTCATCCATGCTCATTTCCAACCCGACTTTCGCCTGACGTGCCCGCCGCGCCTGCCCGCGCTGGTCGGCGGCATGTGGCACGATGATCTGCGGGAGACCGTGCAGAATCGCGGCGTGGGTGGTGCCCATCCCGCCGTGATGGATGATCACGTTCAGGCGCGGGAAGACATGATCAAAGTCCACCCAATTCAGCAGGCGCGTACCGCCCGGTAAATGGGCTTTGAGTTCGGCTTTTTCATCCGGTGAGATCGGGTTATGGCCGATCACAACCAGCGGCAGCATCCCATTCCGCGCGAGCGCCTGCGCACCCTGCGCAAAAAATCCGAGATCGCCCGTGAACGTGCTGCCCAGTGTGACCAATCCCAGCGGCGTATCTGCCGGAATATCGCTTAACCAGGCGGGCGTTTCACCTTGCGGTGGCGACGCGATCCCCCCGACAAAATGCGTCTGCGACAAAAACGACTCGCCCTGGTGCCAGTACTCGTTGAAATAGCTGATATGCAGGCGCGGACTCTGCACGCTGACCGTCAATCCTTCGCTAAAATTCACGCCCTGTAAGCCAAAGTGCGCGTTTAACCGTTCCACGCGCCGTACGCCATCCTGCCCCAACTGGCGCTGAATATACAGCAGATGATCTTCATCAATCGGCGGGCCGGCGGCCCACCCGCCGACGGCCAGCGGCACACCCATTTTTTCTGCCGCCAGCGCTGCGGCAGACAAAAACGGATCGGTGACAATGGCATCCGGTGTGCCAATGCGATCCGCGAGGGCACATAACTGCTCGACAGCCGGAATGATGAGTTCTTCGGTGAGCCACGTATCCAGTGCGCGGCGGTAGCGCAGCATCACCGCTTCGCCGGGCGGCAGACTGCGCGGATCGGGCAGCGGGGGCGGAGGCCACAGCCAACCCGTTGGTTCGAATGGCTCGAAGGGCAGCCCACCTTGCGCTAACAGCCCACCAATCGCCGGACCAGATACCCAGATCACCTCATGCCCGCGCTGCTGCAAGGCTTGAGCGGTTTTGAGCAGGCCGCCCCAATCCAGATGGCCGGGGAGGGGAGCAGAGGTAAACCAAAAACATGCCATACGAGAATTCCAATTCTAAGTAAACGTTAATGACAGTTTGCTCACTATCCAAGCTATAACATACTATTGAGGTATCAACAATTCCCAAATCAGGAGCGAAAGATGGCAAAACAGATTCCTACCGCTTTTCAGGATTTGCTCGAAAACCCGGTTTTTGTTTCATTGGTAACAATTATGCCCGACGGTCAGCCGCAAGCCACCCCCGTGTGGATCGATTATGATGGGACGTATATCTGGGTGAACAGCGCGCGTGGGCGGCAAAAAGATCAGAATATAGAACGTGATCCGCGCGTGACGATTCTGGCGGTAGATCCCAAAAACCCCTACCGCTGGATGGAAGTGCGTGGTAGGGTAGAGACGATCACCGAAGCAGGCGGAGTGGATCATATCAACAAGCTATCGAAAAAATACCGGGGCATTGAGGATTATTATTCCACGAATCCAGAGCGGCGTGGCCAAGAGACGCGCGTGATCTACAAAGTTCGGCCTCACAAGGTCAACACGAATGGCTGAACTTGAGGCTTTCTTTTTCATTCACGCAGCGTTAAGATTAAGACAACCCTTTTCGCGGCGGACGCTCGACTAATAGAGAAATCGCTTTTTTGTGGGGGGGAATCATGGGTCGTTTGTCGAGTTTAGTGCTTTGTATGCTGTTGGCGTTTTCGTTTACCCCGGTACAGGGCGAATCGACCCCACAAGCGGCCTGTTTCGACTGGTTTCTCTACCACACCGATCAAAGCGGTAATTGGGAAATCTTCCGCTCCACGGATCGCCCCGATCATGCCCTTAACCTGACCGGCGGAGTTGGCGAGCGGGTGTACGATGTCGGGCCGAGTTTGTCGCTGGATCGCACCGAATTTGCGTTCGCCAGCAGCCGCGATGATAACTGGGAAATTTATGTCGGCAGCACGAGTGAATTGAGCGTGCGGCGTCTCACGACCGACAAAGACACCATCGACGTCGATCCTACATGGTCGCCTGCAGGCCATTGGATCGCGTATGAATCGGGGCGCGCGGGCAACTGGGATATTGCAGTGTTCGATCTCACGTCGGGAACCTCCACGCGGCTAACCGATAATCCCGCCAATGACATCAATCCGTCCTGGTCGCCGGACGGAAGCACGCTGTTGTTCCAGAGTGACCGCGATGGCCTCTGGCAAATCTACCGCTTGAATCCGGCGACGGGCGATGTGGTCCGGCTGAGTGACGGCATGGGCGACGATCACGATGCGATGTTCTCACCGGATGGCACTCAGATCGTCTTCCGATCCTACCGGGACAGCGAACTGAGCCTGCTGTATGTGATGAACGCGGATGGCTCTAACGTGCGCCTGATCAGTGATCCGGCGGGCGATGCGACCAATGCCATGTGGTCGCCGGACGGCACGCTGATCGCCTACCAGTCCGATCTCGACGGCGACCTGGATATTTACCTTTACCAACTCACCAGCGGCCTGACGCGGCTGGTCACGATGAATGATGTGTTTGATTATGCCCCCAGTTGGCGCTGCGATTCGTCGTCCGTGCTGTTTACCTCCGATGTGATGGGCGACTCGAATATCTATGAAACGGCGGCGCTGCCTATCGACGCCATGCCTATTGTGGTCGAGAGTCAGGCGCGCGCGCTGACGTCCAGCCCGGCGAATGAACAGTATCCCCTGTTGTATCCGTCGGAGGAAAACGCCAGCCGCCAGGGATCGCTGCCGGGGCCAGAAACGCATTAGCCGATTGCGGACCGCCTTTTCCCCTCCGTTTGTTCGCCTGCCCCTTTGCAGATTAACGAATTTCGACTACGTTATTTAAGAGGTCATCGGTATAATGACCTTTTTTAGTTTGATAGGGTAATCGAGGCAAAGCATATGAAGACCGCACGCTACCTCCGCCGGTTTTGGGCCGGCCTCCTGATGATCATCATCGCAGCCACCGCTGCGCCGAGTTTCGCACAGGGCGATCCGCCCACCTCGTACCGGCTGGACGGGCTGCGCCATATCTACCAGACCTGGAATAACTGCGGCGCTGCGAACTTGACTATGGCCCTGTCCTACTTTGGCTGGGGTTACGATCAGGAATTGGCCGCCGCCTGGCTCAAACCGAACGGCGAAGATAAAAATGTAAGCCCGGCGCAGATGGTCGGCTATGTCAACCAGCAGACCGAAATGCCGACGATCCGCGCGCTGTGGCGCTATGGTGGCACGCTGGACATGTTGAAGGAGTTCCTGTCCGCCGGATTCCCTGTGATCATCGAGAGTGGCTACGAGGTCGAGGATAAGGGCTGGATGGGCCATTATGAAACCGTCGCCGCCTATGACGATCCATCCCAGACGCTTTGGGTGTATGACAGCTATCTGGGGTTGGGCAGCGGTTACGGCATGGAACACAGCTACGCCGAGTTTGACCAGTATTGGCGGCATTTCAACCGCGCGTTTATCGTGCTGTTCCCCCTGGAGCGCGAAGAAGTGGTGCGGACAATTCTCGGCGGTTACGCCGATCCCGCCTATGCCGCGCAGCAGGCGCTCGACACAGCGCTGGACGAAGCGGCGCTGGATCAAACCGATAAATGGGCGTGGTTTAATGCGGGCACCTCAGCGGCGAAACTGGGACAGTATAACGACGCTGCCATCTATTATGACGAAGCGTTCCGCCACGATCTGCCCTATCGTATGCTGTGGTACCAGTTCGGCCCCTATGAGTCATATTACAACGTGGGGCGCTACGATACCGTGCTGACGATGGCGAACAATACCGAAGCCACGACCGTGTATGTCGAAGAAACCAACTACTGGCGCGGCATGGTCTACGCCGCCCAGGGTAACACGCAGGAAGCGATCAACGAGTTCAACAAAGCGCTGAGCTTCAACCGCAATTTCACTGATGCCCAGTCCGCTAAGACTCTGGTCGAAACCGGCCAGTTTAAAGCCCCCGTATAGGAAAACAACCCCCTCCCCCTTGTCCATCTGGTGGGGAAGGCGGAGGGGGATATGCGGTAACAGCTACCCTTCACAGCAAAATAGATATAGGATGTGTCTATCGAGGTTGTGATTGGGGGAAAAACGATGAACACGCGCACACGTTTTCAGTACGATTGGCTGCGCAGCAGTACGGCACTGCTAATCGGGTTGGCCCTTTTGAAGATCATCGTGCATCTGCTGGTCAATGGGCAGTATGGGTTTTTCCGCGATGAACTCTCCTATATCGATGATGGCAAACATCTTGCCTGGGGGGGTATGTCGATCATCCGCCGCTCACCCCGTGGCTGGCGGCGATTTCGCGGGTGGTGTTTGGGGCCACCTCCTTAGTGGGTCTGCGGATATGGCCCGCCCTGGCAAGCGCCGGGATCATGCTGCTCACCGGTCTGATGGTGCGGCAGTTGGGCGGCGGGCGTTTTGCCCAGGGACTCGGCGCGCTGTGTATCTTGATTTCCCCTACCTTTCTGATGACGGGTGTGATGTTCCAGGCCGTGCCCTATGATCAACTCTTTTGGGTGCTGGCGATCTATTTCATCGTGCTGCTGCTGAAGACGGACGATCCGCGCTGCTGGCTTGGTATTGGGGCGGCGATTGGCCTGGGCATGATGACCAAATATACCATGCTGTTTTTCGGGATCAGCCTGACGGTGGGGATTCTGCTCACGTCGGCGCGCCGCTATCTGCGCAGCCCCTGGTTGTGGGCCGGGGTCGGTGTGGCGTTATTGATTATGCTGCCGAACATACTCTGGCAGTTCAACCACGACTGGATTTCACTGGACTACACCCATTCGATTAACGAGCGCGATATCGAGCGGGGCCGGGCCGACGGTTTTTTGCCGGAGCAGTTTCTCAACATGAACTTTCTGACTCTTCCGATTGTGCTGGCTGGCCTGTATTTTTACTTCTCGTCGCAGGGCAAACGTTACCGTGTGTTGGGTTGGGTTTTTGTTGTTGCGCTGGCCGTGTTCCTGGTCATGAAGGGGCGTTTTTATTACCTGGCTCCGGCCTATCCGATGCTGTTGGCGGCGGGTGCAGTAGTCACCGAGCAACATTTTAAGTACAAACGCCCGCTGGTCGTCGCCCTGGTGATTGCTGGATTGCTCATGGTTGCGCCGTCGCTTCCGGTCGTGCCTGTCGATTCCGATCTGTGGAAGGATATTGTTGAACTCAACGATTCGTTTCCAGAAATGATCGGCTGGGAAGAACTCGTCGAAACGGTGGCCGGGGTGCGTGATACCCTGCCGCCCGGTGAAAAGGTGGCAATCTTCGCGGCCAATTATGGCGAGGCCGGCGCGATCAATCTCTACGGGGAGCGTTATGATCTGCCCGAAGCGATCAGCCCGGTTAATACGCACCGCTACTGGTCTGAAGGACGGTTGGACGCGGATGTTTATATCGTCCTGGGGATCAGCCAATCGGGAGCGGAGAATTGGTTTAATGAGGTGGCTTCAGCGGCGCGGATCACGAATCGCTATGATGTGGAGAATGAGGAAACACAGAAATATCCGGTCATTTTTGTCTGCCGCTCCCCGAAAATCCCGTTGAGTCAGATGTGGGATGACCTGGATGAGTGGTTTGGTTAAACAAGGGAGCCAGCATTGATCAAGCGCGCGCGGTGGGTGGTTATCGTTCTGAGCCTGTTGAACGGCCTGTTTTCTGTCCATGCCCAAAGCGGTTCCCTGCCGCCGTATGCCCGGTTGAACGGGCTGCGCTTCGAGTTCCAGACGTGGTGCAACTGCGGCCCCGTGAATCTGACGATGGCGCTGTCCTACTATGGCTGGCCGGATGATCAGCAGACGGCGGCGGGCTGGCTCAAGCCCACCGTGGAAGACAAAAATGTGTCCCCGGATCAGATGGTGGCCTATGTTAACCAGCAGACCGTGCTGCCCAACATCCGCGCGCTGTGGCGCTACGGCGGTAATGTGGACGTGATCCGCGCCCTGATCGCGGCGGGCTTCCCGGTGATCATCGAAAGCGGCTTCCAGCCCGAAGGCCACGAATGGATGGGCCACTATGAAACGGTGGTCGCCTACGATGACGCTGTGCAGACCTTCTGGGTCTATGACAGCTATTCCGGCCTCGGCGCGGATTACCTGGGGATTCAGCACACCTACAGCGATCTCGACGCGTGGTGGCGACATTTTAACCGCGCCTTCATCGTGGTGTATCCCGTCGAACAGGAAAGCGCTGTCTTGGCGCTTCTCGGCTCGCTCAGCGATCCGCTGGCTGCTGCTGACCAGGCGCTGATCACCGCGCGGCAGGAAACGGCCACCAATCCGGCGGATGTGTGGGGCTGGTTCAATTTCGGCACATCGGCGGCAGCAGTGGGGCAGTATGCGGATGCGGCAGCGGCCTATGATCGCGCCTTTGAGATCGGCCTGCCGTTCCGCATGATCTGGTACCAGTTTGGCCCCTATGCCGCCTATTACTACACCGGGCGCTACTACGATGTGCTGGCTGTTGTGCGCGATGTCGAAGCGATCACACTGGAAGTCGAAGAAACGAGCTACTGGAAAGGCCTGGCGCTCGCCGCGTTAGGCCGCACCGATGAAGCGCTGGCCGAATTTAACCGGGCCATTGCCTGGAATCCTCATTTTACCCCCGCATCTGAAGCGCGGGATCAGGTGTTGGCGGGGCAGTATGTCGCCCCCGCGCCGCTGACGACCACCGAAAAACTACCGTAACGCCATGCTGCGTGCTCTCAGCTTTCTCGCCCCGAATATATTTCCCGTCTACCAATGGATGATGGACGCGTTGGGGCGGGCGCTGGGAATCCCCATTTCATCCCCGCGTCTGAAGCGCGGGATCAGGTGTTGGCGGGGCAGTATGTCGCCCCCGCGCCGCTGACGACCACCGAAAAACT
>DATAMF010000429.1:0-2743 GCA_036260665.1 Aggregatilineaceae bacterium | reverse complement strand
AGCGATGTCCACGCTGCAAGCCGTGAATCCTGATATCGCTCTGTTTGTGGATGGCACCGTCAGCCACGATACACCGGATACTCAGGCACAGGGAATGGTCCGGTTGGGGGCTGGTCCGGTATTAACCGCATTTTTATATGTCAGCGGTATGAATGGTTGGCACGCTCATCCCGGTTTACGGGCGCAATTGAAGCAGATCGCGGTTGAAGCTGGAATTCCATTCCAGCAGGATGCCGTGCGCGGCTTGATCAGCGATGCGCGTGTTTCCACGTGGCTGGGTATTCCCAGCGCTGTGATTGGTTTGCCGCTGCGCGGAAAACACGCCCCGTTAGAAACCATCCACAGCCGCGATGTGGAACGCACGGTCGATCTGCTGTGTGCGGCGCTGCGACGTCCATTGATTTTGTAGGGGATATAGATGCCCTTTCAAGCCTTGAATCGAACTCTACCCGGTCTATCGGACTATCTGAAGAATCTCTCGACTCTGACTAATTCGGAAGACTTGTGGCAGGCGCTGCGGCGTTTGCTGCTGGCACACGCTCCTTCGGGCGGCGCGAATCTGCTGGGCGGTATCGGGGATGATATCGCGCTGCTGGCGGACGGGCTTGGATTGCGGGACCGGGTACGAACACATCTAGGTTCGACGGGGAATATGATTATCTGGTTGGGCGCGGAAAAAGCCGCCGATGTGGTGATTGTATCGCATATGGATCGCCCCTCCTTTCGTGTTCAGTCCCTCGACGATGGCGCGTTGTATCCTATTTCAGCCAATCGATTCCCGATGGGCGACTATCGGGTCACGGCGAAGGCAGTGCGCTTTGAACGCGGGCGGTTATTAGTCAGCGCGGCAGGGGTGCTGGTATCACACAGAACCGATACAAGCAGCACACTCCATTTTGAAGCCAAACACGGCAAACTTGGCTGGCAGGATACGATTCTGCTGGATGTGAATCCGGTGTGCAGCGGCGGCCATGTGATGGGGAACGGGTTGGATAACTGCCTGGGGGTCCTCACAACCTTGTTAGCCGCTGCTGCCCTGAAATCGATTGAATCCTCGCTTGTAACGCAGGATCGGCGCTGTCTGTTTGTGTTCACCGATCAGGAAGAGGGTCCGCCTGATGCCTTTTTCGGACATGGTGCCGCCCGGTTGACTCATGCTCTGCCGCCGCCGACCTACGGCTGTATTGTGGTGGACGCGCATACGGCAGGGCCGGGCTTAACTCCGCAGTTATCTGGCGGCGCGAGTCATGGCTTGGCGTCCAGTTGGGGGCGCGGTTCGATTGTCCCTCCGAATTTTCAATCGTTGGCTGTCGAACTGGCAGCGGGGATGAATGAAACTCATCCCGGCACGGTCCAGATCAATTCCTGTTATCTGTCACGCAGTGATGATATGATTCTCAGCCAGTGGACGCGGATTTTAGGCCTGATTGGTCCGCCGATGACCGATCCGCATACGGGCTATGAAGCGGCGCGGTTGAGCGATATTCAGAACAGTGTGTGGTGGCTGACCTATTTCGTGGCGGCGACGCTGAATCTCGTGCCAGAATTAACGCCGCGTTATGCTTTAGGACGTTAGGAACTCGGCGGTTAACGTTTGTTCATGCCTCCGCTATAATACAACCAACACTATCAACCGGAGAAGCAGTGTGGACATTCAAGTAGGCGATATTGCGCAGATGCGCAAAACGCACCCCTGCGGCAGTGATCGCTGGCGTGTGTACCGGGTGGGTGCCGATATTGGAATCATCTGCCTGGGCTGTGAACGCCGTGTCATGCTGCCTCGTCGCAAATTTGAGCGCGGCGTCAAACGAATCCTACCACCAGAATGAAAAAAGTCGTTTTCCTGATGTCCGATACGGGCGGTGGACACCGCGCGGCTGCCGACGCGATCCGCGTCGCGATGGAGATGCGGTATCCAGACCAGTATACCTTTGAAATAGTGGATGTTTACCGCCGTTATACCCCGTTTCCATTCAACTCTCTGCCTGATATTTATCCTCCCTGGGTGAACTGGGCGGGGATGAGTTGGAGTCTTGTCTACCGTTCAGCGGATGCACCGCTGCGTAGCCGGGTCATCATGGCTGGATTGTATCACTGCTGGAAGCGTGGACTCTCGCAGATGGTCGCGGAACACAACGCGGATGTCATTGTTCCAGCCCACGCTTTATTCTCACGCCCTGCCATGCGCGCTTTTCAAGAGATGTCCACGACGCGCCCTCCGTTTGTCACCGTGATTACTGATCTGGTGTCCACTCATGCCTTTTGGTACGAAAAAGAAATCGAGCGCTATCTGGCTCCGACCCAGGCCGCCTATGATCGTGGTTTAATGTATGGGTTGGCCCCAGAGCAAATCCGGTTGACGGGACTGCCTGTGAATCCTCACTTTATCGCGAATCTACCGGAGAAGTGTGAAGCGCGTGCTCGCCTCCACTGGCAACAGAATCTCGCTACGGTGCTGCTCGTGGGCGGCGGTGATGGGATGGGCCCGGTCTACCAGATCGCACGGGCAATCAACGCGCGCCATTTACCGATCCAGTTGGTGATTGTGGCGGGGCGTAATGGCTGGTTAAAACGGCGGCTGGATCATGCGCGCTGGAACCAACCCACCTACATTTACCCGTTCGTCAAAAATATGTCGGAGTTCATGGCCGGCGCGGATATTCTGATCACGAAGGCGGGACCCGCTACGATCAGCGAGGCTTGTATTGCTGGCCTGCCGATGATCCTTAGCGGTGCGGTGCCG
>DATAMF010000416.1:0-14978 GCA_036260665.1 Aggregatilineaceae bacterium | reverse complement strand
AGGCACGCCAAGCCGCCCGTCCAGCATCAGGCCGCCGTTCCAACCCCAACGGCCCCTCGTCCGCGCCGTATCAAACGGACCCGGACAACCGGGCGTATTGGGCACAACTCAGGGCGAAAGCGGCAGCGAACCGCCCAGCGGCACCGGCCAATGAAGCAACCTGCGAGATCTGCGATGGCATGGGCATCGTCACCAAAAACGTCCCCATCGGTCATCCTGATTTTGGCAAGGCGTTTCCATGCCGCTGTCAGGCGGGGCAAGGCATGGTGCAGCAGCGACTGGATCGGCTGTTCGCGTCATCGGGACTCAACAAGAGCCAATACAACCGCTACACGCTGGCCGATTATCACCAGGGAGCACCAGCAGGCTTAGATGTGGCCGTTCAAGCGGCGGATCGTTGGGCGTGTCAGGCGCGGCTGAGTTATGAGGATTTGTCATTCCCATTTACTCCTGATCTGCCGTCCCATTTCCGGCTATCGGATAGATTGGCCGAGAGGGCAGGCGGCTTGAAATAGGTAAATTTGGCTTTGCAATAGGCGTAGATGTGAGGCACCTCGCCGGGCGTGACCTTTGCCTCGCAGAGTTGGCGAGCAGCCTTGAGGATCAGTCCCTTTTCGTCTTTCGTCATCGAATCCCAAGACCATCTGAAAAGCTCGGCGATCTTGTCTTTCATCGGGTTCATGAGCGCCGCCGGAATCGTGTCGGGTTTGGGCTTGCGAGGTGGAGCTTGTTTTTTGCTTGTGGGCTTAGAAGCGCCTATTGGCTCATTTTCGTCGGGCTTGTGACCGCCGTCAGGCGTGTCACAAATGCTTTTATCTGTAGATTCTCTTAGATCTGTAGAATCTCTCTTATATGTATGTGTCGGATTTGCCGTAAACGGTTGAGCCGTATCCGGTAAAGCCGTAAATGGTTGGTCTGAGGGAGTGTCTTGCTCCTCTGAAGTAGCCGCTTCCTTATTTTCCGGTTGCGGTTCCACTTCCGGCTTGGCCGTATCCGGGTTTTCAGGAAGTGGTGCAATTGAAGGCGCAACATTGTCTTCGTAAAGTCGGTAGACTACTCCACCAAATTTTCCTTCGTCGGACCGAACATATTCGCGGCGCAAATATCCGGCATCCTTCAATTCCTTCAGGATGGCATACACCTTATCACGCCCGCACCCCTGCTGTAGATTTCTGGGCACGATCTCCCAATCATCCGGCTTACTGAGCAGGTAGGCTAAAACGCCCCGTGCCTCCCAGGACAGCGATTCATTTTGAGCAGACTCCCGCGTGCCCTTGTAATGCGGGTGTTCTTCATCACGCGGCGCGCGGACAATTGTAGTTACACCATTCATTGTGTTTTCCAGTTAAGTAGGGGCGATGTTCTGCCCCTGTATGTGCGTAAATTGAAAGAACTCACAACAACTGGCCTTCAGGCTTCCACTCTGCCAACTTGCGGCGCAGATCGTCGGCGGTGCCTGCCCATTGAGTAGTGAGGGAGCGGAGTCCGGTGATTTCCCCGGCCTTCTGCCAACCTACAGCGACCGTCATGGCGTGCTGCTGCGCAAAGGCCGTTACCACGTCGCGGATCTCGCCAGGAGTGACCGACTGCTTCGGTGGTTCGCTGCTAGAAGCTGTAAAAGGCGTTTCAAGGGGTTTTTCCGGTTCTATAAGGTCCGCGCTAGGCTCTGGGGCATTTTGCGGATCCTGGGGGGTGCGGTGCTCGTCTGCGGTGGGTTTCTCCGGCGCAATTGCTTCCACTTTGGGCGCTTCTGACTCTGGCGCACTTTCGATGGTGAATGAGCCTTCGAAAGCATCACGGCGGCCCCGAAAATCATCAAAGCGTTCTTTCAGTTCCTTTGCTTCCAGGGGGGTATAGCGCCAGTTGTGGCCCAGGAAATCATTGAATTCCTGATCTTTCACGTCATGCTCTTCCAGCAGGTTCTGGAAGCGGAGAATAGCCGAGGTATCCTTAACCCATTCCGCAGTTGGAACGGCGATTTTCCAAACCCCTATCTCCTGGTCATAGGTCATATCCGCCTCTGGAATATCGGCGGTTTTGGTAATGGCGAACGTTACGGCATGACGCACGGCGTCTTTGAGAGCATTCTTTTCAGCGACCCACTGCGGCGATTTGGACGTAGGAAACCGATCCGTTTTGCCGTACTGATTTTTGGCTTTCCACACACCCACACCGTGAATTGGGGTTGGAGCGGGCCGACCTGCGCTCTTGAACCGCTGTTCCTTATCCCAATCCATCACGAAGCACATGCCGCCGCGATCTTCAGGGCCAACACCGTGCAGGGCCTTTTCTTCGGGGGTCATTTCGCGCGGACCGTCGAGATCAAATTTGACATCACGCTTGATCAGTTCTTCATAACCCCGGTAGCCCACTTCGACAATGGCCGTACCCCCATCAGCCCAGGTGTAAATCATGCCGGTGATGAACGGGTTAAGTTCATACGTCACCGCCAGGTGTGCGATCTGCCGAGAAGCACGGCGCGCCGCCTCGTCATTGATGTCTTTTTTGACCTTCTGAACGTCGGGGTGCGAAATGTACACTTCCTGAATCAGATCAGGCAATCGACGGGGATCGCTCCAAATAGTCATGAATTCGCGGGCTTTGTTGCGTGCGGTCATGGCCTGCGACATCATGCGATACAGGCGATCATTTTCGGCCTGTATCTTTTCTAACTTCTGCTGCACTTCAATCACGGCAGGTAGTTGTGGCTCTTCCCGCTGTGCTGCTTCAAGGGCGCGCTCTGCTTCGATCTGGCGCTCCAGTTTGTCAAGTTCTTCCATTTTTTCCTCATTCAAAATGCTACGTGTACGATCTGCCACCGGGCGAAACAGTGGGTCACGAGCGGCGGGCAGGATGATGGGCTTGTTAGGGTCGTATCCGATTCGGCGCTCTTGCCGCCGCCGTTCGGCAGACAAAGCTGCCGCTTGCTTCCGGGCCTCTTCGGTACTTTCGATTCCGGCGGTCATCGTACCTGCACCCCGCCGCGCACTACGGACTCTTTGCGATAATCCTTCAACCAGCCGTACAGCAGCGGATCGCTCAAGATCAGCGCATCCAGGCTCTTACCGTCGTAGCTTTTGCGGATGCTGTCGGCAGCGATCCGGGCATAACCGGCGGCATCAGTCCAGGACGAACCGCGCAGGTCGAGCAGGTCGCGTAATTGTTCTTTGGCGGCTTTAATGTGATTTTCCAGAACGGCGATCTGTTCCTGGTTCTCGCGGATGTCTTCGACCAGTTCGGCAATCTTGCCGTCGATGACTTCGCGCATTGCCTCGGAATTGTTTATACTTGTAGCCATCAGTTGAATCCTTTATACTGGTAAGAGAGGCGGCAACTTGTTCAGGCTATCGCCTCTCACGGACGAGAGAGAGCGGCGGCAGCAATCCGCCGTTTTCGTTTGAATCACAAGGTCATTTTTCAATAGCGATCAGTTCCTTTCTGACGCAGCTTATGAGAATGCGCGTTCACGCAACTAAACCCGGTTTTCTCCGAGTCGCTCGAACTCGAACTCGCCTACGTTCTCCAATCCGTTGTCGAAAACGACGCGATGCTTGCGCCACAGCCAGCGCTGCCCAGCACCGTCTACACCCACCAGGAAAGAGATAAACGTCATTCCGCCCCCGACATTGGGATACTGCCGCCAGAGCGTTTCCTTCAGCACGCACGCAATGACTGGATTCATTTCACCCTTCGTTTCCGTGCTTCCATCAGCACCTTATCCGCGCCATCAAAATCCCCGGC
Source organism: Aggregatilineaceae bacterium (assembly GCA_036260665.1). Classification (GTDB taxonomy): domain Bacteria; phylum Chloroflexota; class Anaerolineae; order Aggregatilineales; family Aggregatilineaceae; genus DATAMF01. The sequence continues at coordinate 11,237 of DATAMF010000416.1, read as the reverse complement.
CAGCAAATGGGTGCAGGCCCGCAGCGCGTCCGTGTTGATCTCCACCCCGCGCATGCCCTCATCCACCGCCGCTCGGATGTCCTCCCCCTGGAGGTACATCATCACGCGGTAGAAGGTCAGCCCGTTGTCAATCAACAGCGACTCAATCCCCTCTACGATTTCCTTCGAACGATTGCCTAACTGTCGAGGTGCAGGCATGACGCGCCTCCTCTGAGTGCGGTAGCTGGATGAGCATCGAACGCCAGCGTGATGGTTTCGACGGTCCAATCCTGAATTCGGCGCATTTCGCCCCATTGGTACGCGTAGACCAAAATCAGCCCGATGCCAGCGAGGGCTAATCCGCCCCATTTGAGCCGATTAGTGCGCATCGCAAGCCTCACCAGTAGGTGTGGTATGCTCAGAAGCAGAGGGGTTTTGCATCACAGCGCGTACCACTTCCGGCCACACTTTGTCGAAGTTCGGAAAGGCATTTTCCGCCGTTAAAGGCAGGGTGTGAGCGAATAAGTCCATGCCGTCTTGCTCGGCCTTTTCGTGTAGATTCAATGCATGAAGTTCTCCCTTTAGGGTCATCACGACACCACTGCCGACTCGTCGTCTGTGGATAAGACATAATCTTTGAGGACCTTGATATTGAACTTTTTCATGTAACGCTTGACTGCGTAGGGGTAAACACCGAGAGAAAATGCAGCTTTTGATTGGATGTATTCGTTCTTGCGGAGTGCTTCTTCGATAAGCTGCTTAACTGTCACCCCGCGCTCGGCGGCGATTTTTTCAAGTTTATTTGGCTCAGCCATTAGTTACTCTCCGTAGTCATATATGACTATTATTGGGCCCAAAAAACAGGCGCTGCACGAACGCCATTTATGACTATTTTAAGTCATATTTGCTGTTGTGTCAACTACAAACGTAAATTAGACTCGTGTAAAAAAGAGGTAAAGGTTATGTCGTTCCAAGGGGAACGGTTACGATCACTCAGACTTCAAAAGGGTTTCACGCAGGATGAATTGGCCGATCAAATTGATTCCAGTCAAAGAATGATCGGGCGTTACGAATCCGGCGACGTAGACCCAACCAGTGACGTTGTAATTCGCATGTCAAAATTCTTTGAAGTGACAGCGGATTGGCTTCTGGGGTTGACTGATGACCCCTACGGCGAAATGACCGAGGATGACCTCAGCCCTATGGAAAAGAAGTTGCTCGCCGCGTTCCGCGCAGGGCGTATTGTCGAAGCTATGGCCGTCATCGTAGACCAAGCTAAAGATACTGAGAAATAAGGTAGCCAAAAGCTGCCTTTTTATTTTATTTCTGATTCTTAAATATAATATATCCGTTCTAAGGAAATCAACCGTAACGGATTTATTTAAAGGGACTGAGGGTAATATCACTGTTGTGAACATGATCCCGAACTCCTTACCAGCTAGTGAACCGTCTAACCAGCTATGCACATGATCAACACCCGGCGACCCTGCCTCAACTCATCAAATTCATACCGTTGCAACCGCCGACTCAATGGTCGAGCGCTTACCAACAGCCTGTCATCCCCCCGAATCCAGGCTTTGATGCATATCTTTTCAATTCCTGACAATTCACGATACCAGTTAATAAGCTGTTTCTCGCGTATGGACACCTTATTTACCCCTAGCGTGCATAGAACCTGTGTTCTAAATGGTAACACCGATTTTCACGAGGTCAAGTTAGGGGATGGTTTGAGTGGTGAATTAATAAATATGGCAAGTATTTTTTACCTAATAAGGTAGGGAATATGGCACTTGATAGACCGTATTTGGAAGTAAAGGAACGAATCGAAAAAGCGCGACAGACTGGGGCGACGAAACTTGATCTGAGAAGATGTTTTTTAGGTGTCCACGAAAGAGACCAACAAGTACTACTAGAGAAAATCAGCCAACTCACCCGGTTGCAGATATTGGATCTCAACCATAATGAACTGACGAGCCTGCCCGACTTCTGCGGCCAACTCGCCCAGTTGCGGGAGCTGCATCTCTACCATAATGAACTGACGAGCCTGCCCGACTCCTGCGGCCAACTCGCCCAGATGAAGCTGCTCGTTCTCGACGATAATCAACTGACGAGCCTGCCCGACTCCTGCGGCCAACTCGCCCAGATGAAGCTGCTGTATCTCAACGATAATCAACTGACGAGCCTGCCCGACTCCTTCGGCCAACTCGCCCAATTGCAGACGCTGTATCTCAACGGTAATCAACTGACGAGCCTGCCCGACTCCTTCGGCCAACTCGCCCAGTTGCGGGAGCTGCATCTCAACGGTAATCAACTGACGAGCCTGCCCGACTCCTTCGGCCAACTCGCCCAGTTGCAGGCGCTGTATCTCACCAATAATCGACTGACGAGCCTGCCGGAGTCCTTTGGTCAACTCGTCCAGTTACAGACGCTGTATCTGGACAGAAATCAATTGATAAGCCTGCCACAATCGACATCTAACTGTATACAACTTTACAGGCTTGCTCTTGAGCATAATAAGCTACTAGACATACCCACTGGTTTTTTCCAACTTGCTAAGTTGGAGAATATCAACCTTGATGGCAACCCTCTCAACCCCGAACTTGCTGCGGCCTATGCAGAAGGTATAGGGACGGTTAAAGCTTATCTGCGTGCCAAAGCCCAAGCACAAATCACCCTCAATGAAACAAAACTTATTCTTGTCGGTGAAGGGGCAGTAGGTAAAACTTGCCTGATAGACGCATTGGCAGCCGCTCCCTGGCAGCCGCATGATACTACACATGGTATCCAAATCAGATCAATTATGGTCACTGATCCCGATAGCGGTACAGAAATCGTGCTCAATGGTTGGGATTTCGGCGGTCAGCAGGTATATCGCCCCACCCATCAACTATTCTTCAGTGCTCCAGCGGTTTATCTTGTGGTCTGGAACCCGCGCGAAGGCTCTCAGCAAGGCGCAGTCACGGAGTGGATCGAACTCATCAAACATCGTGAACCGGAAGCTAAAATTCTAGTGGTCGCCACTCATGGAGGGCCGCAAGAGCGCCAGCCCGATATTGATCGACAGGATATATGGGATCGCTTTGGCGAAGATACAGTACTGGATTTTTTCCATATCGACAACAAGCCTGATGAGAATGGCAACCGACGCGGAATTGAGGAACTCAAACAGGCTATTGCGCGTGTTGCCGCTCGGCTTCCTGAGATGGGACGTACTGTTCCAAAACGCTGGCAGAGTGTCTGGAATAAGCTCAAAGAAACGGGGAGAGCATATTTATCTCTGGAGATCGTATGCGGTATTTGCCATAAATACAAGATGGATGATCAGGATGCATCACTTTTTGTCGCTGTCTCACATCGGTTGGGGCGTCTCATCCATTATGAACACGATCCCCTTCTGAGCGATATTGTAGTACTCAAACCTGATTGGCTAGCAACTGCCATCAGCTTTGTACTCGATGATAAAGAAACACGCAATGCAAATGGCTTAGTATCCTTTACCCGCCTAAACAAAATATGGAATGATCCTGATCGAGATGCCGAATTTCGCTATCCAAATGATCTGCACTGGGTCTTCTTACGGCTGATGGAGCGCTACGATTTATCTTATCGTGTGGCAGGAGTTAATCAGAATGAAGAGAATCCTATCAGTCTGATTGCCCAACTGGTTCCTGATATTCGTCCTGAGGCAGCGTTGCATGCTACTTGGTCACGCGATCTGTTACCGGGCGATTCTCAACAAACGCAAATCTGCCATATTGTGGACGAAAGTGGTAACTCCGCTACTGCTACCGGTCTGTTTAATTTGCTGATCGTGCGCCAGCACAAATACTCACTTGGACGCGAATATTATCCTGATAGTATACATTGGCAGCGAGGGCTTGTACTTGACGATGACTATAATGGCCGGGCCCTGCTGGAATACAAAGGCAATGATATTCATATCACCGTCCGTGCTCCATATCCTCAAAACTGGCTCGCCAGATTAACAAGCGAAGTTAAATATCTGGTGGAAAGCTTTTGGGAAGGTCTGCGTTGTGAGGTGATGGTGCCTTGCATTGACCCCTGTGGAATAAAAAAATCGGGCACAGGCTTGTATGAAGTACAGAAACTGATTGAGAGTAAACGGCGTGGTCGTCCTGACTATCCCTGTCCAGTATGTGACGAGTGGCAGGATATTGATCAACTGCTGCTCAATGCGCCAGCCGCCCAGCCTGTGGGCGCAGAGCTATTAACTCTCGGCCGTGATATCCTGCAAGAAGTACGCCAAATCGGATTCCAGATAACCAGTCAGGATGCAGCACTACATCGACGTTTCGATCAGTTGGATGCCAGACAACTCGAAATCCTGAGTAAGGGTGACGCTCTACTCAACACACTCATTCAGGTAATGACTGATGGTGCAAAAGAAGGCCCTCGCCTGTTCAGCTTGGTCCCCGTTGATCGGCGCAGATTCAATCTGCGAAAATGGACGAGCGCCCAATTTCGTTTCACCTTATGGTGCGAACACTCTCGACTACCGCTTCCTATCCTGAATGGAGAAGGGAATACTCAAGGTGTTTATGATATTGAGATACCGCGAGTTTGGTTTAAAAAGATTGCGCCCTACCTGAAACTCATGTTCAGCGCATTGAATCTGGTATTACCCATTGCAGCATCAGGAATTAAAGTAACAATGGATCAGCGCGCTTATGAGTCTGTCGCCAATCAGCTTGACTTTGGTAAGGAAATTGCAGATGCTGCACTTGATAGCGGAGAGAAGCTTACTGACTGGCTTCGCGAGGGGGCTGTCGGACAGGTACATTTTGAGAAGGTTATATTTGAAGAAAGCAAAACGATCAAAGCTTATAACCCAATCCTGCGCGAATTTCATGCATTGCTAAGGGAAAGGGATCCAGGCTTTGGCGGGCTGATTCGCGTGATGAACAAGCGTCAAGAATTTTTATGGGTTCATCCGCAGTTTGCGAGCGAATACTAATCAGCGTATCAGCCAGCAGAAAATCACATCCCCGACGCTTGGTTCTAACCTATTCGTCGGGGAAAATGTCACTGATGGACAACTTGAAACCGGGAAGTATATCACCCCCGTCTAACGTGCCTTGCATATCGAGTATCTTAACCCGCTCGCCGGGCACATAGACATCTACGGTCTTTGTTTCTGGCCTCACAATCCAGACAACAGTTTCAGCAGCGAGATAGTTGCCCACCTTGATCAGCAAAGTTTGCTGGGATTTATAGGTGGATGGGAAATCGACTTCAACCGCTAAGTTGGGGGGAACAGGGTTATAGCCTTCGGTGGCGAGTTTAGATTGCCTCGTCTTGGATAGGTAAGCCACATCAGGAGCGTACTTTTCCCCTGAAACAACATATCCGCCCGCTTCACCGGTGGTAAATCCCAGATCGTGTTCCTCTACAAAATTGGCAATGCGCCGAAAAATTCGCCCACTGATATAAGACGCGTAGGGATTCGATGGCACTTCGATAATCTCCCCCCCGATGTATTCAAACAGCCGATCCGCGTTTTCTGGCCGATCCACAAACTGATCAAATTCTTCAACCGTGTACCGTTGTGTTGCTACCATGCGCTTGCCCTCTTGTTTCCTCATCCCCATTATAACCAGATCAGCCCATAAGCTGGTATGATTTTCAGCGGTCAGTGCAGAATCTTGCGAAACATCGTTCTGTGAATAAGAATACGAACCATCAAGTACACATCATTTGAGGACTGTCTAGTGAGCCTTCGCGCCATTATCTGGGCTGCCGTGAGCACCGCCCCGCAAGCTAACGAAGATGAAAAAGTATCGCTGCCAAAGCAGGAGTCCGATGCACGGGCATTGTGTGATCGAAACGGTTGGTCGATGGTCGAAGTCCTTAAAGTACCCGGCCACAGTCGGCATTATATCGACATCCATCAAGCCGCTTCGGATATGCGGGAGCAGGGCATAGTAGCCTTTGATCGCCTCCTGGATCACTGGCGGCTCAAAGATTTTGATGTGCTTATTGTCCGCGACGGGGATCGGTTTGCCCGAACGCAAACATTGCATAGTTACGTCACTGAAAGCACGATCCAAATGGGCGCTCGTATCTACTCCTTAACGGACGGCTGGATAGATGAGACAAATTACCGCCTCTGGATTGCGATGGGAGGCTACCGGGCAGCCTCAGATATTGATCGCCTTGTAAAAGCCCGCAAAGCGGGAATGGACAAACGCGCTCAGCGGGGTTTGCCCACCTCCAGCGGCCTCTTATGGAGTCACCTGCTTATCCGTGATTCGAATGGCAACGCCCAGAAAGTCATCGTTGACCCGGCCAAGCGACGGCTCTTGGATGACCTGGCCGATGTGGTGATCGAGGGCGTGAGCTGGCCCAAAGTAGGAAAAGAACTTTATACACGCTTTGGGCATGTTAATAATTCCGGCAAAGCGTTCGGGACGACACAGATGTATCAAGCGCTGCACAATCCCACGTTCTGGGGCAATAACGCCCGCTACTTTAACAGCAAGAAATACCCCAACCGCGAACGGAAAGGCCTCTGGTGCTTCGATCCCGATATTCCTGCGCCGGAAGGGGTCGTGATTTTTTATGGTACACATGAACCGGCTTACACCGGCGAAGTCGCGGCCAAAGTTCAGGCCGAACTCCGGCGTAGGCGTGGTATTCAGGGCAATACACGGCCCAACCGTACCCATCGTTTTACTGGCCTCCTGATTTGCGCCGAATGCGGCTACAACCTGACCATTACCTACAGCAGCGAGGCGCACGACCGCATGTACTGGCGCTGCAATTCAAAATATAATGAGCGGCAGTCCGCCGCCGCGTGCAGTCAGAATAAATTCATTCGAGATGATGCTGTGTTTGCCGTCATCGATGACCTGCTGCACCAGATGATTGACCTGCGTGATCTCCGTCCCTTCGAAAGTGACACCCCGCCTAATGCGGATAGCCAGCACATCACCCTTCTCGAAAATGAGATCGCCACACTTGAAGGCCAGTTGCAGCGGCTCATCATGAAACAGGCCAGCATCGAAGACGAAAGCCTGTGGAACGCTTACGACGCCCAAATCCTCGCCACGAATGATCGGCTAAAAATCATGCGGGCAGACTTACACGCCCGGCGACTCCGTCAGCCGAGCAGCGCCGTGCGCCAGGAGCAGGAGCGCGCTTACCGGGACATTGCCGACATGACCGTTGAGCAGTTTTGGCGGCGCAGCAGCACCGAGATCAATCAGTATTTACATCGACTGATGGGCGGTCGCCGCTTCCTCGTTTACAATGGGCAAATCGTGCGAATCCGTGATGGATAATGATGTAGCCTGGTATATCAGCCATTGATATGGCCTTTATGCACACCTGGCTCAGCCGCACCGGGCAGTGGTCGCCCTCCACCGCCTTTATGCGCGAACTGGCCTCCAAAGCCTACGGCGCGGTGGATCGCGGCGAGTTGGATGCCGGGGCGCTGCGTTCCCTGCCCATCAAATCCAACGAACTGATGCACACCGATCACACCGGCTACGGCTCCGAATGGGTGCCCGACATCTGGTCCAGCGAACTGTGGCGCAAAGCCCGCGCCGAAAACGTGATCCTGCCGCTGTTCCGCGTCATCGAAATGCCGTCAAATCCGTTCGAACTCCCCATTTCCGGCACCGATCCGGTAGTTTATTACGTCCCCGAAACGCAGGATGAGGACGATCTGACGCTCGCCGCCAGCACCAACCCCATCCCGGACAGCCCGGTAGGCAGCGGCAAAGTGACTCTCACCGCCAAAAAGCTCGCGCTGCGCGTTGGGTTCTCCTCGGAACTCGTGGAAGATTCCGCCATCCCGCTGATCGCCCTCTACCGGGAGCAGGCGCTCCGCGTCATGGCCGACGCCATCGATCATGTGCTGCTCAACGGTGACACCGAAACCGGCGCAACCGGCAACATCAACACCGACAACGGCGCGCCCGGTGCCACCGCCAAATATCTGGCGTTCGATGGATTGCGGAAATTGGGCCTGGTCACGAACACCGCCAACAAAAAGGACGCCGCCGGTACGCCCACCGTCACCCTCCTGCGGGATGCCCGTTTCCTGATGGACCCGCGTTATTCCCTGCGCCCGGTGGACTGCGCCTATATTGTCGATGGCAGCACCTACGCCAAACTGTTGAGTGAAACGAATGTCGCGACGGTGGATAAATTTGGCCCGCACGCCACCGTGCTGACCGGGGAAATTGCGAAAGTGGATGGGGTACCTGTTCTGGTTTCCGCCGAAATGCCTCTCACCCAGGCCGACGGCAAAGCCGATACGTCCGGCAACACCAAAGGACAGGCTGTCTGTGTCTACCGTCCCGGCTGGATTGTCGGCTACCGCCGCCGGGTCGCCGCCACGATGGACTACCTGCCTTACTATGACGCCTATCAGATGGTGGCTACCGTGCGTCTGGCCTTCGCCCGCTTCGATACCGAAGTCGCCAGCACGCTCTATAACATCACCGTCTAACCGAAAATCAGCCTGCCCTGTCTCGGCTATTCTTCGTCTTCCGCCGCAGGCAGGGCACCACGCTCGAATGTAATGCGCATTCGCAGCGTACCCAGGATCAGTTCGTCGCCGGATGACACAATGTATTCCTGGAAGGCGAGCAGCCGCTCACCATTGCAGTAGGTTCCGTTCGCGCCCGCCAGATCCGTCAGGATCAGATGGTTGCCGCGCCGTTTGAGCAAACAATGGCGGCGCGAGATACCGTGCTGATAAGCCCGGTGCGGTGTCAAATCAACATACACCTCCCGCTGTTCAAGCAGCGCGGGCGGCATGGGGACTTGGCGGCCCAGAATAACTGCCGAGTCGACCGCGACAGCCAGACAGGTGCCCGATGGCAGTAATTGCAGCATTACATGCGCATCGGCATCAAATTGATCCAATCCGTCCGTCTTTGACAGAGGTAGTGTAATGGGCCTTTTCTTTAAGAAAAGGGTGGTCGAGGATGACTCAGGCTCTTCAGCCATAATTCCAATAGTCCTGCTTCAAAATAACCGGCACGTTTCCACTTATTATAGAACTATTAGAGGCCCGATTGCAACCTGACCAGATGTCCTGTTTAGCTAAAAAACAGCGTGAGGTGCAGCTTGCCCAAAATCATTTTGTCGCCGGTTGCAATCAGATATCGTTCGTTCGGTTGCAGCAGGATATCGTTCAAATACGTGCCATTCGCGCTGCCCAGATCCATCGCAGACAGTTGATCACCGACCCGCGCTAACAGGCAGTGCAGGCGTGATACACCTTGTGCATAAGCATGAAAATCGGACAAATCCATAATTTCGTACTCAGGGGTACTCGATTGTCCACGCCCCAAAACAACGGGTTTGAGGATGTGATGCGTGATGCAGTCTCCAGCGGGAAGCACTTGAATAATCAACGCCGCTATCGCATTAAACACTGTCGAACCCTGGTTATCGGAAGGCAGCAGCACCGGCGGGCGCTTCAAAATATTCGTTCTTAGCGGCTCCGCCCCGGTTAATGCCCCCTGACAGGCGGGGCACACCACCGCTTGAGAATCACAATAATGCCCACAAGCTGGGCATCGTATGGGTGGACGGCTGTTGATAATCGTATCGAGATTTGCGCTCATAGAAGGCATCGCAGTATGACCTATCTGACCGAACTAAATGAAACCGCGATATGCAACGACCCTAAAATCAGACGGTCCCCTGATGCAATCACTTTTTCGTGGTGGGGTTGCAGCGGCTCGTTGTTCACATACGTCCCGTTCCGGCTTCCCATATCCGCAATCAGCAGGCAGCTCCCGCGCCGTTCCAGACGGCAGTGTAACCGCGAAACGCCGTGCTTCAAAGCATTAAAATCGCCCAGGTCCAGAAATTCCAGGTCCGGTGGCCCATCCCCCCGCCCCAAAAAGGTCGGATATTCGAGGGGAAGTGCCAAACAGTCTCCCGAAGGCAAAAACTGGAGTAGCACATGCGCATTTGCCTCAAAAACCGTGTTGCCCTCCTGATCAGGGGGCAGCGTAGTCGGTCGCCTGATCAGTGTGCCGGTTTTGGGTTTAGCCGGCGTCTCAGCGGCAATCGGATAACCGCACGCGGTGCAGTACGTCTCGCGCACTGGCACATGCGAACCGCATTGCGGACACCGGTTAAACCGCTGGTCCAGAGGGAGCGTTTTTGACGATTGCATATCTCACGCCTTTATTACCATTCATCATATCAGAACTTCGTCGGTAGTGTACAGAACGCCATGTGAAAAATTTCTGAAATTCTATCCGTTTTTTTTACCTCAGGAGGACCTTGTGAATACCTATGTCACCCTCGCTCAACTGCGCCGTTATCTGGGACTCGCGCCCACCCAGACCGCCGATGATGATCTGCTGCTCCTATTAGCGCAGGCCGCCTCGCGGATCATCGACAGTTTTACCGGACGCCACTTTTACCCCAAACGGGCCACACAGCATTATTCCTACACCAATCCATCGTACCTGCTGCTAATCAACGATCTGCTGACCATACACAACCTAACCAACGGTGACGGGACATTAATCACCGCCTATCACCTGCATCCCGCCAACGACCCCATCAAATCGAGCATTATGCTGGATCGGGGTGTGGTCGTTTTTACCTATCTGTCCGACCCCATCGACGCCATCACCCTTGATGCGACCTGGGGCTTCCATCCCGATTGGGATCATGCCTGGGAAATGTCGGGCGCTTCCGTTCAGGACAATCCCCTCTCCGCCAGCGCCACCACCCTCACCGTATCCGATGCGGATGCCGCCTTTTCGCCCGGCCAACTCCTCCGCCTCGACGATGAATATGTGCAGGTGTTGGCCGTCGATCCGGTGGACAATACCCTGACTATATCACGCGGCGCAAACGGCACCACCGCCGCCAGTCACCCCCAGACCACGCCGATCAGCATCTATCTCCCGCCCGCCGACATCCAGCAAACCGGTTTGCGCGTGGCGAGTTGGCTCTATAAACAAAAGGATGCGGGTTTTGTCCAAATCGCGTCCACGCTGCGCGGTCAGATCGCTGTTCCCCCGGCCCTCCCCGATGATGTCCAGCAAATTCTCGCGCCGTATATCCGTGTGGTTGTTCTGTAGGAGTCTGCGTGATGGGAGCCTTACAAACCGCCTTGACCAATTTAGCCGCCGTCTCCGTTTCCGGTGTGACTTCCTACCCCCTGGATGCCACTCCCGATTCCTTGACTACTGCCCAACTTCCTGCCCTGGTGCTTCTACCCGAACTCAGCGGCGAATCATCCGGCCTGGAACCCA
>DATAMF010000365.1:0-5831 GCA_036260665.1 Aggregatilineaceae bacterium | reverse complement strand
AGACTTTCACCGAAATCTGCTGCGCGGCGGCATTTTCCTTTATCCTGCGCCACTTTACATATTCCGATAGCATCTCATAATCGTACTTCCTCAAATAATATTCCGCTTTCTCAACCAGTTCGCGGTTGCCAACGTAAAATGGCACGCATTGATGGGTGCTTTGCGGCTGCAAATCGAGCACATCACCCACGCCATCCGATCCATAGCCACCCGCTTGTGCAGCGATAAAGGCTAGGGGTTGTACCTCATACAACAGCCGTAATTTCCCATTTGGATGTTTCGGATCGCCAGGATAAAGGAAAATGCCGCCGCGCAGCAGATTTCGGTGAAAGTCTGCCACTAGACTTCCAATATAGCGTTGGGCCATCGGCGGGTGCTCGTCGCCCTCTAATCCTTGCAACCATTTCACGAATCCGTAGACACCTGGAGTCCAGAATTTTTCAGATCCCTGGTTGACACTGTAGTACTGGCCGGGGGAGGGGATGCGGATATTAGGGTGGCTCAACAGAAATTCGCCGACACTGGGATCGAGCGTGAATCCATGTACGCCCTGTCCGGTGCTGTAGACGAGCATCGTGCTAGAACCATAGATGACATAGACTGCCGCAACTAATCGATTTCCCGGTTGCAGCACATCTTCCATTGTTCCGCGCCCCTCACCGGGAGTAATTTTGCGGTGGATGGCGAAGATCGTGCCAATCGAGGCGTTCACATCGATATTCGATGACCCATCCAGCGGATCGTAGACCAGCACATAATATCCCGGCGAAAACTGATCGGGGATATGCAGCAGGTCATCGTGTTCTTCCGATGCCATCACACACACGCGCCCCGTGTGATCGCACATCCGAAAAATGACCTGATCGGCGTATACATCCAGTTTTTGCTGTACCTCACCATGGACGTTCGCCGTCGAGAGCGCGCCGAGGATATTCGCTAATCCGGCGCGGGTGGTTTCGCGGGCGATCAGTTTGGCGGCTAGCGCGATGTCATACAGCAGGTTAGTCAATCGCCCGGTAGCTTCGGGGTGTGTATCCTGTTGTTCGAGAATATGACGTTCTATCGTGACCAGTTTTCCGGTTACCATGCATGATTTCTCCCTATGCTGTGCTGATAGTAGGGATTGTTGCATAGTCGAGGGGGGAATCAAAACGGCGCATCCTGTGTGAGAAGATGCGCCGTTTTAGTTTTACTGTTCGGGGAGAATATCGCTCAGTAGGTCGTTGTAGGTTGGTTCTTCAGGAATACGATCCACCCAGTCTTCGCGGCGTTCGATCTTCGCGGTGGCTTTGGCTTCACTCAACCACGTTTGATATGCCTCGTTCTGCCGTTGGGTTAGCAGCGCTTCGGGGAGAACCCAGGCATCGTTGCGGCCCAAGACCTGGATAATGTGGTAGCCAAACTCGGTTTCCACCGGAGCCTGGATCACGCCGATTTCACCGTTGATCACGGCATCCTTAAAGGCTTCAACATAACCTTCGGGATTCGTCCATGCCCAATCTGTCTCAGGAATGGTGCTTTGTTCGTCCGACGAAACCATCAGCATACCACCCTGCGTGGCGCTGCCAGGATCATCCGACTCGGCGCGAGCCAGATCAGCGAACGGTTCCCCACCTTGCAGGGCCGCTATCACGGCTTCCGCTTCGGCTTTGGTCGCGTCTTTCTGTTCCTGCGTCAATGCTTCACCTTCGGCTGTTTCGGGGAAGGCGATCAGAATATGGCGAGCCTTGACCCGGAGTTCAGTGGTCGCAACCTCATCGGCCATAGCTTCTCTTAAGGCTTTTTCCAGCGCGTCATTATAGAACACGTCGCGGATGGTTTCTCGTTTAAAGCCCTCGTCTTCATCAGCTTGCTTGTAATAATTGGATGACGCCTTGTCCAGAGTTGCTTCAATCTGCCCCGGTTCTAGCGTGGCAGTCGGAGTTGGTGTTACCGTCGGCTCTGCCTCGGCTGTACCTTCTGCTGTTGCTTCGGCAGTTGCTGCAACTTCAGCGGTCGCTTCTGCTTCCACAGTCGCTTCGCTGGTTGCTGCAACTTCAGTTGTCGCTTCTGCTTCGGTGGTTGCTGCTGCTTCGACTTCGGCAGTTGCTTCAGCAGTTGCTTCTGTCGGAATGGTCGTGGGTGTTGCTGTCGGGGGGACCAAAGGCGTGGGTGTCAGGCTGGGTACCGCCGTTGCAGTTGCATAGATGTCCGGCATGGCTCCAAAGAATTCGTAAGCCGACATATATTCATTGACCGCCTGGTCAATCGCCGCTTCATCAGCCTTGAGTCCGCGTTTTTTCGCTTCTTGCTGAATCACCAAGTCTTCTTCCATCTGGCTCAAGACCTGACTGCCCATTGTGTCTGGGCTTTGAAGGTTGGCGACTCCATCGTCTTGCAAGGCATACTGCTCGGCGCTATTTTTGTCGCCGCTTAGGTCGAGGACGTAGTCATAGAGGCTGCGGATTTCGTAGGCCGTTTTCCACCGCTCATATTCCACGCGATCCTTAAAATCGCTGGTCTTGATTTCGGTCCCGTTAACTTTGGCAATCCATTGGCGTGGCACGAGTAGCTGCTCGTAGGCAAGCGCGGCGACGATGATTAAAACGCTGATCGCTACCACCACACTGGTAATGATCAACACGCGGCGCTGCCAGACCTTCTCTTTTTCAGCGCGCGACCGGTATGTTTTACGACGCTCAATATCGGCGGATGTTATTCGTCGGGCGCGTGGTCCGCCTGTAGTACTTTTTTTAGCCATAAATTAGTTGTCTCCTCCAAAGCAGCCCTTGCTGGGCAAGGGCTGTTAGGGTTAGCCGCGCATGTGTTCGTCCGTGAAGGGCAGCAGAGCCAGGTACCGCGCACGCTTGATTTCCTGAGCGAGTTGGCGTTGGTGCTTGGCGGTCAAACCGGTCTGACGCCGAGGGCGAATTTTGGCCCGGTCCGTGATGAAGCGGCGCAGGGTATCGACTTCTTTATAGTTCGGCACGGTTTTGCTGGTGGTAAAATAGTCTTCCTTGCGGCGACCTTTACGGCCTCGCCGGTCATCGCCATCCATACCACCGCCACCGCGCCGCCCACGCCTTGGCTCATCATCATCGTAATCTAGGGTATCCTCATAGTCGTCCACGTGAACGTTCCTCCATAAACTTGGGTTTTCCGCTGCGAGCGGGTTTATCTACTAAAACGGATAATCGTCTTCATCCACGTCATCGGCGGAATCATATTCATGAGCCGGGCGGCGATCTCCCAACAGGATCATTTCGTTGGCGACGAGTTCAGTCCGATAATGTTTCGTTCCGTTCTCGTCTTCCCACCCGCGTGTTTGCAGGCGGCCTTCGACATAAACCTGCTGGTTTTTCGTCAAGTGCGTTTTGCAGATCTCGGCCAGATTCCCCCAGGCCACTACGTTGAACCACTCGGTTTCTTCACGCCGTTCGCCTTCGGATGAGGTCCAGGTGCGCGTTGTTGCGACGCTGAAACTCACCACGGGTCGTCCACTAGGGGTGTATCGCAATTCGGGATCGCGCCCCAGATGGCCGATAATCATCACTTTATTCAGTCCTCGGCCCATACCCTGACTCCGTTACTTGGAACTACGACTACTCATCCAGGCGGACGATCAGATGCCGGATGATCTGATCGCTATAACGCAACTGGCGCTCTAGTTCGCCCAGTTGTGCGGTGGGAAAGTCCATGCGCACAAACACATAATAACCTTCCCGGAAGTCCTTCACTGGATAGGCAAGGCGGCGGCGTCCCCAATAATCAACATGATTAACGGTTCCGTTCTGGCCTTCAATCCAGGTGCGGACAGTTCCGATCACATTCTGCGTTTCCGATTCGTTCACGCTGATCGGAATGATGAAGCCCAACTCGTATGGTCGATTCATAACAGGGTATTATCTCCTTTCCCTGGGTTTGCTCCGTTGGTCCAGGTGGGCACCCGCCAACAAAGCGGAAAGTTGGAACTCAAACGGTGAACATACTACCCCAGGTTGTTACGTTTGACAAGGGCGGAAGCGCGCCGATTGGTCCACCCTACCTAGCCCAAGACAGGTCAGATGACCGTTCTCTTTCTTCTCAGCTTGCCGTTTACTGTAAGAAGCCAGGATGGAGAACGATGGATGACCGATCAATTTATCGCGACAGATTTTATTCTGACCCATGAGGGTCGTTCGACAACCGCTTACCTTGATCCGGCTCCGGTGAGGAATACGCCGCGTTTTGGAACTTCATTCATGGGGCGGCAGCAAAAACTTGTGTTGTATATTCGTATCACCGCACTTCAGGTGCCCTTGAAGCGCGAATTATTGGTAGGGCGGGCGGATTCTGAATGCGGCGAGCCGGTTGATGTCGATCTAACACCGTTTCGAGCACGCAGCCTGGGTGTCGCGTACCAGCATCTTCTCATTAGTCGTGGCCTCGACGGGCTAAAAGTTGCCGACTTGAACAGTATGAGCGGCTCCTATCTGAATGGTGCCCGGCTTTTGCCCTACCAAACGCGGTTCCTGCATGATGGTGATGATCTGCGCCTCGGTCAATTGGTGATGCGTGTCAGCTTTGCCTGAGCGATTATCAGGCGCATAGCTAGGTGGAGTGTGATCATCCACCTTTTTTGTTGCCCTAGTCACGTTCTAGTCACGCCCCGACTCTATCCTTATATACGAGTTGCCCCGTTTATTGGAAGTGTACTAGACTCGTATGCACTATTGAAGGAGGGAGCTATGACTAAACGCTTTTTGAGCATGCTGTTGGCATGTGTGATTATCCTCGCGCTGGCAATCCCAGCGATGCCTGTGGCGGCTGTCACAATGAATACCGCAAGCGATGACCTGTCTCTGCGTTTTAACACCCGATTTACTGCGGGAGATCAGGTGCGCGCCATGGAAATTACTCGTCAGTGGGCTGTCGATGAGCGTCCTTGGGTTGATCCGATTGCCCAGCAGCAAACGACCGCCAAGTGGACCGTGTTGGTTTTTGTTGGGGCCGATAACAACCTGGAGGCCGCAGCTCTGGCTGACATCAATGAGATGGAATATGTCGGATCATCCCCTGACGTGAATGTTGTCATCGAAGTGGACCGTTCGGCGGAATATACGGACACCGATGGGGACTGGACCGAGGGCCGCCGTTACTACATTCAGCAGGACGACGACCTGGAAGCTATCACCTCGCCGGTGCTCGAAAACATGGGGGAGATCAACAGCGGCGATCCTAACATCGTGGCCGATTTTGTGGTTTGGGGCATCCAGACTTATCCCGCCGAGCGTTATATGCTGGTCCTTTGGGATCATGGTGGTGGTTGGATTGGCAGTCTTAGCGATGATGATAGTGGTGATTCGCTTGATCTGCCCGAAGTAGCGCAGATTTTGCAGCGTGCTCAGACCGAAGCCGGTATCGATAAATTCGATGTATTAGGGTTCGATATGTGTTTGATGGGCCAGTTCGAAGTTGCTGCCACTATCGAACCCTATGCTAAATACGCTCTTGCTTCCGAAGAAACGGTTCCGGGGCCGGGTTATTTCTATGTTTTCGTCGATGAACTGATCAAGAAGCCTGATATGGATGGGGCTGAACTCTCCGGCCTTGTGATCGATTACTTCATGCAGTTCTATGAGGAGTGGGGTGGGGCGGATGCCTATGGACTGGCAGCCTATGATTTGAGCCAGACAGAGGCCGTCCTGACGGCGGTTAACCAGTTCTCTACGGCGGTGCAGGCTAACCCCGAAGCCGCGCTCAGTTCCATTGCCGATGCCCGCAACAACACCATCAGTTATGGTGGTTTTGACGACCCTCAGTACTATGATGTCTGGTCATCGGTCGATTTGTATCAGTTTGGTGAACTGCTC
>DATAMF010000363.1:0-1666 GCA_036260665.1 Aggregatilineaceae bacterium | reverse complement strand
CGCGGGCAGTACCAACTCGTCTGTGATGTGCTCCAACCCGCCGGGTTGGGCATGCTCAACCTGCAATTTGAACGGTTAAAAGCCCAGTTAGAGCAAGAAGGACTGTTCGACAGCACACGCAAGCGGCCCATTCCCTTTTTTCCACGCCGCATCGGGATCGTAACCTCTGCCACAACCGCCGCTTTCCAGGACATGCAAAACGTGATCCGGCGGCGCTGTCCGGCGGTTCACCTGATCCTCAGCCCGACTCCGGTTCAAGGCAAAGACGCACCCCCGCAGATCATCGAGGCGCTGCGCCGTCTGAACGCACAGGATGATATTGATGTGATCATCCTGGCCCGGGGCGGTGGCAGCCTGGAAGACCTGTGGTGCTTTAATGACGAAGCGCTGGTGCGGGCTGTAGCAGCGTCTAAAACGCCGGTTGTGACCGGAGTCGGGCATGAGATCGACTTCACCCTGGTTGACTTTGCCGCCGATTACCGCGCCCCTACCCCGTCGGCTGCTGCCGAACTCGTAACACCAGACAGCACTGCTTTGCGTACTAGTATTCGGAGTCTCACTCACAAGCTGGAAAGCGAGATGCTGGCAGCCCTGGACAGCCGCACTGCTGAAGTCGAAACAGCGGCCCGACTGCTGACCCGCTTCTCGCCCCAGGTGCGGATCAACAATGCCCGCCAACGGATTGACGATTGGACGACACGTATGGATACTGGTATGCAGCACCGATTGGGCCGCCGCCGGGATCGACTGGCGGCAGCGACGCGGGCGCTTGAAGCAGCCAGCCCTACCGCTCTGTTGCGGCGCGGCTATGCCATGATCACACGCGGCGACGGCACGCGCGTTACCAGCGCGCGGCAAACAGCCGAAGGCACGCTGATCCACATTACACTTCAGGACGGCAAACTCACTGCGTCGGTGCGCGAACGCAAAATAGTTGTAGGGTAGGTTTTTTGACGATGGGCGAACAAAAAACAGTGATTGGTGGGCGCTATGAACTGCTCTCCCTGATCGGGCAGGGCGGCATGGGCGATGTTTATAAGGGCCTCGATACGCAGACGGGTGATTGGGTCGCCATCAAGCTGCTGCACACGGATGTCATCGACGAAAACCCGAACCTGTTGGACCGCTTCAACCGCGAGGGGCAGGCGCTCAGCAGGCTCAACCATCCCAATATTGTCAAGGTGCTGACAACGTTCGAAGAAAATAAGCAGCATTATCTGGTGATGGAATATGTCGGCGGCGGGTCGCTGCGCGATATGCTCGATATGCAGGGCAAACTGCCTGTTGATCGTGTCCTCAATATTGCGCTCGATCTGGCGGATGCCCTGACTCGTGCGCACCGCCTGCACATCATTCACCGCGATATCAAGCCCGATAATGTGCTGCTGGCAGAAGACGGCACGCCGCGCCTCACCGATTTTGGCGTGGCTCACCTGGGGGATCGCACCCGGCTGACCCAAACCGGATCGGTGATCGGCACATATGCTTATCTCAGCCCCGAAGCCTGCAACGGCATGGACCTGGACGAACGAACGGATATCTGGTCGTTCGGGGTGATGCTGTTCGAACTGCTCACCGGGGACCCGCCCTTTGATGAAAACAGCACCGCCGCTATTCTGACCGCGATTATGACCAAACCCGCGCCCGATCTGTCTCGGCGCTGCCC
>DATAMF010000357.1:0-3047 GCA_036260665.1 Aggregatilineaceae bacterium | reverse complement strand
GAGCATACCACAAAATGCGCACCGATAAGTAATAAAAAGCTACAGGGGATAGTTATAGGAAATCTTGCCCATCTCGTGTTCCTAGAAACTGGTCTACTAAAGTCTACTTTTTTTGCACTTCTCTCGGTCAGCCGCATTTTGTAGGCTTTGCACCTATTTTAAGGGTTGTTAGATTCTGCTGGCTGTTTTATCGTTTGCTCCTCGTTCTCGATTTGAACCGGGGGTTGGCTCGTTGGGGGGCGCTCGGATTAATGCTGGCGCTCTGCCGCCCCACCTGGAAAGACTTGAATTCTCCCGAATTTTATGCGCTCCCCTTTCAGGCGCTCGGTCTGATCAGCGGTTTTCGCCTGCTCCACGATCCACGCCGCGGCTGGGCTTACCTCTTCGGCTTGTCCGCCGGATTGGCCGTTCTCTGCAAACAAAATACACTGGGCATCACCACCGCCCTGCTCCTTATCAGCGCCACAGCCTACCGCCGAATCTGGAATATACGCGTGCTCGCTGTTATGCTGGCAGGCGGCTTGACCGCGCCCGGATTATTCGGTCTCTATTTTCTGGCGCGCGGTTCGCTGGATGAGGCGCTGGACGCGGTGCTGATCTACAACCGTTATTACCTCGAAATCCACAGCAGCGTGCTGCCCTGGCGCGTTCTGGGGAGCGCTTTTCGCGCCGAGACTGTCCAGATGCTGTTTATGCCGCTGGCGCTGTTTGTTGTCTATGCAGCAGTGCGTTCCCGTCCGGCAGCCATGTTCAGGACAGTGTTGGCGCTGGCATTTTTGTTAGATTGGTATTTCGCCAGTCTCTCCACCCGTGCCTACGCCCACTACTACCTGACTCCCCTGCTGACCTTTGCCACGCTGGTCATGCTGGGGCTGGACGCACTGCTCAAATCTCACTCGCTGTGGGTACGGCGTGCGGCATGGAGCTATCTGGTGCTGGTGCTGCTGCTTCCCACACTGCTGTACGATCTGTTGGCTTTCGTCGCGGCCAACGGCAGACTGATCGCCCCCGCCCGCACAACCTGGATGGCGGAGTATGTGGCCGCGCACACCCACGAGGATGATACCGTGCTCAATTGGGGCGGCGGCAGTGATGTAAACGCCTGGACTCACCGCCGCAGTCCGACACGTTATCATTACACTTATCCGGTGACAATGCCCGGTTATGGCAGCGAAAAAATGGTAGCGGAACTGCTGCGCGATTTAGAGCGTCACCAACCCGCTTACATCGTGGATATGGCCGTATCCATTGCTAATGAATGGGTGCCGCCCCTGGACATCACGACGCGGCAGCAGTGGTTACAGGAGCACACTTATCGAGGGCCAGACCTGGAGCCAATTTTTCAGTTTGTGGAGAAATACTGCGCCCTGGAGCCAATCGCGCCGCCCGAATCATCCAGTGACGAGGCGGTCATCTTCCGCTGCGATTATGCTACCATTCTTCCGCCGGAGTGAGCGGATTCAGGCGGTCTGTGTCGCCTTCCTGGGCGTTGTGGCGGTTGCTTTCGGTTTGACGCCGAACCGCCGTATTAGGGAGGGTCGCTGCATCTGGATCTACAGGCGGCTCCTCAAGTTGGAGTAATTCAGGCAAATCCTCGTCAACAGGTGAAGCGGGCATTTCAGGCAGTGCCCGGCGTTCGCGGCTGACGGCCATCGTAAACGTGCTGCCCTCACCGACCACACTCGCCACGCTCAAATAGCCACCATGGGCCTCGGCCACGGCTCGCGCCACAAATAATCCCTGTCCCAACCCGCGCGGATCAATCATCTTTCCCGAAGCAGTGCGGGCCTCGCCCCGGTAGAACCGCTCGAAAATGTGTGGCAGATCGCGTGGACTGATCCCCACGCCGGTATCGCTCACTTCGATCAGCATGTGTTCGCCCCGTGCGCGGCCCAGCCGGATCACGATCTCACCGCCCGGTTCCGTGTACTTCACCGCGTTGTCGATCAGATGCCCAAGCGCCCACTGCAACCGGCGATCATCGCCTAAAATCCGCAGGTTATCGGGGTTTGCCACCATCACGCCGATGCTCAAATCGGCCTTTTGCACGCGGGAATCCAATCCCATCATCACCGTAAATACCAGTTCATCCAGCGCGACTTCCTGCTGGCGCACGGCGAAACTCCCCGCGCCGATCTCGGAAATGTCGAGCAGTTCGACGATCATCCGGTCCAGAACGGCCACATTACGGCTGATCGCTTCCAGAAATTTACGATTCGGCGGGCGATCATCGGGCATCGCCAGCAGCACTTCGCTCATTCCCTTGATCGCGGCCAGCGGCGTGCGCAGTTCGTGACTCATCTGCGTCACGAATTGATCTTTCAGCCGGTCTGCCAGCGCATCCCGCGTTACGTCGCGCAGCATCAGGACCGTACCCAGCCGCACGCCCTGTTGATCGGCCACAATCGCCAACTGCGCGCCAATCACCCGGTCATTCACGTCGATGCGCTTCGCCTGCCCCAGCGTGATCTCGCCATCCAGCGCCACTTGATGCCGCGCCGCCGCGAACATCTTGCCCAGTTCGCTCTCCCAAAACAGCCGCACCGAGCCAAGCAGATCGCGCGCCGCTTGATTCATCAGGACAATCCGGCCTTCGATGTCCTGCATCACCACGCCTTCGCTAATCACGGCCAACACGCCCGTCAGCCGCGCAATGTCAACAGCCTGGTTTTCAGCCAACCCTTTGAGGCGGCTCACCTGAAGCTGTGTTTCCTGCGGCACCGTGTCATGCCCCCGGCTTTTCCGCCGTAATCCCCCATACAGCCGCCCAAACAGCCGCCCCGTATTCGAGCCAAGCGCATCCACTGACTCAAGCATGTTAGCGACGGGATTGGTGGGATCATTTTGGGGAGCAGACATCAAGACACCTCATTCAACTAGGCTGGTGATGATTGCCGTTCGACCCGGCGGCTTGTTTTTTGGCGTACCAATCGTCCAGCACTTTTGTCATCTCGAACAGGTCGGGCAGCGGCTTGGGAATGATATGATCCACACCGCATTCTTTCTTCATCGCCTCGCGTTCACTCTCGCTCAGGGTAAACGCCGTC
>DATAMF010000326.1:0-1937 GCA_036260665.1 Aggregatilineaceae bacterium | reverse complement strand
CGGCGCGCTGATGTTCATTATGGAGCGCGACGAACTCAAGGATTTGCGCGAACGGATGCAGTTGGATCGTAATTCGCAGATTTTGTTGATCAACTCAGAAGGCAACACCGATCCGAATCACTTCCGGCGCGTGGCGTGGGACGGGGCGGAACAGGTGCCTGCCGAATACAAGGAATATCATTAAAATGGGAAGCCTTCAAGGCGTAGTCGTCAAAAAACTGGTCACACACAGTGATGATCGCGGATATTTCCGCGAGGTGCTGCGCGATGATGATCACCTGCTGGCACACTTCGGGCAGACCTCATTCACAAAGACGTATCCGGGCGTGATCAAGGCCTTTCACTGGCACCGTAAGCAGGATGACCTGTGGTATGTGGTGGATGGAATGGCACGGGTGGTGCTGTACGATATGCGGGAAGACTCGCCTACCTATCGACAAACCCAGGTGATTTTTGCCGGGGAAGATAACCCGGTGCTGATCCTGATTCCGATTGGGGTGGCACACGGGTATCAGGTGTTAGGCAATAAACCCGTGATGCTGTTTTATCACACCACCCAAAGTTATAATCCGGCTGATCCTGACGAGGAACGCATCCCGTTCGATGATCCGACCATTGGGTTCGACTGGTCGATCCAAAATCGCTGAGAGTTGAACATATGAGCCTACACGGACGCGCTACTCCTGAAGCTACTGCTGCTTACGCCGAACGGATGCGCAACCGCTCGGCTGAAGGACATTTCCGGCTCACGGTTGATGGATTGAGCGTGTCGTCCATCGGGATGGGAACGTATCTTGGTGAGGCGGACGACGCGACAGATAAACAATATCAGGAAGCCAGCGAACGGGCGCTAGACCTGGGATGCAACCTGATTGATACGGCGGTGAACTACCGCTACCAGCGCAGCGAACGCGCCATCGGGCGGGCGCTGAAGGCGGCGGTTAAACGCGGTGATGTGCGGCGCGAAGAGGTGGTGATTACCACCAAAGGGGGCTTCGTG
Organism: Aggregatilineaceae bacterium; assembly: GCA_036260665.1. Classification (GTDB taxonomy): domain Bacteria; phylum Chloroflexota; class Anaerolineae; order Aggregatilineales; family Aggregatilineaceae; genus DATAMF01. The sequence continues at coordinate 937 of DATAMF010000326.1, read as the reverse complement.
CCGTTTGATAATGCGCTGCCACCGGACCCGAAAAAATGGGTCTACCAGCAGTATATCGAGTCCGGGCTGGCGCATCCGAACGAATTCGCGGCGAACTACCAGCATTGTATCGCGCCGAATTTTTTGGAAGAGATGCTGGACAAAAGCTGCCATAACCTCGGCATTGATACCATCGATATTTATTACCTGCACAACCCCGAAACCCAGCGTATCGCCAATACACACGAAACGTTCCGGCGGCGAATGCTGGATGCCTTTGAGTTTCTGGAAGAAGCGTGCGCGAACGGGCGGATCGGGGCATATGGGATGGCGACGTGGACCGCATTCCGCAGTCCGCCCCATGCACCAGATGCGCTTTCGCTCACGGAACTCGTCGGATTGGCGTTTGAAGTCGCCGGAGATGAGAACCATTTCCGGTATCTGCAACTCCCCTACAATCTGGTCATGACGGAAGCGTTCGCGCTCGATAACCAGCAGGTGAGCGACGCATTCTACAGCGCGATTGGCGCGGCGGAAGAACTGCAACTGAGCGTGATGACCAGCGCCACACTGAAACAGGGATTGCTGGCGAGTCCGTTTATGGCGGATCTGGCGGCGTATTTCCCCGGCGCAGAAACGGATGCACAGCGGGCGATTCAGTTTGCGCGATCCACACCGGGTGTGACAAGCGCACTGGTGGGAATGAGTACGCTGGCGCATGTCGAAGAGAATCTGGCGCTGGCCCGGATCGCGCCGCCGGATCCCGACGTGATCCGGCGTTTGTTCCCCGATGCATAAAAGAGGTTTTGGATGACTTTGTGGCATGAATATTTACAGCAGCACGGGACACTACCCGAATGGCCGTATCCGATTCGCTACGGGGAGGAACATATCCTGCGGGCGGATGTGCTGGTGCTGGGCGGTGGGATCGCGGGGTGTCACGCGGCGATCAATGCCC
>DATAMF010000316.1:0-5429 GCA_036260665.1 Aggregatilineaceae bacterium | reverse complement strand
TTAAATTATTTGTGACACTTTTCAACTTAAACCATTTTAGGGTACAGTAACCAGGGTGATTAATCACCCTGGTTTGTTTTGTCGTGGGAGATGTTTTTATGCGACGATTGCGTCCACGCCGGAACCGGCAACAAGAGCAAGGACCTATTCCAGAAGTTTCTGACGAAGAAGAACTCGCCTTTGAGCCGCTGGTGCATGTGACACGCACTCCCGGCGATAATGAGCCTGGCGCTGAAGTTCGCCGCCGCATTCGGCTGCCGCGTGTGACACAGCCCCAGATCGCTCTTCCTAACTTTCGGTTTGGACTTTTACTGTTGGTGGTTGTGTTGATCGGCGGCGGGATTTTTGGGGTGCTGCTCAACCAGGGGCGCATTCGGGACGATGTCGAAGCGTGGTGGCCGCTGGTGTTGGTGATTGGCGCGCTGGGGTGGATGCTAGTTGCGCTGATTCAACGCCAGGGAACCTCTTTTTTAGGTGCAGCGGCGGTTACTGGAATTGGGTTGAGCTTGCTGATGGAAACCCAGGACATTGCCGAAGTACAGGAAACTCTGATCGGTGTGATGTTGGTGATGGTTGGCTTGGGGATTGTGATACGAGGCTTTTTATTGCGCCAGCAAACCGTATAATGATCACCCACGAGCAAACTCAGTGAATTATAATCTCCTTGATCAATGGGTGGAGCTTTGATGGATGGAAAGTAACGATATCACGATTGGGTTTGCGCTGCTGGCGGGATTAGTGTCGTTTATTTCGCCGTGTGTACTGCCGTTGGTGCCTGCCTATATTGGGTATATGGGCGGCCAGGTGACCCATCAGGTCAGCGCACAGGTCACTGGCAAGGCGACGCTTCGCCAGCGATCCTCAACGATGATGCATGCCTTGTTTTTTGTGCTGGGCTTTACGCTGTTTTTTGTACTGTTTGGCCTATTTACCACCGCTGCGGTATCGTCACTCACTTCGGTTGGTGTGTCGGAAGATGACGTGCGCAATGGAATTGCGCGAATTGGCGGCGCAGCGGTTATCTTCTTCGCCCTGCATATTATGGGTGTGCTCAACCGCATCCTCATGTGGCTTTCGAAACGAGCGGCGCAGCTCGATCAAAACCCGTATGGTAATGTTATTTCCATGCTGGTTGGACTGGCGCTGTTGGCTTTGACTTATTGGTTAGTCGTCGAATCCTGGTTCCTCACGCTCGTCGCACTGCTACTCTTTTTGCAGATTTTCCGCGATGCCTTAAAAGCCGATACGTCGGGTCAATTCTGGACGCGTGTGATCGAACGTATTCAGTATGCGCTTTACATTGATACTCGGCGGCAGAACCAACCATCCAACCGGTACGGTTACTTTGGCTCGATGTTCATGGGAATTGTCTTTTCGGCGGGCTGGACACCGTGCATCGGCCCGATTTACGCAGGGATTCTGGCGATTGCCGCCGATGGACAAGATATTACGCGAGCCGGGATTTTGCTCACGGTTTATTCGATGGGATTAGGAATTCCTTTCCTGCTCACAGCGGCTGCACTCGATCAAGCGCAGGGTGTTTTCCGGCGCTTGCAGCATAACATGCATAAAATCGAAGTGTTCAGTGGCGTGTTTTTGCTGTTGATCGGTGTGCTGGTATTCACCGGACAGTTGCAAAAATTGTCTGCTCGGTTGTCGGGCAGTGGATCATTGGGTGAAATGTCAACCAATCTGGAAGAATGTACGATTGCTCTGGTTGAAGGACGGATCAGCGGGGGTAACTGGCCGAATTGTGTCGATGATGGTGTGAAAGATAATTTCTATGTCGCCAGCGTCAAAACCGTTGCGCAGACTCCAGACGCTATTTCCGATGCTGCTGAATCGAGTGGTTTGGGTGCGCCTGATTTGGGAATTTCAAGTGAGACAAGCAGCATCCCCGTTGGCTTGGAAGAAGGAAAGCGCGCGCCGGACTTCACCACTACGACGCTAGACGGACAGACGGTTAAACTGTCGGATTATCGCGGCAAGGTCGTGTTACTCAGTTTTTGGGCGACATGGTGTGATCCCTGCAAGGAAGAGATGCCCGATTTCCAAACGATTTATAATCTGTACGGTGGCGACTTCGTGGTATTGGCCGTAAACAATACCATTGCGGAAGCAGATCAGGCTCAGATTGGCGAGTTCGTCAGCGAACATGATCTCACATTTCCAATTCTGCTGGATGAAACAGGCGAAATTAACGGTTCGCTCTATCAAGTGGTTGGTTATCCAACCAACATCCTGCTTGATCCCAACGGCGTCATCATCACATTGAAAGAAGGGCCGTTCGAAGGTGACGAACTGCTCGATATGCTGAACCAAAATCTATCTTAGGATACACATCCATGAGCCAAACTGATGATCTGAGTCGCAGCACACGATCCAGCCGGTTGGTGCTGCGGCTGTCACGAAACTGGTTAAAGATCGCACTCGGATTTCTGTTTTTGTATGTCGGATTGTCGCTGTTGGCTCCGGTTCTGCTGCACGCGGGTTACGATGGAGCAGCTAACGTGCTGTATAAGATGTATGGACCGATGTGTCACCAGTTTGCCTTTCGATCCTGGTTTTTCTACGGCGATCAACTTACTTATCCTCGGTCAGTTTCCGGCACTGACCAGAAAACGTTCGAGCAGTATGTATCGAACACTGCTTATTTTGAAAATGTAGACCTCTATTCATGGTCGGCAGATTTGCAGATTAAAGCACGTAGTTTCCGCGGGAACGAAGAAATGGGATACAAAACGGCGCTGTGTGAACGCGACGTCACCATTTATGCGACGATGTTTCTGACCGGGCTGTTATTTTCTCGCGTGCGAAACTGGCTGCGACCTGCTCCCATCTGGCTGTATCTCATCCTTGGGCTTGCGCCGATGGGATTGGATGGTTTCAGCCAGATGTTCAGTTATCCACCTTTTGACTTCTGGCCGGTGCGCGAAACACTGCCGGGTTATCGTGTGCTGACCGGCGCACTGTTCGGACTGATGAATGTCTGGCTCGCGTTCCCTTACCTGGAGTCTTCGATGCGCGATACGATTAAAGCACTTGAAGATAAAAACTCGGTAACTGAAGAACGCCCATCCTAACAGTGAATTTCCAACTTCGCTGGACTCCCCCCCCCCCCGCTTTTAGCATTTTGAACTCAGGAAGTTCAACAAAGTGGGGGTTTTGTTGAACTTGGTCAAAAACTTACCCCCCCCCCTTGTATCCCCACCGCTCCTGGTAAGAAGCGAGTTTGGCGTTCTAAATTGTGAAGGTACCGTTTTTCCTGAATATAGAATAGCACTAATGTTCTGATTTGTCATCACCATTGACTGACTAACTTGAGTGACTAATTTCGATGGTGATGCCTGCAAAAAACTATGCCTGTATAATGGGGTAAGGCTTTCTACTATTTAACGAAAAACTTTTTATGCAAAACCTAACAGGACAAATCATTAAAGGGTATGAACTGCGCCAGTTGATTGGTGTGGGTGGTTTTGCGGCGGTTTATCGCGCCTATCAGCCGGTGGTCGAGCGAGATGTGGCGATCAAAGTGATTCTGTCGAAATACGCCAATAATCCCGAATTTGTGCGTCGATTTGAAACAGAAGCCCAGATCGTTGCCCGGCTTGAGCATTTACATATTGTGGCGCTCTACGATTATTGGCGTGAGCCTAACAATGCGTTTTTAGTGATGCGGTGGCTGCGCGGTGGGAGTCTTTATTCGTCGATCAAACAGAAGGGCGCATGGAGCTTGCAGGCTACTGCACGGCTGCTGGATCAAATTGCCTCTGCCTTAGCAGTGGCGCACCGGCATGGCGTGATCCACCGCGATCTGACTCCGGCTAATATCCTGTTGGATGAAGAAGAGAACGCCTATCTCGCGGACTTTGGAATTGCAAAAGATATTGTAGATAGCAGTAATGAAGTAGCGGACGATCATCTATATGGCTCCCCGGCATACATGGCCCCGGAGCGAATCATGCGGGATCAGCCTGTTCCCCAGACGGATATTTACAGCCTGGGGATTGTACTCTATGAAATGCTGACAGGCCGCCTGCCGTTTGACGCACCAACGCATACCACCTTGATGCGCAAACATCTTGATGAACCGCTGCCGCCGCTCCAGGAGCATGCACCGGAACTGCCAGCCGGATTAAATCTGGTCATTCTGCGGGCGGCAGCCAAAAGCCCCGAAGCACGCTATGCGGATGCATTAACTTTCGCCGCTGATTTCCGCCGCGCGATTGGCTTGGCCGATCCATCCCTCGCGCCATCTTTGCCCGCTGATAGTTCGCCGAATTCGACTACGGTCGATCTGAGCGAGGGCTATCACACGCTGATCTTACCCGAACTGGTCGAACCGCAGAATCCCTACAAGGGCTTGAGAGCCTTTGATGAAGCGGATGCTGCGGATTTCTACGGGCGCGAAATTTTAGTTGAGCAAATGCTCGAGCAACTCGCCACACAGGGACGTTTTCTGGCTGTAGTTGGCCCCAGCGGGAGCGGAAAGTCGAGTGCGGTGCGTGCAGGACTAATTCCGGCGCTGCGCGACGGTGCGCTTGCGGGGTCGGCTCATTGGTTCATCGTGAAGATGGTCCCCGGCGCGCATCCTTATGATCAGCTTGAAACAGCCCTGAACAGCGTCGCGTTTAACACGTCAATCAACCTGTTGGAGACTCTTAAAACCAGTGAGCAAGGGCTTTCAACGATAGTCCAGCACATCTTACCGTATGAGACCGATGAGTTGGTGCTGTTTATCGATCAGTTCGAGGAGGTTTTTACCCAGGTTACAGATGAGGTTGAACGCAGCCTTTTCTTAAACAGCTTGCGCGCTGCCATTCTTGATCCGAAGAGCCGGCTGCGTGTGATCCTCACACTGCGGGCCGATTTTTATGATCGTCCCCTGTTATATGCCAGTTTTGGGGAACTGATTCGGGAGCATACATTTGTCATTCTGCCGCTGACAAACGCTGAACTGCATGAAAGCGTGACCGCACCAGCGCTGCGGGCCGGATTAAAAGTGGAGGATGGGCTGGCAGAAGCAATTGTGGCCGATGTCAACGAGCAACCGGGCGCGCTCCCGCTGTTGCAGTATGCCTTAACCGAATTATTTGAGCAGCGCACGGATCATACACTGAAGCTGGATGTTTACCGGGCCAATGGTGGCGTGATGGGCGCTCTGGCCCGCCGCGCGGAAACACTGTACCAGGATATGAATCCTGCTTATCAAACCGCCGCACAGCAAATGTTTCTGCGGCTGGTCAGCCTGGGTGAGGGGACTAAAGACACGCGGCGGCGCGTGCGCTGGGCTGAACTGATTTCGCTGGGAAGAGAGAATACAGAGGTTTATCAGGCGGTATTGGATCAGTTTGGAAAATATCGTTTGCTCACCTTTGACCGCGATCCTCAAACCCGCGAGCCGGTGGTGGAGATCGCCCACGAGGCAT
>DATAMF010000314.1:0-5365 GCA_036260665.1 Aggregatilineaceae bacterium | reverse complement strand
CTGGTTCAACAGATCAAGTCTTGTGTGGTGCGTGTAGTGCGGAACCTCGAACAACGCTTCCAGCAGTGGCCGAAACCGAACAATGAATTCTTGGTCGCAGGGACATTGGCCGACGTGACGCGTGGCAAAGGTGAGTTGATCACCGAGAATGCTTTGCTACGCCACCAAGTGATCATCCTGCAGCGCCAGACGAAACGTCCGCAGTTAACCCAACGCGATCGAGGCGTGTTGGTGTTGTTGGCACGATGGGTACGGCACTGGAAAGACGCGCTGGCGATTGTCAAGCCTGACACGCTGTTGGGCTGGCACCGCCAGGGTTTTCGCCTCTATTGGCGTCGAAAATCGCGTACGACGACACGTCAACCGCGCATTGCACAAGAAACCATCGATCTGATCAAGCAGATGGCGGTCGAGAATCGGTTGTGGGGCGCGAAACGGATCCGAGGCGAATTGAGGAAGTTGGGGATTCGCGTGAGTAAGCGTACCATCCAACGTTACATGCGTCAGGCACGCCAAGCCCTGCCGCCACGCACCTCCGGTCAAACTTGGGCGACGTTCCTGAAGAACCACGCGCACGAGATATGGGCATGTGATTTCCTGCAGGTGTACGATCTGCTCTTTCGCCCGATGTTTGCCTTCTTCATCGTTGAGCTCGGGTCGCGGCGCATGGTGCATATAGGCGTCACCCGCTCTCCGAGTGATGCGTGGGTTGCCCAACAACTGCGTGAGGCGACGCCGTTTGGCACCGGACCGAAATACCTCATTCGCGACAATGACGACAAGTATGGCCCACAGTTCAAACGGGTCGCGGCTGGCATCAAGGTGCTCAAGACGCCGGTGCGTGCACCAAAGGCCAATGCGGTGTGCGAGCGTTTTCTAGGGAGTGTACGGCGCGAATGTCTGGATCATTTTCTGATTTTGAGCGAAGGTCATCTGCGTCATATTTTGACGGCGTATGTGGCGTATTTCAACTTGGCGCGTCCCCATCAAGGGATCGGACAGCAGATGCCAAGGGTGGGTAACCCTGCCGCACTGCCCGATCTGCTAGGGCAACCCGTTCGTAGTTATCCAGTTTTGGGCGGCTTGCATCATAACTATCGTCGAGTGGCTTGACCCACTGATTCACGGGGAGATTTCTTCAGTCGCCCCCACAGGTTGCTGCGGCGATATCGATTCCTACATATAATGCGTATGTTTGCTGCCTGGGGGTCATCCTGCTTCTCCGCTCGCTTCATCTAGCCGGTCTAGATCGCGTATCCCTGGACAGATTGCCCCCTTGGCTCGTTGATGCGTAGTCTTCGCTACTGGATACGGTCCAGGGTTGATCTGACCGTGAGGCTGGGGGTCTATCTACCTATCGTGGTCATGGCCACTGCCGGCACATCGACCTCACCACCCTCATGGGCTTCGCTCCCTTTAATATACGAGCCGGCACAGGGAGTGTTTGGACCATTTTCTCATTCTGAGCGAACGACATCTGCGCCTTATTGTGACCGCGTATGTAACCTTCTTCAACGCGTCACGTCCCCATCAAGGAATTGAACAAGAGATCCCGGATCATATTGGTCACGCTATGCCCGTCGCATCACTGGGGCAGCCCGTTGTCAGCATGCCTGTTTTGGGTGGCTTGCATCACACCTATTCGCGAGTGGCTTGACCGGCACATTCACGGGGAGATCAGTTATGTAGCCCCCACAGGAGCAAGATGAGGTGGGCGTGTCATCTTTGCCTCCGGCAATTGAACCGATCACCACAAGCAAGAATGGGAACGACCATTGCCCAAAAGTGAGTGTCTCCGCCGTGTGTGGCGCTGCGCGGTGTGCAGAGTGGAATTACCAGCGCCGTTTGAGATGGGAGGCCGCCGTCGGCTGTATTGTTCGAATGCTTGCCGTCAACGGGCCAAACGCCAGCGAACCCAATGATTACCAATGGTCCCAAGTGATGTATTGTCTTGGGACCATTCGTTTTGTTTTCTTTAGGATTGATCCCGAAGGTTAGTTTTCGAACCATACGGGGCGTCATTTGGATTTATCCACACTTTAGATCAGGAGTGCCCTCAAAGTCTCTTCGTTTGGTTGGAGGCACTTGTGCTATCGGCATAATACTTATCAGATGGTGCTGATGCTGATCCGATGAAACGGACATGAGGTCACACGAGCCAGAATCGGTTTAGTTCGTGGCGCTGTTGTCCTGTATCCCTTATGGATCACCGCCTGATTATCCTTGAATATGTTTATAGCGACCTGCAAGGATACTTGAAGCCGAAAGATTCCGCCGAATCATGAATCTTACAGGCATACGCCAATAGTGAGCAGAATATTGGCGTAAATCCGTGCTTCACCCGTAGCAATAACCAATCCTATGTCGTTGCTGCGTGCCATGTCGTAAAAAGCAAATCGTTCAACAGGTTGCAGTTGCAGAGCCGGAAGCATCTGGCGGAATTCACTGTAGATAGCGGGTTCACTTCCATCGCCTGGCTGCATCACCTGAACCGCCTCTATTGGAATCGCTGTGACGAGCGATTCCAGTACATCAGTGACGGTGACAAAACCAGGTCTCAGGTTAAGGAAAACATGTTCAGCCGCGGGATTAGAGTGGGTAATGAAGGGAAAGTTTCCATCTGCAATAAGCACCTGGCTGCCATGTCCCATCCGCGCCAGAGTATTCAGAATCGTTGGGTGAGTCAGTTTTGTGAGAAGCATCCTTTTTCCCTTTTCTGGTTGTCACAAGTATCTTTCAATGGAGACATTGGCAAGTATATTTCGAAATCTACCAGGGTTGCTTGTTACCCATGTTACTGTTTTCTAGTCGAACACAACGGCGACTTTGCCACTCTTGCCACTTGCCATCAGCGAATAGGCGTCACCAGCTTGATCGAGCGTGAACCTGTGGGTCACCAGATCTTCTGGATGGATGCCCCACCTGACGATCCGCTCAACAAGGTCTTCCATGAGCCAGATGCTTGTCACCCACGAGCCATAGATTGTCTTTTGATCATGGATGATATCCCGACTTGGTTGGAAGCTCACTTCACCGCCTTCACCGATAAACAGAATCTTTCCCCACTTGCGAGTTGCTTGAATAGCAGTGAGACGCGCATTATCATTGGCGCTGGCATCGATGGCCTTTTCAACTCCCTTACCATTTGTCAGTGCGAGAATTTGTGCCACATTGTCAGGGGCAGCTTTCAGCACATGATCGGCCAACCCTAACTCTTGCGCCAAGGTCAGACGCTCATCGATCACGTCAATGCCGATGAGCTTGCTCGCGCCCATGGCTTTGGCAAGCATCAGCGCGGCCAATCCAACGGGGCCAAGTCCTGTGACCAGAACGACATCATTTCCGGAAATGCCGACACGATCCAGCCCTTCATAGACTGTGCCGAAGCCACAAGCGACTTGTGCGCCATCCAGGTAGGTTAACTCATCTGGCAACAGCACGAGGTCCTTTTCTTCAGCCAAAATATAGGGGGCCATGCCTCCGTTGCGCTGCCAGCCATAAGCGGCCCGATAGGGGCTGGTACAACTGATCATGTAACCACGCCGACAATCATTACATACGCCGCAACCCGAAATATGGTAAACGATGACGCGGTCCCCTTTCTTAAAACGCCGCAGCCCTGGCCCTTCGGCGACAATTTGCCCAGCAGGTTCGTGTCCCGCAATGACACCCTGATACCCTTCAGGCCCTTTACCGAGATGTTCGCGGTAGATGGCCCGGATATCGCTGCCGCAAATCGTTGATGCCTTCGTTTGAATGAGCACTTCGCCGTGACCTGGTTCCGGGATAGGAAATTCTCGGTAGTCAACGGTGCTGTTTCCTGGCAGGATAGCGCCTTTCATCATGTTTGTCATTGTATAATCTCTCCGTGAATATCCCATAAATCTTCCCAGGGCTGGTTTTCTTTCCACAAAAAAACCTGCCCTTTGATCAGCCGGCAGTTTTTATCGATACCTTCGATCTCGTTCATCTCGACGTCCGTTAATGGGGCGGACACGGTACTCTGGAGGTTGCTCAAATACTCCTGTTGACGAACCGAAAATGGAATCGGAACCTGTCCCCGCTGCACGGCCCACTTGACACACACAACCGCCGGATGCACCTTCAGCCGTTGAGCAATGCGAACAATAACTGGGTCTTCAATGTCCGCTGTATCGGTTTCCGTCTTGTCACGATCGGGTCGGGTGGGCGAGCCAATGGGACTAAAACCAATAGGCACGATGCCCTGATCGCGTACAAACCGGAATAATTCCGGCTGCTGGAAATGGGGATGTAACTCCATTTCGTTGCAGGCGGGTTTGATCGTGGCATCCCGCAACAGCAGTTTGAGCTTGGGAACCGTCATGTTGGATGTTCCGATGTGTCGCACCAGACCCATCTCCACCAGTTTTTCCATCTGCCGCCAGGTTTTCATGTAATTCTCGTGAATGTAGGGCTTGGCATGTGGATCACGAGAAGTCACATCTACGCCTACTGCATGATAGTTTGGAAACGGCCAATGGATCAGGTAGAGGTCAAGGTAATTCAGTTGCAGATCCTTGAGTGTCTGCTCACAAGCGGGGATCACATCTTTTTCGCTGTGTTTGTCATTCCACAGTTTGGATGTGATCCACATATCCTCGCGTTTAACGCCTGCGCGCATTGCTTCTTGCAAAGAGTAGCCGATAAGATGTTCGTTTCCGTATACGGCTGCACAGTCAATGTGCCGATAACCTACGGCAATTGCGCCCTTGACCGCTTCGGCAATTTCTTCACCCGAAAACCGATCTGAGCCAAAAGTCCCCAACCCGATAGCCGGGATTCGGGCTCCCGTATACGTGGTTCGGTAAGGTACTCGCTGCAGATCAACCCCATCGTTAGTCGTCTTAGATAAGTTTATATCTGAATTTTCTGCCATAGATTCTCCTGTTATTCTTTAGAAACTACATTTTGGCTTCTCCAATTTAGGATTTTGCCAACCCAATCAAAGGTCAATACTGATTTCCCGTCCTTCATACAGAACGGTTTGGACTGATGGCGCTTGTGCCGAAAGGGGATCATACGGGCTGTCACCAATGATGATCCGAAACACCCGCGAGTTGGGCATTCCCGGATAATCTCCCTGTCGATCATGAAGGGTAAGGCGTCGTGCTGCCTCGTCCCAGGAGAGGCAAATCATGGTAAAACGCCCTTGCTCATAATTGTAACTATCACCCTCGTCGTCATAAAGAGTGAAACTGCCGTTTTGTCCCGGATAGATGCGCAGATCGAGCGGGGCATGGGGCTGTTCATCGGCATAAGTAATGTCAGGACCAATTGGCACAATAGACCCACTGCGCACGTAGAGAGGCATTGTATCAAGCTCTGCATTCGCGCAGATTGTTTG
>DATAMF010000295.1:0-3189 GCA_036260665.1 Aggregatilineaceae bacterium | reverse complement strand
ATAAGTTTTTTCAGCGGCATTTTTGAGCTCGCCATTGATACCATCCAGGAGCATCGTGATGGTCGCACCAACAATCTCCAGGTGGCTCAATTCCTCTGTGGCAATATCCATTAACAAATCGTATTTATCAGGGTAGGGATTCCGTGCAGCAAAAGATTGAACAAAATACTGCATGGCGGCTTTCAACTCCCCATTTCCTCCGCCAAACTGCTCAAGCAGCAAGCTGGCAAAAGCCGGATCCGGCTTTGAAACACGCGCATTAAATTGAAGTTCCTTGATACTTTAGTTTCCGCTAAGTAGAAGAGCCGGGAAGAGCACCCGGCAGAGCAGAAGCTTACCAATTGAGCCAAAAATGAGCTTTACGACGTGGATAGCGCCGCGGAATTCGTCTTTTTGGCCCGGCGCGCCAGAATTCCTTTGGGCAAATGGTCGGTAACGGAGCGCTTTTCGCGAAGTTGGGCGGGGAAAGCGGCATCTTGGGGAAATGGTTTGCCCAACAACAGGCGGCGGAAGCGTCCTGGGGTGCGCTTGGGCGCCCGATCCCAAAAACCGGTGGGCGTCAGCGGGAAGGTGGCCGCCAGCACACTCAAAATGGAGCCCGCCAGTAAGGCCAGTTCGGGCAAGCGCTGGACGCTCTCCGGGTTGTGGACGAACTGGCGCTGGGCCCCCACCATTTGCTTGGCGCTCAACGGCAGTTGCTCCACCGGCCAGCGGTCGACGTAAATGGCCCGCACGCTTTCGGGCCGCAGCTTGAGCGGGGTGGCTAACAGCCAAGGTTGGGTAAAGCGCGGGTCGTAGATGGCGTACACATCAAAGGTCAGGTTCTCCTGACGGGGGACTTGGGTGGGCAGCACCAAATCACGCCAAATCTCCGCCCGCAGGGGGCGCCCATCGACTTTCCAGGTGTGCGTTTCATCGGCTGCGGTAGCAGGCAGGAGGTTGGCCTTGCGCTTGCGGGACAGCGGACGCACCAGCGTGCCATAGGTGGGTTTGCGCCCGTGGTGATGTTCGGGGAGGAAGTTGCGCCGTGCCGTGAAATTGGTCGCCAGGCGCACCTCGTAGCGGATAATCCCGGCGGCCTGCAACTCTGCAATCTTTACGCCGGCATCCACCACCAGGATCTCATTGTCTGCCAGTTCCTGCTGCACGCTTGCCAACATGTCCTGCCACAGGCCTTTTTCGCTCCCCTCCGGCAACTTGACGCGGACAAAGCCACGCGGGAGGACGATCCGCTGCCCGGCCAGATCCCCGACTTCGCCATGAATGCCAAAAATGACCGCCGGCAACGCCCGGTTGGCGGCAGGATGATAATGTTTGCTGGGGCAACCTTTGAGGGTCGGACGCCAAAACGCGGTCACATCCGCCGCCACTGGTTGATAGCCTTCGTAGCGATGCGGCTGCCAGTCCGGCTGGCGCTGAACGTAGGCCCGCCACCACACGAGGATGACCGGTATCTGCCACGCACCGCGCCGAAACGCCGCCCAGGCGCGCCGGGTGGCCGCATCGGAGAGACCCATCGATTGGAGCGACGAAAAAATGCCGCCCCGGTGCGACAGCAGTGCGCCACTCACCAGCATCCACAAAAATTGTAAAAGTGCAAGATTGGTGCCAATCGGCAAGTTCTGCGTTAGTGTAACCAAAACGCTTATGGTATGATCGATCATGGTAGTGGTTCCCTTCACGGTGCTCTGTTTTTGGCGAAACAAGATTACCATGTTTTGGGTCCACTACCTTTTTTTACCTCCTTTCACTTAGCGAAAACTAAAGTTCTTACAGCTTTTGTGCTTACGCCCGCTGCATCCTTCTCAACCGGCGCACATCGCCCTCGCGGAGGGTCACGCCAGTTGCATCCAGGTGTTCCAGAAAAGCAAGCACATAGCGCCGGCTGGTGTTGAGCAGATCGCGGAACTGCGCCGCGCTGAGCGTGCTCTCTTTTTCAAAGTGGCTGTAGACCAGCGCGACCATTTGATCATAATCCATTTTGCGAAAGGCCACTTCCGGCGAAACCGCCACCAGCTGGCCCAAATCAACCAGCGCCAGGTACACATCCTCGCCCACTTCGGCCTGCACCTCCTTTACCGTTGGCGGCGCATAGGGCGATTGGGCAAACTTTGCCAGCAGGCGATCGATCTGAGCCTGCTGCTGCGGCGTAAAGCGAATAGCATGTCCTGGGCGCCAGACCAGGCTGCCCCCCTCTTCCAACAGGCCATCCGCGACCCAACGGCGCAGCATGGCGTTGAACAGGCGCGGCGCAGCCACCTTCAAACGGCTCTTCAATGCCTCACGCGGCATGCCACGGCGCAGCGGATAAGTGTGATGGTAGGTTTCTACCTCATGCCGCGCACGCTCGCTCTCAGCCATCCAGTAAGCCTGCCCGCACGCCAGCAGATCGCTCTCCGGGCGGGTTTCGCCGGTCTCCAGCAGCACCAGCTGTCCATTTTCCAGCAGTTCGCTCAGCGCAGCCTGGGCCTGTTCGCCCGGCAGCCGGGCGCGTGTCACCGCGTCACGGATGGGGGCAGCGCCCAGCATCTGGAAAGCCTGCTGCAGCACATCCGCCGGCGACCCCTGGCGCAGGGCTTCAAGCTGGCTCAACACCGTTTCATCAAAGCGTTTATGCCGGCGTTTGGGCTGCGGGTCCATCACCACGCCTCCGCCAATGGTTTCACCAGGCGAAGGGCGGCGCAAGATATAACGATCACCGCGCACGGCGATCGTTGGCTCGCGTAATTCCAACTGTAACCAGCCAGACTGCCGGATGGGGGGCAGGTCGGGATTGTGGATGTGCCCGGTCACCGCGACTTTATCGAAAATATGCTGGCTGGGGTGGGCGGGATCGATGCCGTGCTGTTTGTGGTTGCCGCGGATGAAGGCGTGATGCCTCAGACGCGCGAACACCTGGCGATCCTCGACCTGCTGCAAGTCGAAGCCGGTGTCATTGCGCTGACCAAGACCGACCTGGTCGATGACCCGGAATGGCTGGACCTGGTTGAAGCGGATGTGCATGAGGTGATGCAGGGGACGGTCCTGGCTGAAGCGCCGATCGTGCGTGTATCTGCTAAAACCCGCCAGGGGCTCGATCGACTGGTGGCAGAACTGCAAGCCTGCCTGGCTCGCCAGCCGCTGCGCGCCGACCTGGGGCGTCCGCGCCTGCCCATTGATCGCGTTTTTACCATCGCCGGGTTTGGCACC
>DATAMF010000287.1:0-11584 GCA_036260665.1 Aggregatilineaceae bacterium | reverse complement strand
GTGCAGACGTTTGTGGCGGACGTGTATGCGCCGCTGAGTGATGATCTGCGGCGAGGGCTGACTGTTACCTTCGAGATGCTGTGGGGCTGGCTGCGCGATTCGCTGTATCCGGCTGACTGGGCGCTTTTTCAGCGGTTGTGTTTGGATGCCAGCGCGCCGGAGTATTTGTTAAACCGGGCGGATTATTATGGGTTGGTGACGTATTCGGTGTTTCGGGGGGAGAAGGTGGGGTAGGCGCGATTTGACGAGTAAGCGAATACGTAGAATTGCTGGCTTACTTCCCGTTGTGTTATACGGTTGTTTATGGATTGCTGCTTTTATGCATGATCACTGGCCTGTACATGGGGAGAGGTCATGGTTATCCATGAAAGATGAGGATGAAGTACATGCGCTGCTCACCCACGACTTAGCCATCAATCAGACTACACAGCATGAAGTACTTTCGTTTTTAGAGCAGCAGGATGTCTTGGATGAGTGTAATGTGTCTGATGAAGAGATACGCTGTTGGGTTCCGACACGCCCAGCGGCTATCGATTCAAAGAATCCATTGAGAGTTGTTCCCCTCAATCTGCTGTTTTCAAAAGACGCAAGTTATCATA
Source organism: Aggregatilineaceae bacterium (assembly GCA_036260665.1). Classification (GTDB taxonomy): domain Bacteria; phylum Chloroflexota; class Anaerolineae; order Aggregatilineales; family Aggregatilineaceae; genus DATAMF01. Next base: position 10,985 of record DATAMF010000287.1, on the reverse strand, counting down.
TCTGTTTCGACTTTGAGGATGATAAGTTATCTGGCATCGAGGTGGCTCTCGATTTGCTTTTGCCCTGATACTACGTTTTAGAAATACGTCCGCACGACGATTTCCTGAATGAGGCCGCGCCGCCCGGTATGGGAATTGATGTTGCGGCGCGCTTCCACGAGATCCATCTGGAAATTGGTATAGAGCAGGCGGACCAACGGCATATCCGAGTTGCTGAGCATGACACGCGCTCCCCGCGAGGCGAGTGAGGCGAAAATATACGCCAGCCGCCGCTGATCGGCTTCGGTGAAGGAATCAGCGGAGTAGCTGGTGAAATTGGCGGAACGGCTCAGCGGGACATACGGCGGATCGAAGTAGACAAAATCGCGGGAAGTCACACAATCTAATACGGCTTCAAAGTCACGGACGGTCAGTTCGACATCCTGTAGGGCAGCAGAAGCGGCACACAGCCGCCCGACGTTCAGAATATCCGGCTTTTTATAGCGGCCCATCGGGACATTAAAGTACCCCTGGCTGTTGACACGCCACAAGCCGTTATAGCAGGTTTTGTTGAGGTAGATCAGGCGGGCGGCGCGTTCGACGGGATCGGCGTGGGGCCAGTTGGGGTCGCGGTCTAGGTCGCGGATGGTGTAATAATAGTCGTGGGCGTGCTGGGTCTGGTGCTCGCGCAGGCGGTTGATCAACTCATCGAGACGATCCCGCACCATGCAGTAGCAGTTGATGAGTTCAGGGTTAGCGTCGGAGAGGTGGAAGCGCTTGAAGAGGCGGCGATCCCGCAGGCGGAAAAACACCGCGCCGCTGCCTAAAAATGGCTCATAATAGTCACCGCCGCGCCGTGCCGGAAAAAAACGCTCGTACTGCTCCAAGAGTTGGCCCTTGCCTCCGGCCCATTTGAGAAACGGCTGCGCCATATAATTTCCCTATCTTAAATAAAAGATTATTTGCGGCAAGCAGGGGCAATTCATGAATTGCCCCTACAAACCTCACTCCCTCGATCCCCCTCTACAACCAAGTTGGAAGAGGGGGAAGAAGAGCAGGGTGATTCGTGAATTGCCCTAACTTTTTTGCTGGATTTTCGCCCAGGTGTCCTTGAGCGACACAGTGCGGTTGAAGACCAGTTTATCCGGCGCTGTGTCACGATCCACACAGAAGTAACCTGTGCGCTCGAACTGGTAACGGCTGCCGACAGCGGCCCCCTTCAGGCTCGGCTCAACCATCACGGAACCCAGGATTTCAAGCGAATTGGGGTTCAGATTTTCGGTGAAATCGTGGCCTTCTTCGACATCAGACGGATTCGGCTTGATAAACAGGGTGTCATAGAGGCGAACCTCAGCCGGAATCGCGTGGGCAGCGGATACCCAGTGAATGGTGGCTTTGACTTTGCGGCCATCGGGCGCATCACCGCCGCGAGTCGCCGGATCGTAGGTGCAGTGCAGTTCGATCACATTGCCATCGGCATCCTTGACCACGTTCTCGCACTTGATGAAATAGCCGTAGCGCAGCCGGACTTCGCGGCCCGGAGCCAGGCGGAAATATTTCGGTGCGGGGGTTTCCATGAAGTCTTCCTGCTCGATGTAAAGTTCACGCGAGAAGGGAACTTTACGCGTTCCAGCAGCGGCGTCTTCGGGATTATTGACGGCGTCCATCTCCTCGACCTGGCCTTCGGGGTAATTGGTCAGGACAACTTTGAGCGGATGCAAAACCGCCATCACACGCAGGGCGTGCTGGTTGAGATATTCACGGATGACGTGTTCCAGCAGGCCGAGTTCGACGACGCTGTTGGCCTTCGAGACACCGGTACGCTCCACAAAAGTGCGCAGCGCTTCGGGCGGATACCCGCGACGGCGCAGCGCGGCCAGCGTGGGCATGCGGGGATCATCCCAGCCGCGGACATAACCGCCCTGCACCAGTTTGAGCAGTTTACGCTTGCTGGTCAGGGTGTAGGTGATGCTGAGGCGGGCGAACTCGATCTGGCGCGGGTGAAAAACGCCCAACTGCTCCAGGTACCAGTTATAGAGTGGGCGGTGATCTTCGAATTCCAGCGTGCAGAGTGAATGGGTGACACCCTCAATCGAGTCTGACTGGCCGTGCGCCCAGTCATAGGTGGGATAAATGCACCAGGCATCGCCCGTACGCGGGTGTTCGGCATGCAGAATTCGGTACATGATCGGGTCGCGGAAGTTGATATTCGCCGCTGCCATATCGATCTTGGCCCGCAGCACGCGCGATCCATCGGGGAACTCACCCGCTTTCATGCGCTGGAAAAGGTCCAGGTTTTCTTCAATGGAACGATCACGATAGGGACTGTTGCGCCCCGGTTCGGTGAGCGTGCCGCGATAGTCGCGAATTTCCTCGGCGCTGAGGTCGTCTACGTAGGCTTTGCCGTCTTTGATCAGTTGGATAGCCCATTCATAAAGCTGGCCGAAATAGTCGGAGGCATAAAACAGGCGATCTTCCCAGTCCGCACCCAACCAGCGCACATCCTCGATAATGGCATCAATATATTCTTGCTCTTCTTTGGTGGGGTTGGTGTCGTCAAAGCGCATATTAAATTTGCCCCCGTAGGCTTCGGCCATGCCGTAGTCGATGTGAATCGCCTTGACATGCCCAATATGCAGATAGCCGTTTGGTTCCGGGGGGAAGCGCGTGTGGACGGTGTTATAGCGGCCTGTTTTCAGGTCTTCTTCAATGATTTCGCGGATAAAGTTCGATGGAGCCGTCTCCGCAAGTTCGGGTTTTTCCTTTGTCTCTTCGCCGCCTGGCATAGTGCTCCTCCTTGCCCTTCGGAAAATAATGCTTTAGTTTACCTAATCCGGCGCGTCATGTATAGGCTGGCTGGTCAAAAACAACAAAAAAGCGACGGCATGCAGAATGCCATCGCTTGATTTGCAGCACGAGCAAGCGCTATGATCCGAGCACCTTGAGCAGCGCTTCGATCCCCGCAACCATTGAAAATTCCATGCCGGTGTAGTCGATTTCGACTTTGCGATAATTGCCTTTGGCTGTATAGGCGGTTTGGGCCGAACCGCGAATTTCGTGCAGCATGGTGGGCGCTTCGCGCATAAGGCGCGCGATCTTCGCGTCCCAGTGCATCGGGAAGTTGCTGGCGGGCTGGTGCGGCACAGCAAAAGAAATCCGCGTGCAGGTGGGCGTATCCCAATCGAAAGTGTAATACAACGCGCCAACCTGCGAATTCACTTTGAGTTCGTCCATGTCGGGCGGCGTGAAGCCCAAATCGCTGATCATTTCGCCAGTGGTTTCAGGCGAAAAATGGCCGCGTTCGGGGAACATGAAATATATGTTCATGCTCTTATTGCGGTAGTCAATGGCATACAGGCTGGTCCACTTGAGATCGTACTTTTTGAAATAGGCGTCGCAGTTCCGCATCGAAGACGGCATTGAGGGCAGCGTATAGAGGTCTTCGACTTTGACCGCGCTTTGAACCAGCGGCCAGATTTTTTCGATGCCATAACTGGCGGCGGCATCCACGCCATAACCCAGCGGCGGAAAATGATCGCGTAGATCGTAGATAAGCTGTTCGACGGGGTGTCCGGTGGGTTTTAGATAACCATGCTCAACCGCAATTTCGTAGGGGTCGTGGGGGGTAGTGCAATCGATGTAACGCACGGACAGTTCACGGTTGGGTTTGGTGGTGGTCCGAAATGAGAGCCAGCCCGCTTCACAATACGGCCAATAGGTGCCAAAGATGTCTCGGATCATGTCCATATTGCAGGGGGTGTCAATGAGCGCGGCAGTCTTCGCTACATCCTGCATAAAGGTTTCATAATCCGGCGTGGGTTTGACGAATTCCATAGTAATCTCCCGTATGCTAAATACTCAGGCGAAGGCTCCCCAGCCTTGGTTCCCGTTATATCTCTCTAAACAGAATAGGGCGTTCATTGGTCGATGTCAAGCCCACCCCATGCAGGACAATCGCGTTGTAAATCTTGAAAAATGCGTGGCAGATAGTGATTGTTCCCTACTCTGGTAAGCAATCTTCATCTGCTATCCCACTACCTTGATGGTCCCGCGCAGTCCGTCAAAGCCAATATTTCTAGCAGGCTGCGATCTTGTTGGAATGCTCCAGCAACCGAAATTACCCGGCCCAGTTGCGCGTAGGGCCGCCGCACTGCGGACAGGTGGTATCGTGCCAGGAATGACTGGACCCGCAGGCCGGACAGCGCCAGCGTGTATCCTGCTCGACTAGCCAGACATCTAATCCCTTTTCGCGGATGGCTGCCAGATCCTGCGGGACCAGCGAGTGATAAGGATACCGGGCATCATCAATAAAAGCCTGAAGATCGGCGCAGGGGTAGAGATCGCACTCACCGCAAAACGCAAGCCCCTTGTTCCGGGCACAGGCTTTGAGCGTGCAGGTCTGGCACCACCCGGCGACGACAGCACTTTTGCAGCCCTGACAGCGCGTGTCTTCCTGCGTGTCATTTTCACTCGCCAGAAATTTGGGGCAAGCGCCGCAGTACAGGCCACAGTAACCCTCTCTCTGGAATCCGTTGTGCGCCAATTCGATCCTCCTCATGTAGATAGAACCGGGGACTAATTGTAACGTGTGCAGGAAAAGGAACCTAATCAGACGTCCTTGTTAATCTCATTTACAGGGTTAAACAGTCGATGTAGAATGAAGAATGATTGCCGTTGCTTCATTGAAGCATATTTTTAGAGGAGCATACCCCATGACTGTCAAAGTCGAAGAAATGACTAAGGAACGAATTATTTATATCAGCATTATTGCTCCGCTGAGTTTTCCTGTGGATGTCGAAACACCGCTGTCGTCCACCGTTGCGTTCAAACAAGCAGCGGGTGTACCTGTATGTTGTATCATGGATTTTACACAATCAAATTTGGGCTTCAGCGACATGATTATGGGATTGGCGCTGTCGCAAGGGAAACCTGGTGGATTCTGGGATCCAGATGTATATAGCATTATTGTTGGCACGCTCGATTGGGTGAAGTTTGGCATCAAGGCGATGCAAGAGCAGGAACAGTATAAAGGCGCGCGCGCCGAGGCGATTGTTGGATCGCGCGAGGAAGCGCTAGAACTGGCACATTCGTTATTAAAGTAACACTGTCAGGGGGACCAACGCGCAGTTGGTCCTTTTTTTAACCCCGTCATTCTCGCTATCCCTCGTGTCTGATATAATTTCGCCTGCCGCACCTCCTTTGAGGAAATCAGATGATTTGTGGAAGTTCAGCCATTGGCGATTTGCGAGCCAGGGAATTTGCGGGGGTTTACCTCCTAACGATAATCGTGAGGAGGGCTGGTATAATTCAAATAAGTCCGAGCGTTAGGAACCAATAATTGGGTGAGAATAGAGGCATAGACTTCTGGGCATACATGAATTTGAACGGATTCTCAAACTTGGCTTAGGTCGTGCAATCTTATACTTAAGAAAGCACGATGCGGCCCCTTATCGCGATGTCATTCTCCACGCCTGTTTGCACAACATTTCGTATGATCGTCAGAGTGAAGGCGGAAAAACGGTTTACCTGTGGGATATTCTGCAATTGACGGGAGAGCCAGAATATTATCGCCATAAGATTTTTGAGGCAGCCGTAAGTCTGAATAATGAAAAAAATGACGATGCCAAACAGATACTTGAAATGGTCTTTCGGTTTGCCGAGGAAAATGATCAGGAGGCAAAGCAGATACTCTATGATCACTTTACTAAACGAGTAACCCCCGCTAACAAACTGAATAACGTTGACACAGATTGCGCGTGGTCGATTGTTGTACTCGACGAATTGCAAGGGTTCCTCTTTGTTGTAGATAGATTGGGGCGCTTTTCCCTTAACGATCCTCAGCTAAAGGCCGATTCGACGCTTTTGCTAGGGATACTTGAAGATTTGATGGGTGAAGAGGAAGCTGCTGCCGCCCTGGCCCACGCACGGCAACAGAATCGGTACGTCGATGATTATCTCAAGCTCGTCGAGGTATTCCGCCGTAAACGAGATTCAAGAAAACATAAGCATATTAAGAAATATCCTTATGCCAAAATCAAGCAACTACTTATGGCGGGAGAGGATCTGCATTTTGAGTTGTGGAGCAAATTCGCACCGGCAGAAGATTTGCAGCAGGCGGCGCTTGATTTACTGCAAGAAGATGATCCGAAATGTCTGAGCCAATATTTACGCATCTTTAGGAGAACTCCATTCCCCCTACCACCTGACGGACTCTTCAAACTGACGGAACATCCCGAAGGTCGCATCTGGGCAATGACCTTTGCTGTTCTGGAAAATATTAGCCATCCATCTGTACGGGAATTTGCACTAAAGCGGATACAAGAAAATAAGGAAGTAGGCCGTGCCATTGGGTTACTGAATCGCAATTTTCAGGATGGCGATTGGGCACTCATCGAATCAATTATACAGCGGAAGTTAGAGCAGGATGATCATCACCAGGTACAGATGAGCGTGTGTCATATATTCGAGGATCATCCTGATCAAGCGGCAACCGCCACCCTAATAAACCTTTACGAATATGCGCCCTGCTCTTTCTGCCGAGAAGCTATAATAGACCATCTTCATTCTATGGCTGCTCTTCCAGATCATATTCGCGAGGAGTGCCTGAACGATTCAAATCTCCACATTCGTGAACTGGTAGAAAATAACTTTTTACAGTCAGCAGCAATCCCATAATCCGAGCAAGTTTTTTGGGGAAGAAACTGGAAGCAAAAAAGAACGGGTCTTTGAGAAAGCGAAAACCGTGCTCAAATGATCTAGAACTTGGGTGGTGTATTCTGGTGTTGTACTCATGCTGCTCGGCTTTGTTGTTCGTAGCTTCCCAGCATAATCCATAATTCTCAATTTCTACAATTTACCCTGCGGAATGTCGTCTGATATAATTTCACCTGCCGCACCTCAGCCTGTTCATCAAGAAGGAGTGTTAAGCTGTGAGTGATAATCGTGTACGCGTGCGCTTCGCACCCAGCCCCACCGGGCCACTGCATATTGGTGGTGTCCGCACGGCGTTATTCAACTGGCTGTTTGCCCGCCATCATGGGGGCGCGTTCATTTTGCGGATCGAAGATACGGATCAGAAGCGATATGTCGCGGACTCGATCCAATTGATCACAGAAGGACTGCGCTGGTTGGGGATGGATTGGGATGAAGGGCCAGAGGTCGGCGGCGAATATGGACCTTATATCCAGTCGGAACGGTTGGAATTGTATCAAAAATGGGCGAACTGGCTGGTTGAACAGGGGCGGGCCTACCGCTGCTACTGCACCGAAGAACGACTCGACGCCTTGCGCGAACAGCAGAAAGCCGCCAAGCAGGACCCCGGTTATGATCGCCACTGCCGCACGCTGTCGGCGGACGAACGCGCCCAAAACGAGGCCGAAGGCAAGCCGTATGTGATCCGGTTCATGATGCCAACGGAAGGATCAACGACGGTCAACGATCTGCTGCGAGGGGATATTTCGTTTGATAACAAGCAGCTTCAGGACCTGGTGCTGCTGAAAACGGACGGCTACCCGACGTATCACCTGGCGAACGTGGTGGACGATCATTTTATGGAGATCAGCCACATTATGCGCGCCGAAGAATGGATTCCGTCCGCGCCGATCCACAAAAACCTGTATGATGCGTTCGGCTGGGACATGCCCCAACTCGCACACCTGCCCGTTATTCTGAATCCGAGCGGCAAGGGCAAGCTGTCCAAACGGAGTGCGGGCTTTACGGAAGGCGGGCGTAAGGTGCCCGTGCTGCTGTATGAGTTCCTGGACGGGGGCTATGTTCCCGAAGCGATTGTCAACTTTTTGACGAACGTCGGGTGGAGCTTTGGCGAAGATCGGGAAGTATTCACCGTGCAGGAAACCATCGAACGCTTCGATCTGAGCCGGGTAAATCCAGCGGGCAGCATCTTCCCGATTGAAAAACTGGACTGGCTGAACGGCGTGTATCTGCGCGAGATGGACGATCATAAATTGGCCGCACTGCTGCGTCCGGTGTTCGAGAAGGCCGGGTATGAGGTCAACCTGGATGTGCTGCTCCAGGTGATCCCACTGCTGAAGCCGCGCATCAAAACACTGCCAGAGGCGATTCCGATGGGCGGGTTCTTCTTCGCGGAGGAGTTCAAACCCGCGCCGAAAGAAGAATTGATCCAGAAGAAAATGGACGCCGCCGGGACAAAAGCCGCACTCGAACGAGCGTATGCCCTTCTGAACGCGCTGACGGAATGGAGTCACGCGGCGATGGAAGGGGCGCTGCGTCCGCTGGCGGAGGAATTGGGGCTGTCGGCGGGACAGTTGTTCGGGGCGCTGCGCATGGCAACTACGGCACAGCAGGTTTCGCCGCCGCTGTTCGAAAGCATGGAAGTAATCGGGCGTGCGGAGTCGCTGCGGAGAATCCAGTTGGCGATAGCGAGTCTTTAGCAGCCGTTTGGGGGAAAAAACAGCGAGGGCGGGATGTAAATTCCCGCCCTTTTGAGTTTATTGGAGAGTCATGCCTTGCAGGGCGCTGAACAGCACGTACTGTAAGCAGCACTGGGCAATGACTAACAGGACAGTGCCGAGGAAAATCGCCACGCAGCCGGAACCGGAACCAAAATTGTAGGCTTTGCCGACCAGCGCGGATTGATAGTAGATGACTCCGAACGTGCCGAGCAGCGAGATCAGCACAAAGATGGTATAGGTGGTTTCAAATGAGCCGCTCAACCCCATGATGACCAGCCCGGCAGCCGAGACCACCATAAGAACCGTCCAGAAAGGGAACAGGCGGTGATATAACCCGGCCAGCGTGCCGTTGCCGCCCAAAAATGTGACGGCGGCGAAGTGGATGGCGGCTCCGTAGATCAGGTTGCCGATGGTGTAGATCAGACTGTAGATGATGGAGACGATGGTTAGGGCGATTACTCCCGCATCGAAGAAGGTGTCCAGATCGTCGGATGATACGTTCGAACTAGGTGAGTTGCGCATGCTGGTTTCGAAAATTTCACGAACGGCATCCATCGCGACGATAAAAACGAGGACCAAAATCAGTGACGTGACGATCCAGTAGATGCCGATGTCGAGCAGCGCTTTCCCCCATTCATCGCCGCTGCCGCCCGATTCACCCCGCTTCACTTTTTGTTTGCCGCCCATGCTGGCGATCAACATGGCGCGGCGATCCGGGTTGGTGAGAATCGGCATGGCATCCGCCACTGAAAGCCCGGTCAGATTCATGATCAGATTCATCACGAAGGACTCTTTTTGCAAAGTGGGATTCAGGCTGAGCGCTTTGCCGAGATTTTCAAGGGCACGGATACGATCTCCGGCGGTGGCGTGCCCGGTGGCAGCGTCCAGATAACCGCGCGCCAGTTCTTCGTCCCGCTTGGAGATGGGTGGTTTGTCGGCTCCGGTTGATGTCGCACCAGCCGAGGCCGTGTAGCTGCTGCCCGATGCCTGCTGCTGCTGTTTGGCATACTGCTGAATATAACGGCCTGCCTTGAGCGCCATTTCGCGGAGGGCGGGGTCAGGATCAGTCTGATAGATGCGCGCTAAGGACGAGAGCGCCGACGGATCACGACTATTCGCGAGGGCGATAATCGCGCTGCGGCGCTGGGCGGGATCGGGGCTGTTTAGTTGGTGGAGCAGGTCATTAATCATAGTGTCCTACTTGGGATAAAAAGGGCCTAGCCCACAGTATATAGAAAAACTGGCACGTTGCTCACCTTACATTTTGGGGGATTCTTCACAACTGATGATACTCATGCGTGTTCTATAATAATATTTGAATTAATGCAATCCAGGAGAAAATGACTTGGTTACAGTAATCACCGATAGCTGTGCAAGTGTACCTGCGCCCATCGCTGAGGAATTGGGGATCGTCGTGATACCCTACTATATCCATACCGTGAACGGCGTCCTGCGGGATGGAGTGGATATGGTACCCGACCAATTTTTTGAGTGGGTGCGAACGGCTCCAGAATGGCCGACGACGGCTAATCCGAGCACGGGCGAGTATTTGAATGCGCTGCGGCGCGCGGCTCAGAGCGGGAATGATGTGGTGATCGTGAGTATGACCGGGACGGGGAGCGGCGGATTCCAGGCGGCGACCCTGGCGAAAAAACTGGCGGCGCAAGAACTGCTGAATATCAAAATTGAAGTGGTGGATACGTGTTCGGTGGCGCTGGCGCACGGCTGGGCGGTGATCCAAGCGGCGCGGGGGGCGATGCGCGGCTTTCCGGTGGAGCAGGTGACCGAACTGGCGCGGCAGGTGGCGGATCGAGCGTTCGTGGGATTCACCAATGATACGCTGGAATATTTGCAGCGGGGTGGGCGGATTGGCAAAGTGACGAGCATGGTGGGCGATCTGCTGAATATCAAACCCGTGATCGGGATGCGAAACGGGATGCCGTCGCCGCTGGGGGTGGCACGCACTCGGATCGGTGCCTATAAGCGGATCGTGCAACTGGCGACCGCACGGATTCCAGCGGGGAGCACGGTCCGAGCGGCGCTGATGCATGTCGCGGCGCGCGACGAAGTTGAGCGATTTCGCGGGCTGTTGGAAGAAAAATATGCGGTGATCGAGTGGGTCGTAGCGCAGTTATCACCGGCATTAGGAGTCCACAGCGGGCCGGGAACGGTAGGGATTTCGGTTATTCCTGACACACCATGATGCTGTTCCTGATACAATCTGCGCATATTGGATCAGGCAGGAGCGAGCATGAGCGGCCTCGTGGTGGTGTATGATGGTGACTGCGGAATTTGTGATAAACTGCGGCAGATGGCCGTTAAACGGGATCGGAAGCAGCGGCTGAAATTTGTGCCGTTTCAAGCTGCTGATCTGAATGCGATTTCGCCAGGGCTGACGGTGGAGATGACCAGCCGGGCATTGTATGCCGTACGGCAGGATGGCAAACGCTGGCACGGGGCGCAGGCGGTGTTTATGAGCATGCGGGAACTGCCCGGCGTTTGGAAAGTGATCGGGGCGGTGGGCAGTCTCAAGCCGGTCAGTCTGATCGCGGAGCCGTTTTATCGGGTGGTGGC
>DATAMF010000270.1:0-12002 GCA_036260665.1 Aggregatilineaceae bacterium | reverse complement strand
TGCGTTTTCCGCCACAACATCCTCCTACAGACCCATAATTCCGTTTTGGGATAAACACAAAGACAGCCCAAAGGTACACGCCTGTCGGATGCCCTTGAGCATGAATTTCAGTCGCTAAATCTTTGAGGTCACTGGCCTGAAATCCAGAACGAATGTTCGACATTGGCAATTATAAAACAATCCACTCAAAAAGGCCAGTATTCGCTTAATTATACCGCGCCGGCGGGGTTACGACAACGCAAAATCGTTGGTACAATCGAGGAATGAACCCTCAACCGATTATCACCTTGCTCACCGATTTTGGCCTTTCCGACGCCTATGTTGGCACCATGAAAGGCGTGATTCTGTCATCCTGTCCACACGTCCATTTGATCGATCTCACCCACGCCATCCAGCCCCAGAACATCCGGCAGGCGGCGTATGTCCTGCTGACCGCCTTCCGGCATTTTCCGCCGCACACTGTTTTTCTGGTGGTGGTTGATCCCGGTGTCGGAACAGAGCGTGCGCCTATCGCAGTATCAACCAACTATGGCATTTATGTCGCCCCCAATAACGGCGTTTTGAGCTATATCCTGCCTCATGTCCAGGTGCTGCACACCGCCCTGATTCAAAACCCGGACTACCTGCCCCCCAGTTCCAGTCATACCTTTCACGGGCGCGATATTTTCAGCCCTGCGGCGGCTCATCTGGCGAACGGTGTCCCCATTTCCGAACTAGGCCCTGCTGTTCCTGAACTGGTCAAACTGTCTGATCCGCAGTTGGATATTCATCCAAATCGCATCGTCGGCCAGGTGCTGCACATCGATCATTTCGGCAACATCATCACCAGTATCGGCATCTTAACGTGGCAGTCCACCGGCAGCCTCCAGTTATCGCCTCAATTCGGTTCTCATGAGCCGGTCGAAATATCAGCGTCCACCAGCCGCGTGCGGATCGGGACTGAACTGATCCATTCCATCCGCCCCACCTATGGCACGGTAGAACCGGGATCACGGGTGGTGCTGGTTGGCAGTTCCGGCCAATTGGAAATTGGCATCAACCAGGGCCATGCCGCCCGATCTTTAGACGTAAAATTGGACGATCCGGTAACACTAGATTTTTAATGCGCCCAAAATACTTTAGGAGCATAAACGGCTATGTCTCAAGAACAATTTGTGATCGAAGGCAACCAGACGCTTCAAGGCGAAGTGACCATCAGCGGCAACAAAAACGCCGCCCTGAAGATGCTTCCCGCCTGTTTGCTAACCGATGAGCCGGTGATCCTGCAAAATGTGCCGGATATTGCCGATGTCCGTGTGACGTTTAGCATTATGCGCAGTCTGGGCGTTGAAGTCGAAGAGTTAGGTGATCACCGGGTACGCGTCCACGCCAAAGAACTGACGACCCACAAAATTGAGCGCGAACTGACCCAGAAAACCCGTGCCTCGGTGGTATTTGCCGGGCCAGTCTTAGCGCGCCTCGGCCAGCTTGAACTCCCTACGCCCGGCGGTGATGTGATCGGGCGGCGGCGTCTGGATACCCATATGCTGGCCTTAGAACGCCTTGGCGCACATGTTGAGTACGATGGGGTTTTTCGCATCCATTGCGAAGGCCGGTTGCAAGGCGCAAACATTATATTGGACGAGGCCAGCGTCACCGCCACCGAAAATGCAGTGATGGCCGCCGCGCTTGCCCAGGGCACCACCACCATCCGCAACGCCGCCTCCGAACCTCACGTCCAGAATCTCTGTCACATGCTCAACGGCATGGGCGCACAGATCGAGAATATCGGCACCAACTGCTTGATTATTCATGGCGTCGATCAACTGCACGGCGGCGAATTCCGCGTCGGAGCCGACTACCTGGAAGTGATCAGTTTTGTGGGAGCCGCTGTCGTAACGGGCAGCGAAATCCGCATCCGCGAAGCCGATCCCGAACACCTCGATATGTCCGCCCTGATCTTTCGCAAATTGGGTGTCACCTGGACCGTAGACGGCAATGACATCATCGTGCCCCGCTCCCAGTCATTGGTAATCGAGCGCGATCTGGGTGATCAAATCCCCGAAATCAAAGCGCAGCCCTGGCCCGCCTTCCCCTCCGACCTGATGAGCGTTGCTCTTACTGTTGCCACCCAATCCGCCGGAACCGTCCTCTTCCACGAATGGATGTACAACAGCCGTTTTTTCTTCACCGACAAACTAAGCAGCATGGGTGCGCGGATTTTCCTCTGCGATCCCCACCGCGCGGTGGTCCATGGCCCGACAGTTTTACGCGCCGTGCCCTACATCACCAGTCCCGACATCCGCGCCGGGATGTCGCTGCTGTTAGCCGCCTTATGTGCGCGCGGCACCAGCCACATCCGCAATATCGGCCAGATTGATCGCGGCTACGAAAAAGTCGAGGACAAACTGCGCAATCTGGGCGCGCACATCCATCGGGAGCCTGTCTAGTCGCCGCACCTGCGCCAGCGGGTAAGCCGAAACACGCTTAACTTAAGGCGGTTCGTCGGGGCAATTCACGCATTGCCCCGTTAATTTCTCCCTCATCCTCGTTTAGGGGTAACGTATAGCATCCGATCAACTGCAACCCGGGACTTCAACCCCCAGCAGATAATCATACGCGCTCAGCGCGGCTTTTTCGCCGTCGCCCAATCCCATCAACACCTGGAACGCGCTGCTGTCGGTTACGTCACCCGCCGCGAAAATGCCCGGCACATTCGTCCGGTTCCGCGAATCCACCCGAATGAATCCGCACTCGTCCGTATCGACCAGTCCGATTACCAGATCGGATCGTGGCACCAACCGCTTTTCCACAAAGATCGCGTCCGCGAAAATTTCCTGGTGCCGCCCATCCTGCGACGCAATCACCAGCGACCGCGCATATTCATCCCCCTTCACTTCAACGGGTTTGAATCCGCCCTTTATGACCACATTCTCGGCGGATAACACTTTGTGACCCACCGTCGTATCAAGCGTCTGTTCCGCCTCAGCCACCAGTGTCACCTGGGTTGCGATCCGGCTCAGCTCCGCCACCGCCCGCAGCGCCAGCAGTTCGCTGCCGATCACGATCACATTCCGATCCACCATCAGCGGCGCATACGTCATTGCGCCATAACACAAGCCCTTCATATCCAAATCTTTTTCGCCGGGAATGTTCAACAATTCCCCTTGCGCCCCCATCGCCAGAATCAGGCTGATCGTGTCGTAATATTTTCCGCCCGTAACATGCACTCGAAATCCGCCATCCACACGTTCAATCTGGCACACGGTCGCCCGCACTCGCATAAAGTCAAGGTAATCCAATTGCGTGCGAAACCGCTGAATCAGCTCCTCGCCAATAATCACTTGATAGTCCTCAACCCAGGGCAGCAGCAGTTTTCGATTGGTGCGCCCGCCCAGGCCCTTCGACATAAAAAGCGCATCCATACGCTTCCTGACCGCATACGCCGCCGCCGCCAGCCCTGCCGGACCGCCTCCGATAATAATCAGTTCGTGCATGACAAACTCCTTTATCAACCAGCCCTACTCTGTGGGCGGGTCTGGTATAAAACCTTCACGCATCAGTAAATGAGTCATCTCGCGTGAGCACCGGATCAGGGTAGACGCGCGCTCGTATTCCTCTTGATAAGTGGTTGTGATCCGTGCCACGCCCTGCTCCTGTGCTTTCACCGCCACCACTGCCGCCAGATGCGGGAATATCTCCCATTCATCCATCGTCGGCAAAATATATTCCGGCGAAACCCCCTTTTGTTCCGCCATACTCGCCAGTGCTTCCGACGCTGCAATCGCCATCTGATCGGTAATCGTCGTGGCTCGCACATCCAATGTTCCGCGAAAAATGCCAGGGAATACCAGGGAGTTGTTGACCTGATTCGGAAAATCGGATCGCCCGGTAGCCACCACCACCGCGCCCGCTTCCGCCGCTTCCCACGGCCAGATTTCCGGAATCGGATTCGCTGCCGCAAACACAATGGCATCCTTCCCCATCGTCTTCACCCACTCCGGCAGAATCACGCCCGGCCCCGGTGCCGCCAGCGCGATCACCGCATCCGCACCCCGCATCGCTTCTGGAATGCCCCCTTTAACCTCCTCCGCATTCGTGATCTGGCACAGATGCCACTGCTGGACAAATTCTGCCCGCCGCAGGTAAATATCACGCCGATGTTTGCCCAGTATCCCATTCACATCCACCATCAGACAGTTCGATGGATCCACCCCATACGCGAACGCCAGCCGCGAACAGGCCACATTCGCCGCCCCCGCCCCGACGAAGGTAAGCCGCATATCTGGCAGCTTTTTGCCCACCACTTTCGCCGCGTTGATCAGCCCTGCCAGAATCACGCTGGCTGTTCCCTGCTGATCATCATGCCACACCGGAATCTCGGCCTGCTGCCGCAGCGTGTCCAGAATTCGGAAGCACTTCGGCTGCGAAATATCCTCCAGGTTGATCCCGCCGAACGACGGTTGCAGCATCAACGCCGTTTCGATAATCCGGTCCGGGTCTTTGGTATCCAGCATAATCGGCACCGCGTCCACGCCGCCCAGGTACTTGAAGAGCAGCGCTTTGCCTTCCATCACGGGCAGCCCTGCTTTGGGTCCAATATCTCCCAACCCCAGCACCCGCGTGCCATCCGACACAATCGCCACCGTATTCCATTTGCTGGTGTACTCATAAACCAGTTCAGGGCTTTCAGCAATCGCGCGGCAGGGGGCCGCCACGCCCGGCGTATACCAGATCGCAAAATCATCCAGATCCCGCACCGGACACCGCAGCGCCGTTTGTATCTTCCCCCGGTAGAATGGGTGCAGTCGCATTGCCTCGGCGGCAGGTTTTTTCGCCTTCTCTAACAATTCTTCTTTGGTAACAATCATAGAAAGCTCCTAAAAGCTAATTGGGGAGGTTATTTAAATTATAGGGCAAAAAAATAGGGTAGGTCTGTGCGGCCTACCCTGGAAAATAAGAGCGAGGGGATGCGAATTCTAATCTCTGCCGTTGCTTGACAGCGCCCCTGAAGCCACGGGCGCGCGTTCAACCTGATCATACTCCAACAGCATCGCCTGATACCGGTCACGGTACATTTCGGCGCGGGCGCGTTCCAACTGCCAGATCCGATCGAGGCTGTTTTTCAACGGTTCGAGTGCCGCTTGCAGATTTTCCATACCGCGCCGCGCCTGTTCCATCTGCTTCTCATGGTTGCGCCACGCTTCGTCATTCGTCAGCGTGAACTGTTTCCAGCGCTTCTGGTCGTCCGCGATCCAATCGTTCCATTCCTGCCGGAACCGCTCTTCCGACAGACGCTGCATTTCGGCCACTTCATTGATCCGGCGTCCGAGTCGTTCGCTGATCCGTTCGAAGTCTTCCACTGTTTTCTTCATCTGGCGGTGCGTTTCGGCCCATGTCTCGAACCGTTCCATATACCGCCGCATATCGTCATCATATTCACCAAAGCCTTTGGTGATCTCCGCCAGTTGTTGATCCCGCTGTTGCAGCATTAGCGTCTGCTGATCGATAAACTGTTGAATCTCCTCGCGGCGATCTCGTTCTGCGCCCTGGATTTCCAGAATCCGCTTTTCGCTGCGCAGCACCATCATTTCCAGCGCTTCAATTTTGGGCCGCTGGGCATCAATGGTCTTTTGCACTTCGGGAATTTCGGATTGTATATCCGAGATACGGCGGGCGTCTTGGCGGCGCTGTTCTTCGAGGAACGTCAGGCGGCGCTCCGGCTCTTCCATCTTTTTCGTCAAATCTTCCATCCGCTGCTGGACCGCTGCCAGTGCCGATGCCACGCGATCTCGTTCCACGCGGGCGGCGGGTAATTCTTCCATCGCCCGTTCGAGTTTATCCGTCCGATCACCGAGTTCCCGCACCAGCCGCGCCACACTTTCCCGTGCGATCTCGGCGCGCCGTTCGGCTTCGCGCTCTGCCATCAAGCGTTTGCTTTCGACGTTTTCAATCGTCTGTTGATATTCAGATCGAAGCTGCTCGGTTAGCTCTCCCTCCCGTGTGATCGGCAAAAAGGAGGTTCGCATACTAGACTGTTCGTGTTCCAGCCCATCCAGGTGCCGCTGAAGCTGGTTCATCACATCCGACTGTTGAGCCAGCCGCTCTTCCAGCAATGAAATCGTCGCGCGGTCCCGGCGTCGCTCTTCGTCTAACCATTCAATCATTCGGGCAGCTTGTGCTAAATCCATTGTCCTAACTCCTACCGCGTGTTTTCGCGGGCATTATACCGCGTCTTTTCTGATTTTCCGACTTGTCGCCCTGTGGGTTATACTCGTACATCATGAAAATCGGAATCGATGCTCGTCTCGCTTTTTACCGTCCCGGCGGAATAGTTGAATACACGCGCCATGTGATCCAGGAATTAGCCGCGCTGGATCAAACCAACGAATACCGCGTGATTCAGCACTATCGCCATACCGAGTCGCTGTCCTCTACCTTTCGGCGCTTGAATACACACACGCCCAGCCATCACCGCTTGGAGCCGTGGAGTCTATCCATTGAACTCGCGTCCCACCGCCTTGATCTACTCCACAGTCCCGACTTTATCCCCCCTCAGCATGGCGCGCACCGGCAGATCATCACTGTGCATGATCTCCATTTTCTACATTATCCCCAGTTTATGACAGCGGGCAGTCGCCGTTATTATAACGATCAGATCGCCTGGGCAGTGCAGCGTGCCGATCATATTCTAGTTGACTCGCGCGCCACACAGACGGATTTAGCCAATTTACTCCAGGTTCCCATTGAAAAAACAACCGTCCATATGCTCGGAGTATCTCCTGCCTTCCGTTCCCTACCCGACGAGGAACGGCAGTCGCTCCGGCAGCACGTAGGCTTGCCCGAAACATATATTCTATTCGTTGGTACTTTTGAACCTCGCAAGAATATTTCTGGTCTTTTAGATGCGTATGTGCTTCTGCGCCACGCGCTTCCCGATGCGCCGCCGCTGCTCCTGGCCGGACGCCGGGGCTGGCTCTATAACGAAATTTTCGATAAAGTGCGTTCGCTCGGTTTGCAGGATCACGTGATCTGGCGCGAAGCGCCCTCCCCCGACGAGCTGCTAGTCATTTACAATTGCGCCGCCCTTCTCATTCTGCCCTCGCACTACGAAGGCTTTGGCTTGCCTATTCTGGAAGCAATGGCCTGTGGCATCCCCACTATCGCCGCCAATCGCAGCTCCCTGCCCGAAGTCACAGGGGATGCCGGGCTGCTCGTGGACCCCGACGATCCCGCTGCGATGGCCCACGCCATGCAGCGTTTACTCACCGATGAAGCGCTCCGGGTGCAGTTGTGTACACGCGGCTTAGCTCGTGCCGCCTCCTTTACCTGGCGCAAGACCGCCGAAATAGTCTTGCAAACGTATCAAACCGTGCTGCTCACCGAAAGTTAGACCATCCATGCGTATCCTGTTTCTCACGGCCCAGTTGCCCGAACCTCCCCACGCGGGCGGTGCGTTGCGCACCAGCGGATTGATGCGTGGAGTTCACGCCGCCGGGCATGAAATTCATCTGCTCTCCTTCGCGGACGATGAGTCCACCGCGGGACTCTCTGCCCTCAACGCATACTGTGCCGTTGTCGAAGTTGTCCCGCCGCCGCACCGCACCATCACGTCTCGTCTGCGCGACATCTTTTTCACTCGTTTTGCCGACATGCAGCGCCGCTTTTATTCACCCGCCTATGTCGAAAAGTTAACCGCGTGTCTCACGGCTCGACAGTTTGACCTGATCCAGATCGAGAGCCTGGAAATGGCGGCCTATTTGCCCCTCATTAAGCAGTTACAGCCGCACACCCCAGTGATTTACGATTCCTTCAATGCCGAGTACGATTTGCAGCGCACCATTTTTGAGTCCGAACGCCGCAATTTTCGCCGTCTACCAGGCGCAATTTATTCATTTATCCAGTGGCGTCGGCTGTCACGTTTTGAGCGGGATGTTTGTCAGTCCGTCAGCCATGTGATCGCCGTATCCCAAACTGATGCCGATGCTTTTGCGCGCCTTGTGCCCCACTGCCCGGTAAGTGTTGTGCCCAATGGCATCACCGTCGCAAATTATGTTGGCTCCACCAGCCCCCTCGACCTCGGCCCTGCTGCGCTGGTATTTACCGGGTCCATGTCCTACCGCCCCAATGTGGATGCGGCCTTGTGGTTTGCCACCCACATCTTGGATCAGGTTCGCGCCAGTGTGCCGGATGCGCGTCTTTTTGTCGTCGGCAGCCATCCCCACCCGCGCCTGGACACGCTCCGCGAACGCGATGACATCGAGATCACCGGCTGGGTTCCGGAAGTAAATTCGTTTCTCCATGCCGCTGCGGTCTATGTCGTTCCGCTTCGTATGGGCAGCGGCACGCGCCTCAAGTTGTTGCAGGCGATGGCAGCGGGTCAGGCTGTTGTATCTACCTCTATGGGTGCGCAGGGCTTGGATGTGCGTGATGGGGTTGAACTTCGGCTGGCTGATACCGCTGCGGATTTTGCATCGGCGGTCATCGAACTGTTGGAAGACCGTATCCTATGTGAAAAACTCGGTCAGGCGGCGGCGAAATATGTCACGATCAATTATGATTGGTCGGTGATTGTTCCCCGGCTGCTCCAAATTTATGATCGCCTCATGGAGGAGAAAACTCATGGTTAAGCAACAGGCTTTTTGCCCCCCGGTGGGCGTTCCGGTTCGTCTGCAAGACTATGCCACCGATTTTTCGGGTGAATACGACAGCAAGGAAAGCGTCGAAAAGCCGCTCAAGCGCAGTCGAAAGCGTATGGCGGAATTGCAGGAAAAATTATACGCCGAACACAAACACGCCTTGCTGATTATTCTTCAGGCGATGGATGCGGGCGGCAAAGACGGCACCATCCGTAATGTGATGTATGGCGTGAATCCCCAGGGCGTCAGCGTCACCAGTTTTAAAGCGCCCACGCCCGAAGAACTCGATCACGACTTTTTATGGCGCGTTCACCAGCACGTCCCCGGACGCGGCATGATCGGCATCTTCAACCGCTCTCATTACGAGGATGTGTTGATCGTGCGCGTCAGCGAGTTAGTGCCCAAATCCGTCTGGAAAGCCCGTTACGATCACATCAATGCCTTTGAAAAGCTGCTTTCCGACAGCGGCGTTACCATTCTCAAATTTTACCTCCACATCTCCGAAGACGAGCAGGAAAAACGTTTTCAGGCGCGGCTGGATGATCCCACGAAGCAGTGGAAATTCAACACGGGCGATCTCGCCGTCCGCGAGAAATGGGATGCCTACATGGACGCCTACCAGGATGCGTTATCCCGCTGCAATACACCCCATGCCCCCTGGTATATCATCCCCGCCGACAAAAAGTGGTACCGCAATCTGGTGATCTCCGAAATCATTGTTGATACGCTGGAAAAACTGCATCCCGAATTTCCAGCGCCCGCCGAAAATCTGGACAATATCAAAGTCCCCGACCTCGAATAACATACCTACGACGCGCCACGCGTAGGGGCGTCGGCTTGCCGCGCCCGTTTTGCTCCTCCTTTCTCCGCGTGCGGGGAAAGGAGGCCGGGAGAATAGGGGTGAACCGCATAACGCCCATTTTCCCGCCGCCCTGACTTATGGGTAACGCCTAACCAACCTAGCCAACCGAGTTAGTGAGAGGACAGAGGATGCGGTTCTCGTAGGGGCAATTCACGAATTGCCCCGTTAATTTTTCTCTCCGCCCCGCCTGGTGGATCGTGATAAGCCCTGCATTATTAACCATCCGAGTTAGTTACTCAAGTTAGTCATCGAAGTTAGTCACTCAAGTTAGTCACTCACGACCATGACATCCCCGAACATTCGTGCTATCCTGGAACCAGACTTAGCGCACTTTTCCAGATCAAAACTCAAAACTCACGACGCGAAATACCATTTCACGTCATGAAAATGACAAAAAAGCCGACTTCCTGCCAAGATCTCCCCCCTTTCCAGGATGGTTTTCCCCTCAAAAGGGCTAAAACAAGGGTCTAAAGGGGGGGAGGGGGTATCAATCGGATTTTGGAGTTGTTTCAACCGGCGACTCGTTCCGGTACGTCACCATACCGGGTTTGCCGCCCTTGATCTTGCGTACATATTTGCGCTTGGTGACATCCACCAGCACCTTGTTTTCGCTTCGTGCCGTGCTGTAATACGCCGCCAGCGCCGCCGCGCGCTGCATCACGTCGTCGGGTACATCGCGCCCGCTCGACTTGATGATCACATGTGCGCCCGGCACGCCGTGGACATGCAGCCATACATCATCCGGCCCGCCTTTATCAAACGTCACAATCTCGTTCTGCCGTGAATTTCGCCCCACCCAGATCACATACCCGGCATCGGTGGTCACTTTCAGCGGACCCGCTTTGCTGCCGCCCGGACGCTGCGTACGGGTGCCGCGCCAGTAGCCGCCCGCTTGCAGTGCATCCTGCACTTCCCCGATCTCCGGCCAGTTCGCCGCCATTTGCAGATCGCTTTCCAGTTGGCTGAGGTAATCCAGTTCCTGCTGTGTCGCATCCACCAGTTGGGGAACGCCTTCTCGCGCCCGTTTCGCCTTGTCGTATTTCTCAAAATAGCGCTGCGCGTTTTCCAGCGGCGTCATTTTCGGATCAAGCTCAATTTCGAGTTCCGGTCCATCCACTTCATACTGCGCCCGCAGCACCGTTTGTCCCCGCGTGAGGTTGTACTGGTACGCCAGCAGCAGTTCGCCGCTGTGCCGCAGATGTTCGAGCGCTGCTTCATCCTGCAAGGATCGTTTCAGCGCGTCGAGTTTCTTTTGGATGCGTTCTTTCGCCTCGCTGATCATCTCCTGCACGGGCTTTTTCGCCGCGTCGTAAGCATCCTCGCCCACAAACGCGCCATAATATCCCTCCACCGCCTTGCTGAGTGTCTCCGTCGGACTCCACTCGCCCAGATGTGTCACTTCATACGCGGAGAACGCGCTGATCATCATCTCCTCGACCGCATTGCCCGCTTCCCACTGACCATCCTTGAACGCGCCGAACAAATCCTCGATCACGTTCAACAGCGTGCGCGGGCTGGTATCCGCCGCTTTGGTATTGATCGCTCCCGTCGCGCGAAAAACCACTTCCTTCGCCACCTGCGGACTGAATCCCAGCAGCTTATCGGTCAGAATCTGCCGTGTTTTTTCCCCTGCTTGGTTGTTCAGCAAATCCGCCAGCAGCATCAGCGTCAGGCTGTGCGGATCGCGTTTAAGCTTTTGCGGTGGCGGCGGCGCATACGGTTGTCCCGGCAAACTGATCCGGAATCGGTTATCCTGCGGACCCACGCGCCGCAAACAATCCACAATCGTTTGGTCATCTCGCACTAACAGCAGATTCGCCCGCCGTTCCATCGGCTCCGCAATCAATTCGAATGTCCCCTCCGGCCCATCAATATCCAGAATCAGCACTCGTTCCCAGTCGGGCTGTCGAATATCTTCGATACGCGCCCCTTCGACATATCGCCGCAGCAGCAGCCCCAGCGGTGACGGTTTTTGCACGCCGCGCCGCAGTTTTTCACCTGCCAGATGCACCCGTGCATACTGCTGGTGGGCGCTCAGCAGCAGATAATGCCGCTCATGTTCGGCGTACACTTCCATTCCAATCGTCTCATCATCGACTTCGAGCGTATCCTGAATCCGTCCGCCCACCAGCCGTTCGCTGAGTTCATCTACCAGCGCCATAATCGTTACCGCATCAAAATACATTGTGCGCGTTCCTGTGAATAGGTCTAAAGTCAATTCGTCAATTTTATGGCCCGATGCTACAATGCGAACAGAATCATTAACGATCAAATACTATGCGCATCGCTATCGGATCACTGAACCCAGTTAAGTGTAACGCAACTCGTGCAGTTTTGGCTCCTCTTTATCCCAATGCCGAGTTTGTTTGCCAGGATGTCCCTTCCGGCGTGCGCGCCCAACCCTGGACCGATGCCGAAGCGCGAACCGGAGCCTTCAACCGGGCACAGGCGGTTCTTGCCCAGACCGAAGCCGATATGGGCATTGGGTTAGAAGGCGGTGTGCAGCAAATCGAATTCGGCCT
>DATAMF010000269.1:0-3040 GCA_036260665.1 Aggregatilineaceae bacterium | reverse complement strand
GATCCACTGTCCATCCGGCGACCAACTCAGGCCCAAATTTTGCAGACTGATAGTCCCAATCCGTTCCGGCGGCCCATGATCCAGGTTGCTCACAAACAGGCTGGACGGATCGGCTTCGATATATGCCAGCCGGAGTGAAGTGGGTGCCCACTGCGGAGCCAGCAGATCATATTGTCCAGCGATTACCCATTCGCGCGTGTGCTCACCGGGCAGTGTAATCACAATCGTGGAGTGGTTATGAATGGAAATAAAAGCCACAAGGGTCGGACTGGGTGCTTGCCGAAAAAAACACAATACCAGACAGGCTGCTGCCACCCCCGCAGCGGTGATCACCAGTGCCATCCGAATGAAAACCAGCACAGCCGCCATCCTGTTTATGAATAAATTGTGAAATTAGTACTGGTTATGTTGATTTTAAACGTTTTGCATGTTAGGATAAAAATGCCTTAGGGTAATTATCTATCAATCACCAAGGAGAAATCATCATGCTGTATCAACCACGTGAAGAAGGCCAAGGCCTCGTCGAATACGCACTCATTCTCGTCCTGGTCGCCGTCGTCGTGATCATCATCCTGGCCCTGCTTGGCCCGGCCATCGGCAACATCTTCTCGAACATCGTCAGCCACCTGTAATTTTTATCTCGTTCTCATTGCAGTACCCAAGCCCCGTCTTGTACGGGGCTTTCTTTTTAACTTTTCACGAAACGCTAAGCAAACGTAGGGTTACGCTTGCCATCTTTTTTGGTAAACTAGGACGAGTCATACCACGACGCGCGGAATGAGGAGTTAGTTATGCGTTTTCGGTTTCATCTTGGTCTGGTCTTGCTTTTTACCATGACAGCGTGCAGTACCATCACCAGTGACACGCGAATTGACGAACTAGAAACCCAGGTTGCTCAGCAGAAATCCACCCTATCCGCGATGGAAACTATTTCCAGTTTTGGCGGCGGCGGAGATGGCTCAATGGCAACTCAAAACGCGGTCATGGCGGACCAAATGGCCTACATGCAAGCGACTATCGCCGCGCTGAGCGGTGGCGGCGGCGGTAATTTTGTCCCGCAACCCACGCCCATGGTTTCTAATGCGGGTGGTGGCGTGGGCCAACAAACGCAGTCCGCAGTCATAACTCCCAATGCAGGCGGTATCCCCTCAGCCGGAGGTGGCGCTCCCGGCGGTGTTACGCCCGGTGCGCAATCTACCCCGCTGACAGATACCACCAATACCGCCTTCACCCAAACGACCACCGCCATGGGTATTCTACAAGCCGACGGCTGCCCCGCGGATCGGACCGCCGTTTTTGACACCACCGAAGATGAAATCTTCGTCGTGACCACCATCACCAATCTCAAAGCCGGAGCGGTCCTCGGCGCACGGTGGACCGCCAACGGCACAGTGTTCGCCTCGGATGATGCATGCTGGGTTCCGGGCGAAGATTGGGCGCAGGTCTGCGCTTACTGCTCTATCGTGAATGAAACAGGCTCGTTTGAGGCCGGAAGCTGGACCGTCGAACTCACCCTGGACTCGCAGTTGATGTCCCAGGCGCAGTTCCAGATCGCCGCCCCCGCTCAATAAGAAGCCAATCCGCCCGGTCCCCTTATTTTACTGAGGGGACCGATCTCCCCAGCTAATCCCGCAGCACGCCCGCAGCCCATTCGCGCAAATCATGATCGGCGTCATATCGGCATTCTGCGCGCATCCACTCCGGCACGGCCTGGATCGAATCCAACGCCTTTACATAATGTTCTCGGCACTCGGAGCAAGGTCCGTACTCGTAGAGGTTGATCAGGGTCTGAGCCGCTTTCGGCTCAGGATGCGCTTCGAAGAGTTCCCGAATATCCATGCCCAATCCATGATAATCATAAGGCTCGAACGTTTCCTGCGTCAGCGCTTCGAGCACAGACCAGTCGCTGTTCTGCCAGTTGGACTTGAGAAGGATGGCAGCATGTGCTATCCACTGACGACCTTCGACTAACTCGAAGGCAAGTTGGCGCACTTCAGGGTGACTTACATTTCCGAGCGCATTCAGTGCTGTTAGAATCAGGCGTGACTGCGGGGTAAATCTGTCATCCTCATCATAGGACGGCGGCTCATGACGAGCTTGCGATGCGAGGTCGATCAGTTTCTGTGGATCAAGTGGGAAACGCCGTTCACGAAATATGCAAACATATTTCCGCAAAAGTAAGATATCTGTTTGTTCTGCCAGCGCCAACAGATCGTTCGCTGCACATTCGAGATCGGCTTCGTTGGCACGCTCGCCCCAGGTTGCCAGACCATATTCGGTTGTTCGATGCGTGATCTTGGGCTTCAACTGATCATAGGACATGAAACTGAGCGGTTTTCGTCGGCTGGTTTTGGTTTTCTGATTAGCGCGACGTTCCTGCTCGAAGGCAACATAGGCTGCCAGGTGGGGATTGTCTGCTGCACGTTGAATGGCTGCATCCCAGTAGGTGCGCTCATCGTCATCCCAGTTTTTTTCCAACGAAGGAAACCAATACGGCGGTTCTTGCTCGCTGCACGCTGGCAATCGCTTGCCAAACTGCTCCACAGCGAAAAGAAACCCGTCAGTGCCATCCAGCGAGATTAGATTATGCGCGCGTGTAACATCGCCCCAGTCATCACTGGTGAGATGAGCGACAAATTGATCGTAAACCAGTCGTCGAGCCGCTTGATCCCCTTGGTCTGCAAAATTGGTTGCCAGATCATTCAGTTGAAGCGAGTCATATGTATTCGGATCAGAAGCAATTTCCAGGGCTTGAAGAATAGGTTCCCTATAGAATTCTTGGAAACCAGTCTGGGCAATGACATCAAAGAGGTAAGTAGCGCGGCGTGATTCCGCTTGACCATCATACCGGGTGTCGTGCAGGCAGGCCTCCAGAATGGCCTCGCGATAGGGCGTGGCATCGTGCGTTTGCAGGAACAGGATGGCGCGCCCCAGACCGATTTCCAAAATACGCTTGAACTCGCTTACTTGCATTATCTCTCCGGGATTATCGACTTTGTCTGAGTATACAACATAGTTTGGCAGTTGCTTGGCAAGTATT
>DATAMF010000263.1:0-9643 GCA_036260665.1 Aggregatilineaceae bacterium | reverse complement strand
GATCCAGCATGGCGTAGCCTATGCGATTGGCACCCTGTTTTACACCGATGGCAGCGGCAACCGGCATATCCGAACCTGTTGGATTGTGGTGCGTGGGGGCGACATAGATCAGGCCGGGATGATGTTCCTCAATGGCGGCTTCGAGGGCATCCAATCGCATGCCCTGCGCATCGAGCGGGATACCTACGGGAATCACACGCCGGATATGGGCAATATCGAGAATGCCGAGATAGGTTGGGTTACCTGTGAGCAACACATCACCTTCGCCCAACATGGTTTGGATTACCAGATCAAGGGCCTGCTGTGCACCGCCAGTGATCAATATCTCATCCGGGTGGCACTGGATGCCGAGCGAGGTCACATATTCGGAGACAGCCGCGCGCAGCGGCGGATAACCTTCGGTTTCTTCATAGGCGACGGCAACGGCTCCATCGCGATCCAAGACCGTGTTGAGCGCATGGCGAAGTGCCTCTACTGGAAGAAATTCTTCGGGGGGGGGGTTCCACCACTAAACGCGATCACACCCGGCTGGCGAGCAAGGCGTGTCATTTCACGCATGCTGAGATTGAGCGCACCAGGAGGCGGCCAGGGTGGAAGATTTCCAGCGGCGGATGACAGGCGCAGCCCGGTTACATATGTGCCGCGGCCAGGGTGGGCGGCAATTAAACCCTGTTCCTGAAGCTGCGTGTAGGCATTCACCACACTGATCCGGCCTACACCGAGCTGTTTTGCCAGATCGCGGGTGGGAGGGAGGCGATCACCGGGCAGCATACGCCCACTCTCGATCTGGAGGCGGAAGTGACGAGCCAACTGTTGGTAGATTGGCTCCACCGAGTCTTTATACAGGGAAATTTCGGTAAGCAGTCGCATGGCACTCATGGTCCTATCGTAGCAGGACCATGATACCACCAATAGAACCAATTGGCACCAATTTTGTTAATATTGACTATGTTGTTCGCGGTGTTCCTTGATGACCTGCATATACAGGTCTTCATATAAATCGGCCACGCGCTGCCACGTGAACTGCTGCTCGACTAACTGACGTCCGTTTTTCGATAAGGTCTGGCGCAGATTGGGGTCTTTCAACAAACGGAAGACACTTTTAACCAGATCATCATCCGAAATGCCGAGCATGGCATGGTGGCCTTGCAGCACCGGGATACCATCGCAGCTCAGCGGGGTGGCGACCACCGGTTTTTCCATCGCCATCGCTTCGAGAATTTTGTTCTTGATTCCGGCTCCATAACGCAAGGGACTGACGAAAATTAGCGACTGCTCGAAGTAGGGGCGGAGATCGGGAACACGCCCGGTGATTTCAATCGAGTCGGAGGCATAGGACTGTAATTCGGGCGAGGGACTTCCGCCGACGATGTACAAACGCGCCTTCGGTACATACTTTTTGATCTGGGGGAATATATCGCGCGCAAGACGCAGCGCGGCGTCGAGATTGGGCGGATAGTCGTAATTGCCGGTGAATAACAGCGTTGGTTCTTCGGGTTCGAATCCAGTGGGCGTAAAAAAGTCGGTATCGACGCCGTTGGGAATAATGGCGGTCATGGTGTGCGGATTCAGGGTTTTGAGAGCGCGCGAGTCCTGATCGGTGAGCACGACGACACGCGAATAGTTATCAAACATCCAGCTTTCGTATTTTTGGGCCATCGCGTACTGGAAACGCTTGACCCGCTTCGCCCAGCGCCCGGTTTCTTCCGCAAGGGCGCGTTCGAGCCACAGGCTGTACGACTCATAGGGGGCGATCAGGTTGGGGAAACGCTTGATCAATTCCCAATATTCGTATACATGAATACCGCCGAAGAGATGCACCGCATCATAAACATGGCTTTCCAGATTATGCTGAATCGCGTTCCACATTTCGGGCGACCATGCATCCTCGGCGCAGCGGGGGAAACGGCGATCCGGTTTGCGGCTGCGCTGCCAGTAATTCAGCGGTGTACGGCTGGGTTCGCGGATCAATTTCACGCTGCGGAAAAAACGCTCGTAGCGGGGCACTTCGGCAATATCGGCAGGTTCCTGGTAATAGGCAAACAGGTCGATGTGATAGCGGCGTTTCGACAATTCGCGCGCCAAATGATAGGGGATCAGGCGATCACCGCGATAGAGCGGAAAGGGTGGGCAGCGGGAAATCAGGAGTAAGTCCATTGGCTATCTTCTCACTCAAGCAAACTTTCGACCAAGTCCGAAAACTGCCGGGCGTAACCCTCGGCGGTGAATCCGGCCAGCACATGGGCGCGGCCTGCCTGACCCATCTGGGCGCGCCGGGCCGGATCGCGCAGCAGGGTGATCACGGCGTTCGCCAGCGCGGCGGGGTCTTCGGGCGGGACGAGGAAACCCGTTGTGCCATCAACAACGGTTTCCTGCGGGCCGCCGTTGTTCATGCTGACTACCGGAGTTGCCATTGCCATACTTTCCAGGTGAACCATGCCCAACGATTCGAAGCGCGACGGGCAGACCATCACATCGGCGGCGGCGATCACCTGACGGGCGTCTTCCCAAAAGCCGAGATAGGTCAAACATTCACGCAACACCGGATCGGTTTGGGCCGTCTCTAAAATCTGGTGTTTATAGGTTTCATCTTTGGATACACCAAAGACATTTTCGCCAGCCACAGCAAAATGCACGTTGGGCAGCACCGCATGCACGCGCCTGACCATCTCCTGAAAGATGTCGTGACCTTTCACCTGTTGGAAACGGGCGATCAGGGCGACGAGCGGCACATCGGGACCGATGCCAAGCTTAGCGCGCACGGCTGAACCATCATCTGCTTCGGGATAATAGTAAGCCGGATCAACGCCGGGCACAATAACCTTAATAGAAGCGGGTGACATGAAGGGAGGATCGCCTAACCAGCGATCCCGCACGGCGCGCGTAATGGCAATAATTTGGGTGACTTGATCGCGGAAAAAATGGGTCTGCCAGGGTTTGGCAGGGAACCACCAACCCATCGCATTCCAGATCACCGGAACATGACCGGCCAAACGTCCGGCGGCCACAGCAAAGGGCAGCGAGTGGTAATCGCTGTGGATGGCGTCGATGTGGAGATCGGTGAGCAGGCGGGCGAGTTTGCGGCTAATGGGAAAACGCATCCAGAGGGCGGGGACAAACCAGGTTGTGATGCCGCGATAGGGCAGAATGTGAACCGTCACGCCGTGTTTGCGCGCAGCATCGGGGAGCTGGCCGTCACGCGGGCAGACGAGATGCAGATCAAAACGAGCCGGGTCGAGAGCGGCCATCAGATTAAGCTGGACACTTTCGCCACCGCCCAAACCGGTGTAGGCCGAGATAAAGAGTAGTTTACGTTTAGAAGGCATAACGACCTGGGTCGAATAAATCGAGATGGGCCTGTATCCAGTTTATCGTTTTTTTGCAATCCTTCTTCAAGCGAAACTTCCGGTTCCCAGCCCATGATTTCCTTCGCCAAGCGGTTGTCGGAGCGCAGGCGGGTGACTTCGCTGTTTTCGGGACGCAGGCGCTGCTCGTCGGTGACAAGCTGGACATCACGCCCGATCAGCTTGATGATCGTCTCAGCCAGCTCGCCAATGGTGATCGAACGGCCTGTACCCAAATTGATCGGGCGGCCAATCGCGGCGTCACACTGGGCGGATAACATAAAGCCGCGCACCGTGTCGGTGACAAAGGTCAGGTCGCGGGTGGGATGCAGCGCGCCGAGTTTGACCGTGTTCCCGGTAAGGGCCTGGGTGATGATGGTGGGGATCACGGCGCGGGTGCTCTGGCGCGGGCCAAAGGTGTTAAACGGGCGGATGATACGCACGGGCAAGTTATACGTCGCGTAAAAGCTCTGCGCCAGCGCATCCTGCGAAACCTTGGTCGCGGCATAGGGCGACTGGGGATGGAGCGGGTGTTTTTCGTCAATGGGTTCGTACTGCGCCGACCCGTAAACTTCGCTGGTGGATGTGACCATCACGTGCGGTGTGCCCTGGTCGCGGGCGGCGGTGAGCACGTTCAGCGTACCCGTGACGTTCACCTCCATGACTTCGCGCGGGAGCAGGTAGGAATAGGGGATCGTGATGACCGCGCCGAGATGGTACACCTCATCCATGCCGCGGACTGCTTGGGAAACGGCTTCGGCATCGCGCAGATCGCCAAAGTAGAGTTCGACCTGCTGGCGCACATCGGGCGGCAGTAAGTCCAGATTGGCGGCATGGTGTCCGGCGTTGTAGCGGACGAAGGCGCGCACCTGGGTTCCCTGACGGACTAACATTTCAACCAGATGGCTACCGATAAAACCGGCGGCACCCGTCACTAACGCCCGTTTGGATGCGGTCATAACTTCTAATCCCTTTCGTATACCCCCTCCCCCCCCTTTGTGAGGCGTTTGAGGGAGAAATGCTGGTCAAAAACACGAGATCCTGGCAGGATCTGCCATTTTTTGTCAAAAAGTGCTAATCATTACCCACAAGTCGATCATAGGGGGACAATAGGTGTCGTGTAATTAACCCCTATCCCCCGGCCCCTTTCTCTACGAAGTGGGGAAAGGGGAGCAAAGCGGGCGCGGCAAGCCGACGCCCCTACACCTGGTGGCATTGAGCGCGGGGCGTATTGCAATACGCCCCTACGACAAGCCGTTGATCTGCGCCTCAAAAGATATAGGGAGCAAAGCGAACCTCATTGGCATCAAGATAAGGATAGAACCCTGCCCCCACTCGATTGAAGCAGGATATTAACAGCATAACACGAGTGGGGGCGCGTGTCATGGTCGTGAGTGACTAACTCGGATGACTAATTCGGATGGTGAAACATAAGACGGTCAGAACAGGGAAAGCTGACTCAGTCCGGCGACAGGTTCATCCCAATCGTCGCGGTAGCCGTCGTCCTCGGCGGCAGCGTCCGGTTCCACCGCAGCAGCGGATTCATCCTCTAGCGGCGGGAGTTCTTCAACCACGACGGGCGGACTGTCGATGCCTGCTTGCACGGCGGCATTCGGCTCGGCGCGGATCGGCTCATCAGGAAAGGTCAGAACTTCGGGGGTTTCTTCGGCAGCGGGTGGGGTATCTTCGACAAAGGATAACGAATCGGATCCCATCGCTTCAGCCCGGATCGCGTCTAATTCATCTTCGGTCAGGCCGGTTTGCAGCAGCACACGGCGCAGAGTCGGCTCGGTCACGGTGTCGTGAGTGCGCAGGACGTGCAAATAATGGGCGTGCAGGCAGGCGCGCCAGTTTTCAAAAAAAATGCTGCGTTTCTCGGTCATCAGGAACTTGCCTCAAACATGATATACCACAGTTCATACACGGCAAAACCAATCAGCACAGAAAGGGCCAGGGTTCCAATATTGATCCCCAGGATGGCACTCAGAAGGATAAACACAATCACCGTGATGCCCAGCAAGCCAAGCGCCTGCATGCCCGTAAAATGTATCGGCTGACGTTGGGACGGCAGATCGTCATCGGGGACTACCACGCCATAAGGATCGCCCCGGCGGCGCTGAGGCGTGGTGGTGGTGACTTTTTGCGGGCGGCGGCTGAAATCGTCACGAGGCATGGGACGCTCCTATCACTCATGAGAGGCCCTAATTATAATCCGAAGTGAAGCGGTTTTCTACTGACGCGCAGGGGCAATTCGATGCAATAGACAAACTAAACTACCGGGGCGTATGATACGCCCCGACGTGAGGCAAAGCAGTTGAACTCTCAACAGCGCGAGAAACATGTCAGGCTGCGCCGGTGCTCGCCTCATCAGTAGCCCAGTCCGGGCGCTCGCCTTCGATCACCAACGTCCCATCACGAATAAGGCGCTGAACGGTGCCGCGCGACAGATGCCCAATGGTATCCTGAGAGCCAACCATGTTATAGAGCAGGGCGTTGGGTGTCCACTTAACAAAGCCGACCTGGACACCGCCGATCCAAAGCTGGGTATGCGATCTGTTTTCAGTCATCGAAATCTCCACACAAGACCTAAGTCCTATTGTCGCTCAGAATCCGATCATATGGGTAGTAAAAAATGACTAAAAAATTGTGCTCACCAATCCCATAAAAGCTCCAAAAGCAACCAGTACCACCGAATTGATTTTGTAACGAAAGAGCAGCACGGCGGCAAGCCCCGCAATAAACAGGGTAAACACATCGGTCAGGGCGGCGCGGGCAAGTTCCCATGTGACCGCCGCCATCAGGCCAAGCGCGGCGACATTCACGCCATCCAGGAAGCTCCCGGCCCAGGCGGAGCGGCGGATGCGCGGAATCAGAGGGTTACTGATAGCGACGATGACAAAGGCCGGAATATAAAAGGCGAAGGTGGCGACCAGCGCACCGGGCACACCCGCCAGCAGGTAGCCCACAAAGGTGGCCGAGGTGGAGAGCGGCCCCGGCGTCATCTGGCCGATGGCGATGGCATCCACTAACTGCTGTTCGGTGATCCAGCCGCGACTGGCGACGAGTTCGGAATGCATAAAAGCGAAGAGGACGTAACCGGAGCCGTAGAGCAGCGCGCCGATTTTCAGGAAAATGAGGCCCAACTGCCACAGGCTGAATCCGGCGGGGGCGGTGATCGCGGCGTTGGATGCAGCGAGGGGGAACGGAAGCAAGGCCGAGAGTCCGGTGAGATGCAGGAGGCGGGCGCGGTTCTCCACCAGCAGCATGAGCAGGCCGCCGCCGATGAGCAGCAGGACAAAATTCACGCCAGCAAAATAGAGGACCAGCGCCGCCAGCCCGATGAGTCCGGTAAGGGTATTTTTCACCGCCTTGCGCCCCAGACTCCAGATCGCCAGGACGATCAGCGGGATGATCACGGGTTTGATGCCATAAAAAAGCCAGTCGGCGGCGGGTGTCGTGCCATATTCGACATAGGCCCACGCCATGCCCAACACCAGCAGCATCGCCGGGAGCAAAAAACACAGGCCGCCCACGATCAGACCGCCCCACCCCGCGCGCACGAAGCCGAGATGCATCGACATTTCGCTGGAATTGGGGCCGGGGATGAGGTTGGTTGCGCCCAATAGATCGAGAAAATGCTGATCCGTCACCCATTTGCGGCGCTCGACGAGTTCATGACGCATGATGCTGATATGGGCAGCGGGACCACCAAACGCGGTGGCTCCGATGCGCAAAAAAACGGTGGCGACTTCACGTAAAGGGGACATCGATTCTCCTGGTAGGCGGGACGCTGTACAGAGTCTATGCGAATCGGGGAGATGGGCCAATGGAGCATAGTTGTTCGTCCAAACTGCCGGGATTATAGTTGCGGTGTGATCATCATCGTCTGGAGGGAAACTATGCAACCAAGCTCGATTTATCTCTGCGCGCCCGTGAATGCCCTGGTCGAAGGGATCTACGAAGAAAATATTCCGCTGTCGTCCATCCGTGAACATGGCGATTTTGGCCTGGGAACGTTCGATCAGTTGGACGGCGAAATGGTGATGCTCGACGGGCAGGTATACCAGATCACCGGGGATGGGCGAGTGTCGAAGGTGGACGAAAGCACCCAGACGCCCTTTGCGTGTGTCACGTTTTACCAGACGCACAGCAGCGAGACGCTGAACCAGGCCATGCCCTGGCAGGCGTTCCTGGATTGGCTGCTGACATTGTTCCCCTCACAAAATATCTTCTACGCGATCCGGGTGAGCGGACTGTTCGCGCATGTCCGCGTTCGATCCGTACCGAAGCAGTACAGCTACCGGCCCCTGGTCGAAGTGGCGCAGGAACAGCCGGAGTTTGAATTTCACCACGTCACCGGCACGCTGGCGGGATTCTTCACGCCCGCGTTTATGGCGTCCCTGAACGTGCCGGGGCTGCATCTGCATTTCCTCTCCGATGATTTCCAGCAGGGCGGCCATGTGCTGGCATGCACGCCGCAGCAGGTCCAGGTGGGCATCCAGTTTATCAGCCGCCTGGAACTGGCGCTGCCGATGACGCTCGATTTCCTGACGTGGGATTTTCAGCGCAACACGTCCCAAGACCTGGATCAGGCGGAAAAGTAGGATGCTGCGAGTGGCGCGGTGGGTCGGGCTGGTGGTGGGGGCGTGCGTGCTGGGGATCAGCGCGGTGGTGGGGGTAGCGTCGAGGGGACAGACACCGCCGAGTTGGATTCTGTTCGAGTCGGATGGGGAGTTGTACCGGATGCGCAGCGATGGCACACATCTCGAACTGCTCACGACAAATAGTTGGAAGGAGCGCGGCGAGGCGCAGTGGTCGCCAGACGGCGAGTGGATCACTTTTATGCAGACACCGGTGAGCAATACGGACATCTACCGGATGCGAGCGGACGGATCGCAGCGCCAACAACTGACGCGCAGCCGGGCCGACGATGGCTACCCGCAGTGGTCGCCGGATGGGAAGTGGATCGTCTTCATCTCGTGGGCGGGACGCCTGCCGGATGTGTTCCGCATGCGCGAGGATGGCAGCGACCGCCAAATACTTACGCGCCACCGGGCCGAGGACAGTTTACCGCGCTGGTCGCCCGACGGGCAGTGGATCGCCTTCCAGTCCAGTCGTGATGGCAACGTGGAAATCTACCGGATGCGACCGGATGGTAGCGACGTTCAAAACCTGACCAACCACCTGGCTCCTGATGGCAACCCGCAGTGGTCGCCTGACAGCCAGTGGATTCTCTTCCTGTCGGAGCGCGATGGAGGCCGGAACCTTTTCCGGATGAAGGCTGATGGCAGCATGATCCAACTGCTGACAAGCGCTGTCAGCTTGCAGGGGGGTGAGGCACTGGGCTTCGCTGCCATCGCTGCGCATCCGGCACACGAAAGAATTCGCTGTAGAACTATCATAAACGTTATAGGCGATCCATTTGCCATCCGGTGACCACTGCGGGCTTCCAACGGTTTTTGAAACGGTCAGGCGCTGCACGTGGCTTCCATCGGCCCGCATCCGGTAGAGATCAAAGGTGCCCTCACGATCCGATGTAAATGTGATCCATTGACCATCGGGCGACCACTGCCCTCCCTGCAAGCTGACAGCATTTGTCAGCAGTTGGATCATGCTGCCATCGGCCTTCATCCGGTACAGGTTCCGGCCTCCATCACGCTCCGACAGGAAGAGAATCCACTGGCTGTCCGGCGACCACTGCGGGTTGCCATCAGGAGCCAGGTGGTTGGTCAGGTTTTGAACGTCGCTGCCATCCGGTCGCATCCGGTAGATTTCCACGTTGCCGTCACGACTGGACTGGAAGGCGATCCACTGCCCATCGGGCGACCAGCGCGGTAAGCTGTCCTCTGCCGGGTGGCGCGTAAGAATTTGGCGGTCGCTGCCATCCGCGCGCATGCGGAACCCAACCGGCAGGCGTCCCGCCCACGAGATGAAAACGATCCACTCCCCATCCGGCGACCACTGCGGGTAGCCATCGCCTGCCCGACTGCGCGTCAGTTGTTGGCGCTGCGATCCGTCCGCTCGCTTCCGGTAGATGTCCGTATTACTCACCTGGGTCCACACAAACGTGATCCACTCGCCGTTCGGGGACCATTGTGCCGCCCCGCGCTCCTTCCAACTACTTGTCGTGAGCCGTTCGAGATGCGTGCCATCCGGGCGCATCCGGTATAGTCCCCCATCCGACTCGAACAGAATCCAACTCGGCGGCGTCCGATCTCCCGGACTTATGCCCACCACCGCGCTGATCCCCAGCAGGCACACCCCGACCACCAGCCCGACGATCCGCGCCAACCGCAGCA
>DATAMF010000254.1:0-7015 GCA_036260665.1 Aggregatilineaceae bacterium | reverse complement strand
CGCGCAACGGCGTTTTCGTTGGTCAGGAATTTGCTCTGGAACGTTTTGATGGCAACCGATTTGCGGTCTTCGTGGTCGTAGCAGAGGTAGACGATACCCATCCCGCCGCGCAGCACCTGGGCGACTTCGTAGCGGCCATCGATACGATCCCCGTAGTGGAACTCGCCGTCTTCGGAGCGCCGGGCCTGACTGAGCGAGGCGATGATGGAAGGCAACGGCATACGCGGGGCCTGGGTAGCGGCTTCGACATCCAGCGTAAACACGTCGGATTTATCGGAGCGCGTTTCGCTGAGGGCGGCGAAATCTTCGACGGAAAGCTGGCTGGATTCGAGATCGAAGCCTTCATCGCCGTGTGTTGGCACTTCGTCGGGATAAAGTTCGGTGACTTCGTTGAGTTCGGGAACCTGAGCGGGTTCGGGGTTGGGGGTGGCCTCGTCGGAATGGGGGGGCGCAACGTACCACAGGGCGAGAAACTGCGCCTCATCGATCAACTGTTCCACGACATTATCTTGTTCGGCTTCGGCCACAGCCCACAGGGCTGCCGCAATATTCCGGCGGGAGGGCACCACACGCGCCGCCCGCAGCACCCATTTCAGATAATTGAGGCAGGTGTTCTGCGCCAGTTCGCGGATTTTGTCGTCATTGGCGGCTATTCCCGCCGCTGTGCGAAAGGCGAACAGCGTCTTGCCGACATAATAAACCCGCAGACGACGATCTTTTTCGATCCAGGACAGGGTGGCACAGAGATCGGCCAGCGCCAGATAATCATACGGGTGAAGGACATCACGGCGCAGGGCCAAACGGCCCAACCGCCGCACCGCTTCATCGGGATCGCTGGCGAAGGGATCGGTTTGATCGGCTTTACGCCGCCGGTTCAGCAGCGCCTGCTCCTGGTCGGGAGGCAGGGCCAGCGGAGGGATTCCAGTTTGTGGGACAGATGGCAAGTCGGGCATAAGGTTATTTGAAAATACAGGCTATTATTCTCCGCCCACATCCGCGCGGGCAGGTTCGGCACCATCGGTACCATCGGAAGGCGAGTAACTGCCGTCAGCGGTACCATCTTCGGTGTGGGATGCGGTAGTGTCACGTAATGTTTCTAAAACTAAGTGATCGCCGGATGCGCAGACGCGGATACGGTCGCCAGGGAAAAACTGATCTTCCAGAATCGCTGTACTAAGCGGGCGAGTCAACAGCCGTTCGAGCGCGCGGCGCAGCGGACGCGCCCCGTAAGCGGGTTCGTACCCTTCGTTGAGCAGCAGCGTGCGGGCTGAGTCGTCCAGGACAAGCGTCAGTTTCTGGTCGGTCAGGCGGCTGACCACATCGCGCAGTTGCAGATCGAGAATGCCGTTCAGCGCCGTTTCGGTCAGCGGATGGAAGATCACCACTTCGTCCAGCCGGTTGAGAAATTCGGGCCGGAAGTGCTTTTTCAGATGGAAGTCATAATCGGGAAGCTGATCGGGCGTGGCAAAAAAGCCCAAACCCTTGCCGATGTCTCCCGTGCCGATGTTGCTGGTCATGACCCAGAGGGCATGACGACCATCAATGGTCGCGCCCTGCGAATCGGTCAGGCGGCCTTCATCGAAGACTTGCAGGAAAATATCGAAAACTTCGGGCGCGGCTTTTTCGACTTCATCGAGCAGCACCACGGCATAGGGTTTGCGGCGCAGCGCTTCGGTGAGCTGGCCGCCCTGTTCCATCCCTTTATATCCCGGCGGCGCACCGATCAAACGGGCGACGGTGTGCTCGTCGTGGAATTCGGACATATCAAGGCGGACCATCGACTCTTCGTCGTTGAAGAGGAACTCGGCCAACGCTTTGGCGAGTTCGGTTTTGCCGACACCGCTGGGTCCCAGGAACAGAAAAACGCCGACCGGACGCCGGGGATTGCCTAACCCGGCACGGTTGGTTTTGATGGCATCGGCCACAATTTGCAGGGCGTGATCCTGCCCAATGACCCGCTGGCGCAGCGTGTCGGCCATGTGGGCGAAGCGCTGGCGCTCATTGGCGGTGAGTTCACTGACGGGAATGCCGGTCCATTCGCTGAGGACTTCGGTGATGGTTTGCACGGTCACTTCGCGAAGGGCGTCTTCTGATTCTTCGCCGCTTTGGGATTGGATAACCAGGCGCGCACAGGCTTCGTCCAGCAGATCGAGCGCTTTGTCGGGCAAACGGCGATCACGCATGTAACGATCCGACAGGCGCACGGATGCTTCGCGGGCTTCGGGAAGAATCTTGACCTTGTGGTGTTCCTCGTAACGCTTGTAGACGTGCTCCACGACGACCAGCGCATCAGCCGTATTTTGCTCTTGAATATCGATGGTGCGGAAGCGGCGATCCAGGGCAGGGTCACGCGCGATAGCTTTGCGATATTCTTCGAAGGTCGTCGCGCCGATGCAGGTGATTTCGCCGCGCGCCAGAGCAGGCTTGAGAATGTTGGCGGCATCAAGGTTGCTGTCGATGGTATCGCCCGCGCCGACAATGGTGTGAATTTCATCAATAAAGAGGATCACATCGGGCGCGTTTTTCACTTCGTCCACGATGCCGATGATGCGCTCTTCAAACTGCCCACGCAGACTGGTGCCCGCGACGAGCATACTGATCTCGATTTGCACGATGCGCTTGCCCAACAGGAATTTGGGGGCGAGGCCG
This sequence comes from Aggregatilineaceae bacterium, assembly GCA_036260665.1. Taxonomy (GTDB): domain Bacteria; phylum Chloroflexota; class Anaerolineae; order Aggregatilineales; family Aggregatilineaceae; genus DATAMF01. Next base: position 4,366 of record DATAMF010000254.1, on the reverse strand, counting down.
TGTGCGATGTTATAAGCTAAACCCTCGACGACGGCGGTTTTGCCCACGCCGGAGTCACCGAGCAGCAGCGGGTTATTCTTCTTGCTGCGGGTGAGGGTGCGCGCGATCATACGAATTTCACGCTCGCGGCCTACGGCGGGGCCGATCTTACTCTGGTGGGCTTGTTCAGTCAGGTCGCGGCCATATTTATCGAGCAGGGGCGTCGGCATGCGGCGCGTGGTGGACTGTTCGATCTCATCATCGACGGCATTCAGGGAGGAGTCCATCTCGGCAAACAAAAATTCATCAAATTCTTCAGACTCACGGTGTTCGATGTCATCGAGGATGCGTTCAATCCAGAGATTCAGATCGATCCCCGCTTTAAGCAATTCGCGGGTGGCAATTCCTTCGCCTTCCTGCAAAATCGCCAACAGGAGTTGTTCCTCGGTGACAAAACGATCCCCGGCATCGTCGGCCAGATAGACCGACATCGCCAGCACGCGATGGGCGCGGGGGGTGAGGGGCGGCCATTCACTGACGGGATCATCACCTGCACCCACCACACGGCGGATAATGTTTCGCATTTCGCGCGGTTCGAGATGTGATTCGAGCAGCATACGAGCGGCAGGACCGCCGGGCGTGCGCGTCAGGCCGTTGAAGAGATGTTCGGTCCCAATAAAATTATGGCGCAGCCGGGTTGCTTCTTCGATAGCGCTCTCAAGCAGCGGGCCACAGCGTTTGCGAATTTCCTGCTCACTGATATCTAAGGGCGACTGAGGCATAACTTTCCTACCTAAACCACTTGTTCACCGCCTCAAGTATACCAAGTGTCGAGTAATGTGCATGTATTGAGGGTTACAGCATCACCTTACCGCCATCGACATTAATGGCCTGGCCGGTCAGGTAAGCAGCACTGTCGGAGCAGAGGAAGAGCACCAGCCCGGCCAGATCGTCGGGAGTGCCGAGGCGACCCTGCGGAATATCGGCCAGCCATTTTTGCATCTGAGCGGGGTTGCTGCGGGATTCTTCGGTCATTTCGGTGACGATGACGCCGGGACAAACCGCATTCACGCGGATGTTGTAGGCGGCAAATTCGCGCGCACATTCACGGGTAAAACCGATCAGTCCGGCTTTGCTAGCCACATAGGCGGCGCGGTTGGGCAACGGGATGTTGTGCCCGGCAATGGAGGCGATATTGACGATCACGCCGCCGCCTGCCGCGCGCATGAAGGGGGCCGCCGCCTGACTGGTATAAAAGGAAGCACTCAGATTCACGGCGAGGGTGTGCTGCCACTCGCTGACCGTCATATCGAGCACCGAGGTTTTGTATTCGATCCCGGCATTGTTGACCAGAAGGTGCAAGCCGCCAAACGCTGCCGCTACGTCGGCGATGAGCTGCTGGACCGCCGCCGGATCGCTGACATCGGCGGGAAAACTGTGGCCGCCGATGTCCTGAGCGGTTCGCTCCGCACTGGCGGCATCCAGATCGTTCACGGCGAGGACGGCACCGGATTGGGCCAGAGCACGTGCCAGCGTTTTGCCAATGCCGCGCCCTGCGCCCGTGACTAAGGCCACTTTACCGGAGAGATTGACGGATAACATCGCTTTACTCGGTTGGAACGGGTAAATAAAATTCGCAGGCACCTGCCGCAATTGCGCAGGTGGCGAGAGGTGTTGTATCACCGCTGCGCTGCACCGTAAACACGGCATCCGGTTCGTTGGATACCCAGAAATAACGACTGCTGACGCTGGTTTGGAACGTCCCCAGGAAACGCGGGCAGTCGGGGGTGCTTTTTTGCAGGCGCGTGCCGGACCCGGTGGTGAGTTGATAACAGCCGCCGCCGCCTAACATTTCGTTGGTCCTTTCGGCAATATTCTGCTGATCCCACATATTGGCATTGTAGGAGAGCAGGGTGCCATCGGGGCGCTGCTGCTCAAACACCAGATCGCTGATGTCCATACGATCCGGCGACAGATTAACCACAAAAATCTCGGTCCGGTTGTAGACCATCCGTATATTGGGCGGATTGGCTCCGGCTTCAGTGACTTCCGCAGTTGCGGCGTCAGTGGCCGCCGATTCGACAGCAGCGGTTGGCTCGTCAGTTGGCGTATTCGTTGGGGCGTCGGTGGGCGATGGTTCTTCGGTTGCCAGCGCAACTGGAATGGTTTCGGTGGGCGTCTGGCTTGGTTTGGCCGTCGCTGAGGGGGTGTTGGTGACGGTTTCTTCCGGCTCGGCGGTTGCTTCGGTGGCGTCGGGAGTCGCTTCGCGTGTGGCATCGGCCACCGTGGTTGCTTCTTCGGTGGAAAGCGCTGCCGCGACTTCGACCGTGGCGGTGGCTTCGCTGGTCCCCACTGTGCCGGAGTCGCTGCCGTCCTCTTTCTCTTTGCCACGGGTAAGCGCATAAACCGCACCGGCTCCGATCAAGACCAGCAGCAGCAAGAGAATCAGCCGACCACGCCTGGAAGATCGCGGTTTACGTTCGACCACTAGCTGCGATTCGGCAGGCTGGGGTATGCTGGGACGTTCGGCCACGGAAATCCGTTTGGCGTCTGGCCCAACCAGACCGATTTCGCGCGGATCCTGGTAACTATCCAGGATGTTATTCAGGGTGTCGCTGTCGATTTGCAGACCGCCTTCACCAGCCGATTTCAGCGCCGCCGCTTCGTCTTTGCGGGCCTTGCGGCGGGCAAATTTTCCGGCGATGCCACCCGGTTCCAGTTCGGGCGACATGGGGGCGGGCGTTGCATCATAGGCCGAGGGTTTGCTGGCGGTGCTGGTCGTCAGGACAAAATCTCTGGGCCTGGAGGGGAGCGCAGGCTTGGATTCCAGAATGTCGATGACCGATGGAACCGCCGCATTGGGCGCGAAATGTTTCTGGCTGTCTTCTTCAAACGCCTTGTGCAGCGTTGTCACCAGTTCTTTGCCGGTTTTGAAACGGCGACCAGGGTCTTTGTCGAGCGTTTTGAGAATCACCGTTTCGGCTGAGGCGGGCAGATTGGGATTGTACATGCTGGGCGGGGGCGGCAGTTCGTTGAGATGTTTGAGCGCCACGCTCATCACCGAGGGATCGTCAAAGGGGACTTTCCCGGTCAGCATTTCATAGAGCACGATGCCCAGCGAATACAGATCACTTTGCGGCACGGCCTTGGCCGACGAAATGGCCTGTTCCGGCGCGATGTAATGGGCGCTGCCAAAGGTGTCGCCCATCGTGCCTTCGTTGACACTGAGCGCCAGGCCGAAGTCCATGAGAATGGCGCGGCCTGTACGCCGTTCGAGCATGATGTTGGACGGCTTGACATCGCGGTGAATGACGCCCTGTTCGTGGGCGTAATCTAAGGCGCTGGCGATGTCTCCGACAATGCGCAGTATTTCGGTAATGGACATCCGCTGCTTTTGATCGGCATAATTTTTGAGCAGGGTGCGTAAGTCCTGGCCTTCCAGAAAAACCTGGGCCATATAGTAGATGCCTTCGGAGCGGCCAAACTGGTAGATGCCGACGATGTTGGGATGCCGCAGGTGGGCGATAGAGCGGGCTTCGATCTGGAAGCGGCGGGTGTATTCTTCTTCGGTTGTGGTGGCAAAGTCGCCGCTGATTACCTTCACTGCTGCATAGCGGTCGAGGTTTTCGTCATAGCCCCGGTAGACACGCGACATACCGCCTCGGCCTAACAAATCCTGGATGGTGTAGTCGCCTAATTTCTTTCCGATGAGCGGATCAGCAGACATAGGGTATTCTCTATCAAAGCGAAATAAATAAGGTGACGGATGGTATTTCTTAGTATACCCTAGTCTCTTGGATCAAAGAAATGCAGCTTTTCTACTAGTGTCCGACCTTTTGACTACGTTTATGGGGAGGTCGTTATGTTTCGAACGCTGCGCGGATTTCTGACCGGGCAAGAAGATGACGGCGACGTGTATTTTGCCTATTCAGCGACTCTTCGGATCTCCGGCGAGCATCTGGATTTTGACAACATCCGTCAAACACTGCGCGTGTCGCCCACACATTGTCATCGGAAGGGAGAACGGAAAGGCCAACTCGCTCCACCCTATGCGCAAGACATGTGGTCCTACAAACCACCGGTGCCGGGGGAGCATCCATTGGAGGAGCATATCAACGCGCTGTGGGCCGATATTCAACCCGCAAAAGCCTATCTTCTCACCTTGAAAGAAACATCTACGGTGGATGTGTTTTTGGGCTACCGATCCAACAGCGATACGGCTGGCCTCGAAATACCGCATACGTGCCTAGCGATGTTTGTGGAATTAGAAATCCCCTTTGGATTATCGATCATTATTGCTTAAGTGGGGCGCGAGGTGCGCCCCATGATTTACCCGGCGAGCGAGTTGAGGAAGCGGCGCAGCGCCTGCGAAAACTCATCCGGTTTT
>DATAMF010000248.1:0-4341 GCA_036260665.1 Aggregatilineaceae bacterium | reverse complement strand
GAAAACGAGTAACAGTCGCGCGGCATCTGCCTAGCAAAAGAATAGCACAGTTGTTCGCAAGAGGATAGTGTTTCGATGGTGAACTTGGATGACTAACTCGGATGGTTAGTAATGTGGGGATTACAAGGCGCGCTCACTATGCATCAATTTAAGGGCGCGTTCACCTCTCAATCAAGAAAAACCCAACCCCCGACCCCATCCCGCAAGCAGCAAAACATTAACAACAAGTCGGCGTGGAACGAAAAATTAACGTGGCAATTTATGAATTGCCCCTACGAACCTCACCCCCTGCCCCCTCTCCAACCGAGTTGGCGAGGGGGAAAAGCGAACCCTACCCCCGACCCCTTCCCGCAAGCAGGACGGGGAGACGAGCGGGGCGTAGCGCAATACGCCCCTACGGGCACGTGTCGGTTCGTGTCTCAAAAGATGTGGGTAATGATTAGCCGCAAGGGGCGCAGCAAGCCGCGCCCCTATGAATTTCAGGGCGATGCGTGAATCGCCCCTACGAACCGGCTCGAATTGCGCCTCAGGGTGCGATGTTATCGAGCGCGTAACCACGCCGCTTTTAGCTCAATGGTAACGTCAGCTTCGATGTTCTCCGATCCAAATCTTTGGTATGATTCAGGTTTCAAACTTTAGTGGGCGATTTTATTCCGTCTGCGCATTCTTTTACACCCTTTTTACATCTCGAAATATTTTTTACTACTTATTTACAACCTCACAAGCCTGTTTATTTTAGTAATACCCTCATGTTAAAATCTTAATGGTAAATTTCGGAAACCTTGAGTAAGTCTTAAATCACTTTTAACCCAGTTGTAGTACGATAGGTCTGAATATGCGAAGACCTGCATGTACAAGGCCTTGGGGAATGAATGGAACGATTAATTTTCATCCCCGTTTTCAAAAAGGCAAATTCAATGGAAGGCAGGCCAGCGTACTACAAACTCTTTACTAACTTTAAAGCGAATTCAGACTCTAGAGCGCGCCTACCAAGGTTAATATTGCAGCCTCTTCCCACACTCCAAACAGACGCGAGGCACCTCTAGAAATTGAATCGAATTCACAGCTTAACGTCGTTCAGGTAAAAAGTTCGATCCTATTGATTAGGGGGAAAAGATGAAGCGGCTACTCATCCCGCAGGTATTTCGTGTTGCCCGGTCCCGGAATAAAAGTTTTATGGGCATCATCCTCGTTTCGATGCTGCTTGTTGCGCCGCTCTTCGGAATTATTGCACCGGCTGTCAGCACGCGAACCCGCCAGAAGAGCATTGAACGGCTGGTGGTGCCCCAATCGAAGCGCACGGTGCTTTATTCGCCCTACAAACGTCTGTTGGATGTGACGATTTCAGCCACAGCCCTACTGGTGCTGCTGCCGCTGCTGGCGATCATTGCGATTGCGATCAAGCTCGACTCACGCGGGCCGGTTATTTTTACGCAGGAACGCGCGGGGTCCAAGTGTCGCGCCAAAAATGGCGTCAACACCTGGGAAGTGCAGCCCTTCCGCATTTTCAAGTTCCGCACGATGTACCAGAACGCGGATCAATCGCTGCACCAGGCGCATATCCGCGCCTATACCAGCGGGACACTCGAAAAAAATGACACCGACTCGCCCTTCAAACTCACCCATGATCCGCGTATTACACGGGTGGGCCAGATTCTGCGCAAAACCAGCCTGGATGAGCTGCCGCAACTGTTCAACGTCCTGCGGGGCGAAATGAGCATTGTGGGGCCGCGCCCGGTGCCGATGTACGAATACGCCGAATACAAAGCGTGGCATAAAGAACGTCTGGCCGCCCTGCCCGGCATCACCGGGTTGTGGCAGGTCAAGGGGCGCTGCCTGGTTAATTTTGATGAGCAAGTTCGCCTGGACATCGACTATGTGCGGCACCAATCGCTCGCCATGGATCTCAAACTCATACTCATGACGGTTCCGGCAGTTTTGAACGGACACGGCGCAGGTTAAGCTGACTGACGGGGATGGCATAACGGCGAGCGCAGCCAACCTCATAGGCTGCGCTTTTGGCTGTATAAGGTTATGTTGAGATCGCGTTTCGCAGTCCATCAGTGCGACTGCCAAACCTGTAACGGGCGACGTTTGCATCGACATCTCCTGAAAAAATCATGGTAGGCGAGATTAGGCTGCGCCAATATTTTCTTTACCCCTTCCCTCAGGAAAGGGGAGTCAAACTGGATAGATACTTCTTGGAATGGCCTTATCAGTACCAAAACGTGTACGTCCGAAATCCGCGCCAGGGCATGCCCAAAGATCGATACCAGGAGTTTGAGTAGAGTGGGCCAACTCCCATTTCCTCTTGAGGATGCATGACAATGAACGTAACCACGCTGTCTTGAGGAGACAGGTGAACTCGCGTCATATCCTGGTTGTGGGCTGCGGGGATGATTAACACCCAGAGCCACTGCGCCGGATACGCGGCCATGATTGTCGGTGAACCGGCATGTTTTGATACATAATCCGGTGGCCCCAGCCGTAAGACAAGCTCGCCCAACGAGAGCAGCGGCAGGGACGAGTTATCGCTGAGAAGGAACCCGTCCTGCTCGATCAACAGGAAGAGATTCCGGACCGGGCTGTCTTTTGGCGAATACGTCAGATCGTACCAACACTCGTAACCGCTGGAACAAAGGTCATCACGGGACCGCGCGGCACGCGTGATCTGCGTATCGGGTTGGAAATCGCTCTCCAGCAGCATCACGGTGCCCAGGCAGAGTTCGATCCAGCACCCGTGCTTCGGCACTGGAAGGCTTTCCTGGAGCGGAGTCCGCTGGCCGTACCATCGCGCCAACGACACGCAAGCTGCCATGCTCACCCAAAGCAGTATACTCACTGCGCCAAACAATCGCAGCCAGCCGCCGACTTGTAGCCTCATTCCACCAGCTCACAGGGTATGCTCATCAGAATCTCATTCTACTTGAACATGCCCGGTGCGCCTCGACGACCCGCCGCCGCTGACCTGATGGATGCTGGCGCTACCACTCGCGTTCGCCGCTGAACCGCTCCCCGTAAAACACGGCCAATATACGGATCATGCCCTCGATATGTTGGTTAAATTCATCCAACGCTTCGGCAGGCACCCACAATTCACGATGGACAGCAGATCCAACCACATGCACTTCAAACTGACTGAGATAGTCCGTATCGACATGGAAAGTTGTCACCGCCCCCATGAATCCACTCGCCGCATCGTTGGTATTCCAATCCCGTGCGATCTGTTCCGCATAATCGTAATTCAGCACGGGGTAAAACAAGGGTTGATGAAGCAGTCGTGGCGGAAAGCGGCGATAATTTGCTTCTCGAATCAGCCGCAGTTCAATCAGTCCCACGGGTCGATAAAGCTGTTGTGTCTCCATCGCCCTACCCCAGCGGCAGGGTAAAGACAAACTGGCTCCCCACGCCGTCCGGTCCATCCTCCACCCAAATCTGCCCGCCGTGTGCCTCAATCGTCAGCTTGCAGAAGGTCAGGCCCAACCCAAAGCCGCGCCGCCCGTGCGCCACATGATCGCCTTTGACCTGGGCGAAGCGTTCAAAAATCCGCTCCCGATCCGCAGGCGGAATCCCCGGCCCGGTATCCGTAATCCGAATGACGACCGCATCGTTATACGCCTCCGCCGCCAGCGTGACCATCCCGCCGGAGGGGGTGTATTTCAGCGCGTTGTCCATCAGATTCGCCAATACGCGATCCATCTTCTCAACATCGACCACGACCAGCGGCAAATTGTCCGGCGCTTCAATACAGACCGTGACTTCGCGCAGCTGCGACTGCATCTGCACCCGCCGCCCGATCTCTTCAATAATGGGCTTCAAATTGCACGCCATCACATTCAGCGGCAGTTCGCCGGATTCCAGCCGCGCCACATCCAGCAGCGAATCGACCAGCCGCTGCATCCGTTCCATTGACGATTCCATCAAATCGAGCAGTTCGCGGTTGGCCCCCAACACCTCTTCGGGCAGCACCAGTTCGAGCATACTCAGCGCGCCCATAATAATCGACAGCGGGTTGCGCAGATCATGCACCACCAGATTACTCGTCTCTTCGCGCACGCGCTGAAGTTCGATCAACTGCTCTTTTTCGGACATCAGGCGGTTGACCTGTCCGGCCAACTGCTGCTCCACGCGGCTGTCCACCGTACGCACGTTATCGGCGGCGCGCAGACGGCGGCTCAACGCGGACATAATGCTCATGCCCATCGCCGGAACGCTGCCCAGCCAGTTATGAAAACTCTCGCGGTTGATGTTGAGCAGGCGCAGCGGTTCGAGCGCGACAATCGAGGCCGAACGCGGCTGACCGTCCAACAAGGCCATTTCGCCCAATGTTTCGCCCGGCCC
>DATAMF010000219.1:0-12996 GCA_036260665.1 Aggregatilineaceae bacterium | reverse complement strand
CGTGTTGCCGAACATCGTATGTTCCAGCGCTTTACCATCTTCGGGAAAACGGTCAAACGACGGATCATTCACGCCGTGCTGCGGGGACAGTGCCTGCCAGCGCCAGTCGGAGGTCATGATAAAATTGTCGATCCACGCATTCGCGCCGCTGTACGCCAGCAGCGCCCCGAACATCGGCACCAGTTCCAGATCGATCAGCCGCGCGCTGCGGATACTCCCCACATGATCCGATCCCTGGCTGCGGAACAGCGCCGCAAAACGAGTCACCGCGCCTTCGACCTCATATTCAAACACAATATCCGCGTTGCTCAGCCCGCTCTGGGGCCGCACCAATTCGGGAAAATTCGACACCTTGACGATCAGCGTCCGGCGGTTGCGCGCCTCCTCGCTCGGATACGGCAGCCCGGTCAGCGGATTGTAATTATCGGGAAACTCGTTCGGCCCGACCATCGTCGCCGTCGGACTGGGTGTATACGTCGCCGTCGGTGAGCTGGTCGGTGTACTGCTCGCCGTGGGCGAAGGGGTAGAGGTCGCCGTATTCGTCGGCGGTTGTGTCGCGCTGGGGCGCGGCGTATTCGTCGGGGGAATCGTCGGGCTGGCCGTTGCCGAGGGCCGCAGTGTATTCGTCGGTGGGACCGTCGCCTGTTGTGCGCCCACGCTCGCCTCCGAGCGTAACCGTGTCAGTCCGAACAGTGCCGCGAGAAAAATCAGCGTCGCCAGCGTGATGAAAAATGTCCGTCGCATACAAAACCTCGAAATAAGCGTCATGCTTTCCTTGTGCGAACAGCGCGAAAGTATACCCCCCGATGCGCGCCCTGCCTACCCCTGATTACTTGACGCTTGCCTGACACAGACTACGACATATGGTAATATGAAGAGGTTCCTATAAAATACAAATCTTCAAAGAGTAATCTATGCGCGAGCGTCGGCTAGATAGACAAACACTCACCATTGCAGGTATTGTCTTTGCAATCCAGATTATTGCAATACTAGTTTTGGGGGATGATATAGGCTTGTATGGAACCGCAAGTGAGGATCTAGATACTCCGACCCATACCAGCCCCACACCTCAGGCTGTTGTAATCTCTCTCGGTGATGGAGAACTGCGTGTTTATGCCCCAACCCGATTAAAAGTCAATGAATTATCTGAAATACGGGTTGAAATTCAATTCAGATATCCTTCTCCCAATGCCACATTCATCTGGAATCCTCCACCGACGGCAACACCTGACTATAAGGTCGGAACACCACAGCCTACCCCAACATTTCTGCCACTCGTGAATGGCGGATATGTGCCTTTTTATCCACGTATGGGAGTGCGGTTGGGAGGGGTCGATGTTGAAAATTTTAGAATCGAAGCCGCCCAACAAGATAACGTCCTGAACATGAATCCGAGTGCAATTAATTGGTGGAAATGGGCGATCAAACCCATAGGCGAAAATGCACTCGGTAAAAATGATTTGGAAATAACAGTCTATTTACCGGATGATATTCTTTCACAATTGCAATTTCCTCCCCAATTTGATCCACTCCGTTTTTCCATTGAGGTGGAATCGCCGATTTTAGAGGACACTTCATCACAACCAGATGCGAAGACTAATCTCCAGGGAACCAATACAGGCCAGATTGTTCTCTACACAGGCATCATTGCATTAGCAATTTTCTTTGTGGGTACAACTGCTTTGTTGACGATAAGATATTATTGGAAAAAACTCACGGTCAAAGAAGTGTCTGATGAAGACGCAGCTAGAGCAGCGCAACTCCGCCATGAAAGCTCCAAACTCGAAGTATCGCCCAGACAAAAGTTGCTGCTATTCATAAGTTATTCAAGTGAAGATAAAGATTTTGTGTCGCGTTTACAATCCCGGCTTGAACTTCACAGTTTTCGCGTATGGCGCGACAAGGATAGTATCTCGCCCGGCGATAACTGGCCTCGAAAAATTCAAGAGGGATTAAATGAATGCACACATTTACTGTTTATATTGACTCCGTCCTCTATAAAATCCGAGTATGTTGAAAAAGAACTCACCTTCGCCATTGAAAACCATAAAAAGATAATTCCATTAAAACTTGAACCCTGTAACCTCCCATTGTTGGTCAATAATTTGCAGATAATCGACTTCCAAGGGGATTACAAGAATTTTGATGGCAACTATTGGATACCTGAGTATCAAACCAATGCGCAAGGGAAAGCAGTTTTACAAGAAGTTGAGGTCAATGGGAAACGCGAAGAAGTCAAGGTGGTGGTTCGAGAAAGTAAAATTAATCAGGCCCTAGATGAATTGATTAGATACCTTGATGATTATGTCGAAAAAATGCAAGCTCCCTCTCAGGGTATAAACTGACCACTCTCGAATTTCTACATTTCGGAGCACCGATCTCATTGCCTCCCCTCACGAATCGCCCCGCTCCTCTCCCCGTCCTGCTTGCGGGAAGGGGCCGGGGGTAGGGTTCTTGCTCGACACCACGGGCTACCCGGATGACGTGGTTAGATCGGCCTCCCCGATCTTCCCCCTCTACCAACTCGGTTGGAGAGGGGGACCGAGGGGGTGAGGTTCTTCAGTCAACGTCCGCGCGCCCGCTTCTCTCCCTCCCTGCTTGCGGGGAGGGCCGGGGTGGGGTCCGCTTTTCCCCCAGTCCTGCTTGCGGGAAGGGGCCGGGGGTAGGGTTCTGGCTCGACACCACGGGCTACCCGGATGACGTTGTTAGATCGGCCTCCCCGATCTTCCCCCTTTGCCAACTCGGTTGGAGCAGGAAACCGAGGGGGTGAGGTTCTGCGCGCGACGCCTCGCCGCGTCCGCTTTTCTCCCCTCTCCAAGAATTTGGAGAGGGGCCGGGGGTGAGGTCCGTCGGGGTCATTTAACCCAAATCCCTCCGCATTTAACCTGAATCTCGCCCCATTTAGGCTAAATCTTTCCCACATTTATCCCAAAGTAGGTTACTTTTATCCCAATTAAGGTTAAATAAGTAGGCTGCTTTTACCATTCCCTAACCTGCGGCCCGTTAGAAAAAGGTTGGATCGCCGATTCGCCCCCTTGGTATCAATCCCGTCTGTTAGTCAACCCTATACAAGCAGTGAGGGCGCAGTCCTCAGCGCCCTCACGAGAGACATATGGCGAGACGAATAATCGTCCTCGCGTTTGTCCAAAAGTATCGATTTACGGGTAAATGCCCCGTGTGCGGGTCGCGTCACCCACACGCTTGATCGCTGTGATCTGCGCGGCGGTGCGCATGTCCACCTTGTACTGATCCTTGATGCGGATGACCTCATCATAGGCACGGATCAGGACACGCCGTAGCTGCCGGTTGACCTCTTCCACGTCCCAGAAGAACGATTGCAGCCCCTGCACCCACTCGAAGTAGGACACAGTCACGCCGCCGGCGTTCGCCAGAATGTCCGGGATAATCTCCACGCCCTTGTGGAACAGAATATCGTCCGCTTCGGGTGTGGTCGGGCCGTTCGCGCCTTCCACGATCAGGAACGCCTTGATATCGTTCGCGTTCGCATCCGTGATCTGGTTTTCCATCGCGCACGGGGCCAGCACATCGCACGGCACCGCCAGCAGTTCGCTGTTCGTAATCTTTTGCGCGTTTTTGTAGCCTTCGAGCACATTATGTTTGGTCGTGCGGGTGTAGGCCATCACATCATCAATATCGAGGCCGTTTTCGTTATAGTAGCCGCCGGTCACATCGCTCACGGCGACCACCTTGTAGCCCAGATCGAAGGCATGTTTGGCAGCGTAGGTTCCTACGTTACCAAAGCCCTGGACCGCCACGCGAATCTGCGCGGGATCATTGTGGCCCATGCGCCGCAGTGCCTCATCCATGCAGATGATGACGCCGCGTCCGGTCGCTTCCGTGCGTCCCTGGCTGCCGCCGATGTTCAGCGGCTTGCCGGTCACAATCGCCGGGACCGAATACCCCACTGTCATGCTGTAGGTATCCATCATCCAGGCCATCGTCTGCGCGTTGGTGCCCATATCCGGCGCGGGAATATCACCGTGCGGGCTGATCATGATGCTGATTTCGCTTGTATACCGTCGGGTCAGCCGTTCGAGTTCCGCCTGGCTCATGCTGTACGGATCGCAGATCACGCCGCCTTTCGCGCCGCCGTAGGGCAGCCCCACCAGCGAGCACTTCCAGGTCATCCACATTGCCAGCGCGCGCACTTCATCCAGATCGACGTTCTTCGCGTACCGGATACCACCCTTGGACGGTCCCAATACCGTACTGTGATGCACACGGTAGCCGGAGAAAATATTAATATCGCCGTTATCCATCCGAACAGGGAAATTAACGGAAAATTCCCGCTTGGGGTACCGCAAAAAAGCTCTAATTCCTTGAGGTAAATCTAAGTAAGCCACCGCGCGATCATACTGTCGAAGTGCAACTTCGTAAGGATTGATATGCTCGGCAACCTTAGCTTGTACAGCCATAACATCTCCTTGGTGAATCTAACCAATAGTTAAACTGCATAATTAAAGTATACTACATTCTTTTGTCTCCTGCACAGTGGCTAAAGCTCACCAAAAGCTCGTGAAAGGGTACACTATTCTCTTGGATTAACCAGCCTGTGTCGGTGCTTCCACGCGGAACTTTATGCCAGTCTGAAAATTATCATCTGTCGGCACAAAATCCACGTTTTTCTGCGGTTCACCCACATACACATCCACGCGCCAATCGCCTGCGGTCCAGTTCTGTTCGCCGGATTGTTCAAAATCCAGCCCAAACGTCACCGGCCCTACCGTTTTATCCAGTTCCAAAACATCGGTGGGAATTGACCGTCCGGTGGGATCGGTAAACACCGCCATCGCCGCCAGATCCCGGTTATGCGACCCCAGCACCACCACCACATTCAGATCATCGCTGGGCTGGAAGACCGTTGTTTTCACCAGCTTATCGGGATCGGTATCGTCACCCACCGCCGTATATGCATGATCCACCCACTTACCGTCCCCTGACCCGCACGCCGCCAGCACCAGTCCCACCACGATCATCATCACCAGACGTTTCATCTGAATTTGCTCCTTTTATTCGTTAATCAATACACGATCAGAACAGCAAAATATCATAGCGCATCCACTTTGAAACGAACACCCTTTTTCCCGGTGTGCGGGGAAAGCGCACTACCCGTGTATATACAATCGTAGACTCGGAGCCATTATGAGTTCCTGGAAAATTCTTCACAGTTTAGCGACTATCGATAATCCCATTTTCCGCCGCGCGATCAGCCATCCCCCCCTGTGGTATCAAGGCGCGACACATGTTGCCTCGCGCGCCACAGGTGAAATGCTGCTGATCGGCGGGGTGCTGTGTTATGCCTGCACCATGCTTGGATTTTTCGTGAGGAATCTGCTTCTTTTTATGGCGGGGAGTCTGCTGTTAAGTTTAATCTTTTTCGCCCTGACCATCGCCCCGATCATCGTCAATGAACGCGAACATGCCACCTGGGACATTCTGCGCACCACGCCGCTTACCCTCGATCAACTCATTCTAGGCAAGGCCCGCGCCATGTTATGGTGGCTGCGCGGCCCGCTTCGGATCATCAGCGCGCTGCTCATCATCACCGCGCTTGTGATCAGCGCCATCTCCTTCTGGGCCAATCCGCTCTACAGTGAATTGGGTGAGTCACGCCAGCCTACCGCCATTTTATGCTCGGCAGCGCTTCTCATTCCCTTTTTGAGTGCGGCTCTCTTTATGATTGACCGCCTCCAGCAGTTCGTTCTATTGGTCGTCTCGATGTTAGCCGCCAGTGCTTCGACCGCCTCCGCCCGTACCGCCCTACCCGGAGCCGCCTTAGCCGTTCTGATTCTCTCGCTCTTTGATGTGGGCTTGGCTGTCCTGCTTCAGACCTTCCAACCCCAAGGCTCCACGTCCATCGAGGTGATCGCTGCGCTTGGCCCCACGCCCACCTATACCTTCACAATGCCATCTGTCTATGCGCTTTTCGCCATCAGCCTGACCCTGCTCGTGCGGGAGATCGCCGTGCGCATCCTCTGGGCCTGGACTCTGCACGTCGCTCAATAGCTAATTTCTATTGCGCTCCTGATTTTCTGGTTATTTTGTTGTTTTGTTGTTCTGTTTTCCGATTTTCCGCCCCCCAACACCTATAATAAAGTAACCTCACCGATCAGACTGCTCGCGGCGAAAGACGATCAGGCAGCTAGGGGGTAAAGGAAAAATCGTGTCATCCTGGCATCTGCTGCGCGCGCTCCTGTTTGCGCCAGCCCATCACACCATCTACCAGCGCGAGAAAAATTACCCGCCGCTCTGGAACCATGTTCCCGATCTCATGCGCAACCTCCTGAGCGTCCCACTGATCATCTTCCCGCTCTTGTATGTCACCGCCTTTTTATACGCTCCCCGTACCTATATGAGCGCTTGTGTCTGTTTGCCTATTCTCTTTCTGCTCCTGCCCTCGCTGTTCCCCTGGTCCTTCCCCCTCAGCATCGCCCTCGCCCCGACCATCGCCCGTGAGCGCGAACAGGGCACCTGGGAAACCCTGCGCATTTCCCCCATCCGCACCGAAACCCTGGTCCTCGAAAAAGCCGCTGGCGCGCTGTGGCGCATCCGCTATATGCTGCGCCGCCTCGCAATCATCCTCATCTTCACTGCCGTTGGGTTGGGTGTCCTCAGCGCGTTGACCATCTACCGCCAGTTTCCCATCCTCAACCCCGCAGCAGTGTTCATGCTCAGCATCATCAGCGGTATGATCATCTTTCTCATTGACCGTGCCCAGCAGTTCGCGCTGATGATCGCCGCCGCACTGGCGGGCAGTTCAATCTCCACCTCCGTCCGCACTGCCATTTCGAGCACCCTCTTGATCGTCTTGCTCATGTGGCTCCTCGATGTTAGCATCGCGGCGCTAATCCTCACCTTCTTAGGGGAAGCGCCTATCTATCTAGCCCTCAGTGACCGCTATCTCATGCTGTTTACGTTTGGCTCTGCGGGAGCCTACCTGCTCGATCTCCATCCCCTCTGGGCCGGGCTGTTGATCAGCCTCACCTTTCTGGGGCGCGAACTCCTGCTGCGTCTCCTGTGGCACCTCACCCTGCGTGCTGCCGAACGCCTGTGATATAATGGCCCCGTTCTACAGGAGATCACCATGTTTGAACTCGTCCAGGCCGCCAGCGACCGCCTTCGCCCCTACATCCATCGCACCCCCGTACTCACCGCCCGCACCCTGAATCAGCAGGTCGGCGCGGATGTCTTCCTGAAGTGTGAAAATTTCCAGCGGATCGGGGCGTTTAAGGCGCGCGGCGCATTTAATGCCATCATCCAACTTTCCGATGCTGAAAAGGCGCGCGGCGTCATCACCTATTCCTCCGGTAATCACGCCCAGGCGGTAGCCCTTGCCTGCCGGACGCTGGGAATCCGCGCCATCGTTGTGATGCCCACCAACGCCCCCGCCATCAAGCGCGCGGCCACCGAAGGCTACGGCGCAGAATTAGTTCTCTACGATCCCCACACCCAGGATCGCCGCACCATTGCCGAATCGCTTGCCGCCGAACACGGCTACACCGTCGTTCCGCCTTACGATCACATCCATATCGTGGCGGGTCAGGGCACGGCAGCCCTCGAACTCTTGCAGGATGTCGCCCCGCTCGATGCCTTACTGGTTCCCTGCGGCGGCGGCGGATTGTTAAGCGGCTCCGCGATTGCGGCCAAAGGATTCAGCCCTGCCTGCCGCGTCATCGGCATCGAACCCGAACTGGCCGACGACGCCACCCGTTCCTTCCGCACAGGGACTCTCCATACTGTCCACAACCCGCCGACCATTGCCGATGGCACGCGTACCCCATCCTTAGGCGAGGTGACTTTTCCGCTCGTCCGCCATTATGTAGACGATATGCAGACCGTCACCGAAGCCGCCATCATTGACGCAGTGCGCTTTTTGTTCTACCGCATGAAGCTTGTCGTGGAGCCATCCGGCGCGCTGGGAGTCGCCGCCCTCCTGAGTGGAGCCGTTCAGCTTTCAGGCCGGGTAGGAGTTATTCTGAGCGGCGGTAATATAGACGCGGAAACAATGATCCGTATTCTTGCTGATTGAAAACTTGTTACCTGATCCAAACCGAATGCCTACCCGTTTTTCATATTTTTGCTTGCCTCGGCCCTTGTCCAGACGTACAATGAGACCAGTAGGTATTCATTCAAAGGGAATCCAATGGCAACCATCCTTATTGTCGAAGATGATGAAGAACTTCAGAAAATGCTGCAACTCATCCTCAATCGCGCCGGTCATGAAACGGTGGCGTCCTTGAATGGTTTGGATGCCCTCTACCAGGCGTGTTATATCCGCCCCGATCTGATCATCCTCGACCTCATGATGCCCTACGCCGCCGGAGACGCTGTTCTGGGTTTCATCCGCAGCACCGACCAGCTTAAAAATACGCCCGTACTGGTCCTTTCCGCCCATCCCAACGCCCAGGAATTGGCTCGCCAGTTGAACGCCGATGGGTTCCTGCCTAAACCGTTGGATATGCAGTCCTTTACCGCCTTAGTGGATCGCCTGTTGCAGCAGCCAGCCTAGGGCACCAGAATCACCTTACCGATATTGCGCCGTTCCTGCATATAGCGGTGAGCTTCAGCCGCTTCCTCGAATCGGAAAACCCGATCCACGTGGACGTTCAGGTTATCTTGCCACGCCACCAGTTGATCAACCCACTGGCGCACGATCTCCTGCCGGTCCCATAATTTGCCAATGTTCAACCCCAACACGCCCTTGTTATCACTCGTCAGCGAAATCGGGTTAAACCGCAGCCAGGGGATCGTCAATCCCAGTTTGATCGCCGCCCAGAGAGATCGATTCGGCTTGGGAGCCAGCGAAAACACCCCGCACATCACCAGCCGCCCGCCCGGTGACAGGCTCCGGTAGCTTTTGGTCCACGAATGCCCCCCGATAGGATCCAGCGCAATCTGCACGCCCTTGCCCTTCGTCAGCCGTTTGATCTCCTTCTCAAAATCCTGGTGCCGGTAGTCAATTGGATACTGCACGCCCCGTTCCCGCAGAAAATCATGTTTTTGCGGTGATGCCGTACCGTACACCGTCGCCCCGAAGATCCGGCAGATGTCCACCGCCGCCAGCCCGACTCCGCCTGCCGCCGCATGCACCAGCACATGCTCGCCGTGTTTGATCCCCGCCAGTGCGACCAGCGTCGCATACGCCGTCAGATAGGCCACCGGGAACCCCGCCGCTTGCTCCACCGAAAATCGCGCCGGGCGTGGAAATACCTGGATCGCGGGCACCCACGCATACTCGCTGTAGCCGCCGAACCGTGTCAGCGCGATCACATCCTGCCCCGTCAGCCCCGCGTCTACACCCTCCCCGACTGCATCCACTACCCCCGCCACTTCATAACCCGGCACATACGGGATGCGCGGCGCGTCAGGATACAGCCCTAGCCGTCCCATCACATCCGCGAAATTCACGCCCGCCGCCGCCACTTTGATCCGCACGCGCCCAACAGTCGGCTCCGAAACGGGTGCTTCCACCACTCGCAGCACATCCGGCGTGCCTGCTTTGGTGATCAAAATCTGTCTCATTTGCATCTCACTCACCGCCTCATTTTCGCTCCCCATCATATCAGCCTATACTCTCTCTCTGTATCCGCATTTGAGCAAGGAGCTAAGTGATGAAAAAACTACTGGTAGTCGCACTGTTGCTTGTTCTGCTTTTGCCGAATCTCGCGCTGGCGCAAGGTGATCAGCAGTATGATCAAGACGGCTTGAGCTTCACCTATCCCGAAGGCTGGTTTGCGCAGCCGGGTGAAGATGGGTTCGGTGCCAACGTCTCGAACGTCGAATTTTCCGAAGAATCAGACGATCTCCTCGCGTCTACGCCGGGTGTGCTTCAGATCACCGTCGCCCCTCTGGTGCCGGGCACGAGTGCAGGCCTGCTGCTCCCGGAAGAAAACGATCCCGTCTTTATGACCGGCTTTTTTGCGGGCTTCCTCAGCTTTGTGGCAAGTTTTTCTAGTTCCTTCAGCGAGGAAGGCGAGGCTCCAGTCTATACCTTTAGCCCGCTGGAACAAACCACCATCGGTGATCGTGACGCCACCACCATCTCCCTGACCAGTGAAACGACCATCTCCCTGGTGATCGTGATGAACATCAACGACACTGCCATCCTCGTGATGGCCGAAGGCCCCGTGGACGAGTTCGATCAGTGGACCGATGCCATCAACGACATCGCCGCGTCGGTCAATTACGCCCCATAGTTTTAGGACACAATACTCCCCCAACTTAGCCCAAGTTGGGGGAATAATTCACCATCCTTCAACCGTATCCTTAACTTGACTTTATTACCTTCCTCACTGTATATTAACTTTATCTCCATTTTTTTGTGAAGGAACCGAATATGAAGTTACGCCTCAAAATTCTACTCATCCTTGTGGTATTGCTGGTCGCTGCTTCATTCCAGCCTACACCAACCCAGGCTCAGAATCCGGCCACCTGGACCATTATGCTCTACTCCACCGCCGACACCAGCGACATCGAACTAGGCATGATGCTGGACATCAACGAAGTTGAATTTGTCGGCAGCACCGATCAGGTTCAATTTGTGGCGCAGGTCGACCGTACCACCGCCGACCCCTCCTGGACCGATGCGCGCCGCTTCCTGCTTACCCAGGACGGCGACTGGCAGGTCGTCAACTCGCCTGTGATCGCCTCGTTAGGCGAAGTCAACCAGGGCGATCCGCAGACCCTTACCGATTTTGTCCTCTGGGCCGCCACCACCTACCCCGCCGATCATTATGCCCTGATTATGTCCGATCACGGCGGCGGCTGGACGGGCTTCGGCTGGGATCAGTCCGATGGTGACGACGCCCTGAGTATGCTGGAACTTGATCAGGCTTTCTCCGCCGTCACCACCACGCTGGGACGCAAACTTGATCTGGTCGGTTTCGATGCCTGCCTGATGGCCCAGTTTGACGTGATCAAGCTGCTGGCTCCCTACGCCGATTACGCCATTCTTGCCGAAGAAACCGAACCGGCGATGGGCTGGGCCTACGATGTGACATTCCCCAAA
Organism: Aggregatilineaceae bacterium; assembly: GCA_036260665.1. Classification (GTDB taxonomy): domain Bacteria; phylum Chloroflexota; class Anaerolineae; order Aggregatilineales; family Aggregatilineaceae; genus DATAMF01. Next base: position 1,967 of record DATAMF010000219.1, on the reverse strand, counting down.
CTGCTCGCCAATCCCACGATGACTGTAGCCGATCTGGGAACAGAAATCGTCAAGGATTACGTTTTTTCCTATGCCGAAGGTGAATGGGCCGCTCAAGGCAATGACCGCTTCGATCTCGGTATCATTGACCTGGCGCAGGCCGCCGCCGCCGAAGAAGCCATGACCCAATTTATCGGAGTCGTCGGCGCGAACAGCGGCGATGTCCTGAGTGCGATGGGTGACGCCCGCAACAATGCCCTCTATTTTGGCGGCAGCACGCCCGACGAAGCCGGTTATTTTTCGTCCATCGATCTGGTTCATTTCCTCAACCTGCTGATCGATCTCTCTGAAAACAGCGCCGTGGATCAGGCCGCGCAGAGTCTCATCGACGCGACGGATAATCTGGTGGTCTATCACGAATCCAGCACGGCGCTGGCCGATTCATACGGCGTATCGGTCTACTTCCCCGCCAATGACCGGGTCTATCAAGCCTACGGGGGCGCAGTGGCCTATCCGCAGCAGGTGCCCTTCATGGCCGAATGGCAGAACTTCCTCGGCGTTTACTACGGCACCGCCGCGACGAATGTTCCCGTTCTGGCCGCCGAAGATGCCGTGTCGATTACGGGCGTTTTTCCCGGTGATGTCGTCAGCATCCACCAACCGCCGGTAGTGGTCTTTAATACCAACGGTCAGGATATTGTCGAAGTATCGTTCTCCGCGACTCTCATGCTCGATGAAACCACCGCGATCATGCTGGACGAATCGCCGCTCGAATCGTCCGAGGTCGGGCCAGATGGCGAAGAATTGATCGACTTCCCCGACGGTTTCCAGTCGAACGAATTTACCTGGGGCGTCGAAATGCCCGTCATCACCGATGGTGTGGTGTCCATTCCTACTCTGCTCCTTTTTGACCGCGAAAGCGAAGACACCGTGATCATCAGCGGCGAATACACCCCCCAGGGCGGCGAACCACTGACCGCCTATCTGATCTTCGACATGAACACCCGCTCGGTGATCAGTGTTTGGGCCATTTCCGGCACGGGATCAACGCCATTTAACCTCACGCCCAACCTCGGTGATCAGTTCCTGCCCACGTGGCGCTATCTCGACGAAAACGGGGAATATGTACTCGTGCCCGCCGATTCCGATCCGCTTACCTTTGGGGCCGAACCGTTCACCTACCACTACGAACCCGCCGTATCCGGTGATTACATCCTGACCATCCGTATGGAAGACATCGCGGGCAACGTGTATCTCTCGAATGCCGCTGTCACCGTCGATAACGAAGGCCTCGACGTCAACTATCGCGGCTATACTGACATCGCTATGGGCATCAGTTTCCTCTATCCATGGGACTGGCCGACCCCGACCTTCTATCTGGACGAAGAAGGCGGCTATGAAGCTATCATCAGCGACGAAGAGAGCAACATCAACATCTACGTCATCGCCTACGATGGAGCCTCCGATCAAGACGCTTATGACACCATGATCGGTTATCTTGAGTCGCTGGAAGTTGACGATCTGACCTACGACGAAGAAGCTTACGAAGATGTGACCGTCTACGGTTATCCGGGCACGCTGCTGCCCTATTATTTCACCATCGACGGCGAATCGCATCTCGGTGCCGTGCTGTCCGTCTATGTACCCGATCTGGCGACTTCGTTTGTGATTGACCTGGATGCCGTCGAATCGATGGCCGATGAGGGTGATGCCGTGCTGAATACTATGCTTGGCAGCATAACCTTCTTCATCCCGCCCGAAATCGAATAGCCTGCCCGCCAACTCACTTGGCGCGTGAATGAGTTTTTTTGTGGGAGCGTATGGCGAATGCGCTCCCGTTCATTTCCCGGCGCGTCCATAAACTGAATGTAACAGCGGCCACACCGCAGCCGAGTAGATACCAGAGATGCCAGGCGCGGCGCAGCGGCGGCGACCAGCGCGGAGGGATAATCGCACCGCCTGGACTATGGGTGAGGTATTGCTGAGCG
>DATAMF010000196.1:0-6439 GCA_036260665.1 Aggregatilineaceae bacterium | reverse complement strand
TGGCCTGACCCAATAACACATGCGCGCTGTGGGCCAGTTCCGGCACCCGGCTGTGCCGAGCCGTGTGCAAAATATCCTGTGCCGAGTGGATCGCCGCGACAGATTTTCCACTGGCGAGGAGAACCTGTGCATCTAAGAGGGAGGCAAATGCAGCATTCGTTTGCTGCTCGGCTGAAGCAAAATCACCCCCTGCGAGCTGGGCCTCGCGCTGCGCTCGATGCAAATCTCCTTGCTGAAGCGCAATTCTTCCCCGGCGAAGGTGAATGGTGCCCTTCCATGCCGCAGAATCCAGGGAGGAAAAAATGGTTTCGGAGATTTCGAGAGCTGATTGGGCGGCTGCTAAGTTGAGCAATTCGGCTTCGGCAGTTGCCAGATGACCGAGCGTGCAGGCGCGTTCATAGTCGGCGCCGAGGCTCTCAAAATCTGAGGCGACCTGGCGGGCGAGATCACGGGCTTCCTGATACCGATTCAAGGCGAGGTAACATTCCACCATCACCCGGCGGGCTGAAGCATATTCGGCAGGGAACTGCCCCGCTAACAAGCCCTGGATACGGTGCAAAATTTGCAGTGCGTGACGGTAGCGGCCCTGAGATTGCGCAATATAAGCAATATTTAACTCAGCTACGGCAGCTCCGCCAAGTTCCCCGCGTTCCGTTAAAATTTGGTGGGCACGTTCATAATAGGCCAGAGCCTGACGAAAATCACCCAAAAAATTGTAGGCATAACCGATATTGGTATAAAGCATGCCCAGATAATTTTTCCCCGTCTCGCCCAGGGTTTCTGAAATAGCTAAGGCATCGTGGTAGAGCGTGAGGGCGTGATGATGATCGCCAAGCAGATCATAGACAATGGCGGTGTTGATATGCAGGCGCAGGAGAATTTCGTCAGAACCGGATTGTACTACTATCTGGCGGGCCAGTTCGCCCTCCTCCAATGCCTGACGAACCCGGTTGAGATCGACACTAATTAACAAACGCCCAATCCGAGTGCGTGCCCAGCCAACCTGATCGCCAGCGGTTTGAAACAGAGTCCCAGCCTGATCAAGCAGATCCCAGGCGGCTTCGATTTGGCCGAGAAATTTGAGCGCATCACCCCGCGCCATCAACCCCAGGGCTTCCTGACGCAGGTCACAACGCGCTTGACCGATTTGCACGATCAAATCAGCTAATTGAAGTGAGCGATTGGCGTTAATCCACCAATGGCGATCCGCCTCGCGTTTTAGCTGGTCGATAAGTCGTTCCGCTTCTTCCGGCGAGAACAGCAAGGCGCGTTCACGTACTGAGGAGGGGGCATCTAACAAAGTCTGAATCAGATCTTCAACCGTCATAGGTCTGTAAAAACCACATCCTTCAGCAAGATGGTCTGTCCCCCAATGGAAGTAATGCGGAAGTTGGTTGGTTGGGGCTGGAAGGGGTCTTGGCGAAAGCTTCCCCATTCGTCTATTACGACAGCGGCTTGCAGGGTATCCGCTTGCATAATTTCTACGATTGCGCCAAACCAAACCTGTTGATCAGGGGCCGCCAGTTGTCCAGTGAGCAAGATTCCCTGCGCGGTTGATTCGACCGCGAGAAAAATAGTAATATCCCCAGCCTGAGCGACCAATGGCCCCTTGTCCACCCCTCGCGCGGCTAAAGCCGATGTTTTAGGCAGTAACTGGGCAACCCATTCTCCCAAAAAGGCGCGCGTCCGTTTGGATTGGGGTGTAGGCAAAACTTTTACCGCTTCAGTTTCCCAAAAACGCTGTAATTCAGCTAACTCATCGCTACAACGAACACATGATTTGAGGTGTTCTGTAATATCCTGTTCGCGGGGCGAAAGCTTGAAATAATAGTCGCCTAGTTCCTGTGGTGTTGGGCAATTCCAACGGTGAAGCTTGATTCGCAGCCGCTGTTCGAGCTGCCGGGCGCGAGTTAACCGGGCGGTGCAATCTGAACAATGGGCGAGATGCTGCTGCACCGACAGTTCCGCTTCACCATCCAATGCAGCGGTGATTTCGTCTTCAGTGAGCGGTGGGGGATTTGTACATGCCATCCGAAAAAACCTCGGCTCTGAGATACTTGTTTTAATCGTATGAATGCAAAAAAGAGCGAGCTATCACACCTTTGCCCACTGTTGAAGTTCCACATCGCTGCGCAATGTACGCCGAATGCGTTGTAGGGCCACAGACACTTCGCGCGGCGTGCGCCAATGCTGTGGATAACGATCTACGATTTCAGCGGGTTTGAGATCCTGTACAAATACGATATGGGCTAACAGCCGATCTTTGGCGTCGGTCAGGAGTTCACAAATACGGAACCAGATGTCTGCCGTATTCATATCCGAATCAATATGGTCATTGCTGCCAATCAAGTGGGCTTCTTCCAGATCAGCCAGCAGTGCGGCTGACTGAGTGCGCAAGTACTGGGCTATGGATGTATGCACACACAGCTTTAAATAGGCCATGACCTGGGATAAAGCAGCGAACTGCGCGAACTTAGTCCCTCGGAGCGCGAAATAAAAATTGGTCAGGGCAAAACTAGCGAAATAATCGGCACTTTCGCCGGTCTGAATAAAACGAGGATGGTGGTAAACCCAATTCTGAACCTGGGAGTGATAGATTTGATAGACGCGCGAGAATGCTTCGGTCTGTTCTTCGGCCAGGGCGCGACGCAGGAGTTCGAAACAGAACTGAGGATCGTAAGACTGTTGGCGGTAGAACTTCTGTGTATCGCCGGTGCAATGATAGGCAAGATCATCAACCGTCAGGATTGATAGGTTCATAGGAGCCGCTTTTTATTCATTTATAGCATTTTTATAGTACCAGCATCCTTGCAGAATCACAATTCAGCTTACATGAATTTATTCTCCCTCCTTTGTGATAAATGGTTGCAGCACGCATTCATAGAAGTAGGTAGACTGCCATCCCTCCCAGAGGAAAATGGGAAAAACAGACGTTAGCAACCTAAGGATTACCATGAAATCGCCCAGTGTGACTAAATCTGTCATTATGATGTTGGATCAGCACTTTGGAATGCCTCGCCTCGTATCTCATAAACGTTCAGTACTCGGTATAGATGTGCTACCTGATACAGCTCGTGCATTGGAACAATTCGCCGGGTCGAGAATTCAAACACTGTTGATCGTTCCACAAGAATTCTCAGCGGCAGCGACCTGTGATTTAGCGAAGTTTCTCCCTACGATTGACCACATCTTGATTCAAGAGGGCGATTTGCCAAAAGCACTCTGTGCAGCCGCCGAGTATTTGCCCACGAATCGACGCGAAGTGCTCTTCGTCAGCGCTGATCGGGTGATGCGTGGAACTGCCTCTGATCACGGTTATTTTGCTGTGCCGCATCCTGTGATCGCGGCGCTGCTGGTGCGAGATTATCCGCTTCAGTTTGTGCGAATCACCGGAGCACGTGAGCAATTCGATTATGTTTCGGGCATGGTGCCTTACTTTTGTGAACGGAATGCAGATGGCTCGTGGATTCTGCTGGCTTTGGTGACCGATTTGGCGATGGCGGAATTCTTAGGGCGGCGGGTCCGAGTCGATGTGCTAGCGCTTGATATATCCATCGAAGATTTGTTGTTTGTGCAACTCGACTGCATCAATGAACAAACCGCCGAGGAACTGAAGCGGCATAAGGTGTTGTATTATGATGGGCAGCGCATCCTACTGACGCTGGGACCATCGGAAAGCAACGAACAGCTTAACCTCCCACACGGGCATTTCCAATTCTTACAGCCGAATCCCGATTTGCTCAGCACAGCCCCCGATGCTGATATGATGCAGCGAAATGCAAAACTCCACATCAGCCGCTGGCCTAAAACATTGATGGACGGGCGGATTAATTCAGAGCCGGGTGACCTGCTGCCCTATCTCTGCACCGTTACAGCACCCTCATTGCAGGCAAATGTGGAGCGCTACAGCGGGGTGACTCCGCTAGATGGTGAGGGCGTCATTATGTCGCGGCACGAGGCCCATCCAGATAATATCCGCGTGGTGAATGCACTGGTCAACGATTTGAACGCGATGGGATACTGTGCATACAAGCATAGTTTCACCTTTGGTGGCAAAATACTGCATAATGTCATGGCTGATCTACCGGGGCAGGGGTATTTCAAAATTTCGTCCGAACTATTAGAAAAAATTCGGGCGATTCTGATCAGACATCCATGGCCTGATCCGCCCGATCGCTGGTTCAAGCCGTTACAAGAAGTGCTGGGCGAAGGGTTTATGCAATCAGGCGAATTTGGAGACATCTCTCCGGCGGAATTGCGAATTCAAATAGAGAGGCTATTTGAATTGAAACCCTGGTTTCCCTGGTGGTTATGTCCTCAACCCGGTCCGGGTGCACAGCTTGTGATCGTGGGATGCCATCTCGATTCCACAACCGCCAGCGATGAAGGGTATAACCCGGCAGTCGATCCGGGTCCTGGCGCTGACGACGATGCATCGGGGATCGCGGCTACGCTGGCAATTGCGCGATATTTGGCGCAATTCAGGGGGCAATTGACGCACACTGTACGGTTCAGCTTTTTTAATGCTGAAGAAGCAGGCATGATCGGGAGCAACGCGTATGCGGCGATGCTTAAGGCAATAGGCGCGCCTGTGAAAGCTGTGATCTGTACTGATATGATCGGATATAACAGCGATCGGCAACGCATCTTCCAGATTCATGCCGGATATACCAACCCCACTATACGAGATGCCAGCGTTCCGCTGGCCGACATAATTGCATCATGGGCGGCATGTATGGGTAAGCTGTCTCCGGCACACATCTACAAGGGAACAAGCAGCAGCGGCGGCTCGGATCGACATCTATACGATGGGGCAATCAACCGCAGCGATCATGCTTCGTTTCAGCAACAGGGTTATTCGGCAGTGGTCGTATCGGAAGATTTTTTGTCCAAACCGGGAGCAAATCCAAATCCGAACTGTCGCCACAATACCGTCATGGATTTTGCTTACGCGGCGGATATTACCTGTGCAATCGCTTTTGCTGTCAAAGAACTTGCCAGTTAAGGCTGATTAAAACAAGGGGGAAATCTTGTCCAAGTTCTTGCCTGGTTGCTAAATAAGAAGTACACTGATTATGCAGCATTGTCAACAAAGATACCTGCTATTTCCATTTTGAACCGTAGATTGTTGGAAATATTGCAACAAGAAGAGTATTTTGATCCATGACAGAAATGCAATCTTTGGCTCGCGGCATCCGAATACTTGATTTGATCGCAAATGCAGATCGCGCCGTGGGTGTCACAGAATTAGCCTCCATCCTTGAACTCGATAAAAGCACCATTTCGCGCCTCGTTAAAACTCTGGTCAACTATGATTATTTGCAGCCGGACAGCGGAACGCGCGGGTATGTGTTGGGAAAACGGATCCGCCACATGAGTTGGCATCTGCTCAACCGAATGCCTGTCCGGGAAAAAGCCAAGCCCTATCTTTACCGTTTAGTCGAGCAGACGGGAGAGTGTGCGCACACAGCGGTTTATTCTCAGGGAAAAGCACTCATGATCGATGATGTGCAGGCGGAAGCCTCGCTGCGCGTGGTGGGCGGTATTGGGCGACTGATCCCCTTACACTGCACAGCGGTTGGAAAAGTGCTGCTGGCCTTTTCTGATTTGCCGATCCCACCTGTTTTGAGTCGGGAAACCGAGCGGACGATCACCCATATTGATCAATTCGAGGCGCATCTGGCAGCGGTCCAAGAACAAGGATATGCGCTGGATGATGAGGAGCATCAAGCGGGCGTGCGGTGTATTGCTGCACCTGTCTACGATTATATGGGGACGCTGCTGGCGGCGATTGGTATTTCGGGGCCGACGGTGCGCGTCGTGAATCACCGAATCGCGCCGCTAGCCCAGATGGTGATGGCGGCGGCGAAAGAATTGACCGATGATCTCAGGTGACGCTATGCGCAAAACTTACGATTTACTGAATATGGGGCGCAGTTCAATCGACCTGTATTCAAATGACGTGGGGACGCCGTTTGTAAACATCAGCAGTTTTGCGGCGTATGTCGGCGGATCACCGACGAATATCAGCGTGGGGGCGCGGCGGCTGGGGTTAAAAAGCGCACTGCTAACGGCAGTGGGAACTGATCCGGTGGGCGATTTTATCCTCAACTTTCTCGTGAATGAGGGAGTCGAAACCCGGTTTATTCCGCGCAAATCGCTGAATCGCAGCAGCGCTGTTGTGCTTGGCATCGAGCCGCCGGACAAGTTTCCGCTGGTGTATTACCGGGATAACTGTGCCGACATCAACCTTACCATCGACGATGTACTGGCGGCTCCGGTGACGAATTGCACTGTGTTTCAATTTGCGGGAACGAATCTGAGCAAAGAACCCAGCCGCAGCGCGACGATGTTCGCGGCAGAGCAGGCTCAAGAAGCTGGGGTGAAAGTGGTGCTGGACATCGATTTTCGCCCGGACCAGTGGCATGACGTACGCGCG
>DATAMF010000193.1:0-11017 GCA_036260665.1 Aggregatilineaceae bacterium | reverse complement strand
ACATCATGCACCGCCACCCGCGCCTCTTCCGGCACATGATTTTTAACCCACATCGCCATTGCCACCTGCTGATCGCGTGTGACGACGATATTTTCGTAATACCGTCCCGCGTAATCCGGCACCAGCGGCAGCGACAGCACCCCCACCAGCACCGCCAATCCGAGCGCTGTGGGCCTTGCCCATGTGGGCTTCTGGTCGCCCAGCATCACCAGCGCCCACCCCGCCAGCGGAAACAGGATCGCCAGCACGGGCATTTGATAACGTTTGAACTGCCAGAATCCAGTATCCAGCGTGGCATCCGCCGCCGTCAGCAGGATCATCCACCCGCCCGCCATCAGCGCCGGTTGGATCGCCCGCCGCTTCCAACTGATCACAAGCGCCGCGATGACCATCATCACCGCCAGCACGGAGATCAGCGGCGGCACATACCACCCGCTGACCGGACTCCGCCCCACGATCCATTCCCGCCACATCCGCCACCAAAACTCCAACACGGTTTGAATGCGCTCAATGAAAGGAATCGTTTCGTTATAGAAATGTGATTTAACCTGGGTGCCGCTGGCCGAAGGCGATCCCGTCACCAGCCAGTTGATCGCAGGCTGCGCCACTACCGCCGCGACAGGCAAGGCGAACCATGCGCTGATCCGTTCCTTTTTGCGCCACGTTTCCCACGCGATCACGGCCACCAGCGGCAGCGCGACAAATAAGCCTTCGGGCCGCACCAGCGCCACAAAAGCTGCTGTACTCATCACATTTCGTAGGGGCAATTCACGAATTGCCCCGGTATTGGATGTCCACCTCACAAACGCATCCAGCGCCAGCATCACGCTCATGGTGAACAGCAGCGTTTCCATCCCGCTGAACGCCGCCCACGCCAGCGGCCCATTCGCCACCACCGCCAGCATACTGATCACCGCGATCAGCCGTTGCAGCCGTTGATTTTGGGCTGGCACCGCCATCACGAGCTTGTACACCAGCCACGCTGTGATCAGCAGCGCCAGCGCGCCGATCCCCACCGCCCAATATGCCAGCCTCAGCCCGTGCAGCCCGACCAGATACCCCACCGCCAGCAGCGGCGTATAGATCAGACTCGTGCTGCCCGATGTCGCGTCGTCGCCAGGGTTATAGACCAACGGTTCCCCGTGTGCCATTTGTTTCGCATACTGGAAATGAATATAGGTGTCATCCAGCGGCATGATCAGCGTGCCTTTGCTCGCCGCCAATCCCATCCCCACATACATCAGCGTCACCAGCCCCACGCTGACACACAGCAGCATCCACACCCCCAACTCAAACGTTAATTTACCGTTCTTTTGTAGGGGCGCTGCGCCGCTTTTTCCCCTCTCCAAGGATTTTGGAGAGGGGTTAGGAGTGAGGTCCGAGTTTTTCTGCGTGGCTGTCAGGAACTTTCCAATTGGCGCGGCGGCTCGGCTCATAACTCCTCCGGCTGCGCGTCATCCGAAGCCATCGCCGTTTCCAGCTTCTGGACCTCGCGCCCCTTCGCCACCATAAAATGATCGAAATCCCGCACGACATACGTGTTCGGGAAATACTGCCGCGCCTCCCGCACAATATCCCGCTCCCGGTACCGCCGTGACACATGCGTCAGCAGCAGCGTCCCGATTCCATGTTCCGCCGCAAATCGAGCCGCTTTCCCCGCCGTCATATGTCCGAAGGCTTGCGCCATCTCCGCGTCTTCGTCCAGGTACGTCGCTTCGATCACCAGGGCATGCGCGTTCGCCGCCACGCGTTCCAGCCCATCCAATTCCCCAATATCGCCCGTGACCACCAGCCGCGCCCCCGGCGTATCCGGCCCCAGCACCTCATCCGGTTGAATCGTGCGCCCGTCCGCCAGCCGGATCGCTTCGCCGCGCACCAGCCGCGCGCGTTCCGGTCCCGCCGGAACACCGATCGCTTCCGCTTTTTCGACCAGAAAAGGCCGCCGCGATTTTTCCTGAAACACAAATCCGTAGTTATCTTTGCCGCGATGCACCACCGGAAACGCCGCCACTGAATAATCCGCATCTTCCATCAGCACGCCCGGCTTAAGATCAATCAGATGAATCGGCATCGGCGACTGTGCCCCGCGTAACACCACGCTGTAAATCAAATCCTGCACGCGGTCCAGCGTCCATGCGCCGCCCCAAATCTCCAGCGCCTCGATGCTTTCCCACCGCATAAAGGTCGACATCAGCCCGCCCAGCCCCAGAATATGATCCAGATGGCCGTGTGTCAGCAGCACGCGGTTCAGCCGCTTGAACCCGATTCCACTTCTTAAGATTTGCCGCTGCGTGCCCTCGCCGCAGTCAATCAGATAGCGGTGATCCTTGACCATCACCACCTGGGACGACAATCCACGATGCACCGACGGCGCGCTGGCCGACGTACCAAGAAAGACAATTTCAAACATGAGTCAAACCCTGTTGTGGGATATTTCGCAAATAAGTGCCCCGCACTTCCCGATCGACTCCTCCTTTCTCCGCGTGCGGGGAAAAGAGGCTGAGAAGAGCTTACGCGCCAATAACGACCTGCGACCCCTCGATTGTAATCGAACGATCCAAAAACGCGTTGACGACATGAATATTCGTTCGCAGATGATCGGTAATCGTCGGGGTCGAAAACCGGCTCTCGCCCTCGGCCAGCACCAGCGGCACGATTAATTGATCCGCCAGCCGTTCGTCCACCGCCGCGCCCGACCCGTGAAAATCGAGTAAAGCGGTGACAGCCTGTTCCGCGACCACTTCGGACGGCATGCCCTTCCGCCCCAACACGCCGAAACCGCCGCGTCCATTGTTATATTCCGCCGTCAGAAAGATTCCCGCGCCCGTGCTGACACTCTTCGTCCGCATTGGGCGTATATCCAGCGGCGCGTCCACCGCTTCCAACAAATTAATCGCCCGGTTGGCGATCCGCTGCGGAATGTTCGACGGCAGATTACACCCGATGGCGCTGCCCACGATCCGCTCAATCGGCCCCCGCTTAACCATCTGCTGCCCTTGGAGCTTGGCATTCCCGGCAATGGACGCCACCAGAATCCCGCCGCCCTCTGGCACCCAGCCGTAGGTTTCCATAAATACCTGGACATCTGCCCCCAGACTGAGCAGCATCGGCACAAACACATCCCGAATATAATGCCCCGACGGGCTGTTGGGCACATGCGTCCCGCCGTGAATCCGCACTTCTGATACGCCATTTGCCAGCGCCAGCGGCAGCAGCACCGTTTGCAGCACCAGCGTCGTTGCGCCCGCCGTGCCCACCATCCACTCATACGACCCGGCCTGCACCGCGCCGCCCGGCTCGAACGTCACTTTTTCCGATCCCGGCTGCGCCCCGCTCACTTTCGCCCCACAGATTTCAGCCGCCGCTTGAATCGCGGTCACATGTTGGTGCCGCAGTCCCGCCGGGTTGCGCCCCGCCCGAATATGTTGGATACCAACCGGCACGCCCAGCACGCAGCTTAGCGTGAGTGCGGTGCGAACGATCTGCCCGCCCCCTTCCCCCTGTCCGCCATCCAAAGTGATCATAAACACCACCTGTTTTAACTTGAACGGACTATTGGACCAGCGCGCTTAACGGCGTTTCCAGCCAGATCGACCCCAGCCACAACAAATTCCCGCGCGCGCGCCCGTTGGCTTCCCGGTCCAGCACGTTTAGCGGCTGGTTCCCGACATTAACCCCCAATGTCAGCCCATATTCCCCTTTTTCCACGTTATGGTACGGTGGGATAAACAGCACTTGGGCAAACACATCCCGTTTTTGCAGTTCCGCTTCCTCGACATTGATCCCGTTGTTCTGCGGATTCAGTCCCAGATCAGTCGCGGGTACATTCTCCCCCGACTCCGAATGTTTATGGTAGCGCCGAATATCAGCATAAAATTGCAGGTTCTCTGGCAGCGTACCATCCACCCGCCAGTAGCTGATCAACACCACCGGATTGCCATCGTCGCCGGGTAAGCGTCCCCCGCCCAATTGGTATCCCGCGAAGGTCAGGTTGCCCTCGAACGTCACCGGGATGCTGGCAATATCAATTTTGCCATTCGCGTTCGGCAGGAAAAACACCTGCACCGCGCTCCACACCGATCCATTCGCATCTGCGATCCGTTCCGCCACATCGACGGTGATCACGGTACCGTCCGGCACGCCTTCGACGGGCACCACCTCGCCATCCCGCATCCAATCCGCCAGTTCGGGCCGCATCCCCGCCGCATCATATAATACATCCGGCGGAATCACGGCATCATCGCCCACCACCAGTTCCGGGCGCTGTGCCAACCGCTTTTGAATCACCTTTTCATCCGGCAGTCCGGCGAACACAAACCGCATTTTTTCGCCCGCGTTGATAAACACCAATCCGCTTTGGCAGTCCGAATGTCGGATAGCCAGATTGTCGCGGTGCATCATCAAATCGACCAGTTCATCATCGTCTGCTGACATACTGCACATCGACACCGGCAGTCCATCCGCCGTGCGATCCAGGTACTGCGCCAGATAACCGAACTGCGCATGATAGGCCGCTGTGATCTCTGCATCCGTGCGCCACGCCTCAAACAGGCTGTTGCGCACAGTGACAATATTAGCAATCCCGATGGCGACCAGCACCAGCACCATCATCTGCCATGCATGCTGCCAACCCCGTCCGCGCAGCGCCTGCCCGATGCTGATCGCGCCCTGCCCCGCCAACAGGCCAATCGCGGGCAGCGCCACCAGATTCGCGCTGAAGGTCGTTTCAGGCTGAATCCACGCATCCGTCAGCACGCCCGCCGCCAGCAGCGCCAGCAGCAAAAAGTAACGCGGGTCGCGCCATTTCCGCCCCGCGTCGATTAGCCCGATCACGAACAGAACCGCCACCGCCGGTCCCAGCAGCGGATGTTCCGGCAGATTCCGCGCCGGATTCGTATCGCCCTGGATCAACAATCCACCAACCGCTTGAACCAGCCCATCGAGGCCTTCCCCGACGCTCTGAGGCCGCTCGGCCCACAAGAGATACGGCTCACTGGTTTTCGGCTCGCGCGCCGTCGAAATCAGATACGGCAGCGCGGCCACTGTCGCCAGAATCACCACAAAAAACAGTGCGTTCCACATCCGGCGCGAGACCGGCTGGTGTGTCAGCATCATATGCCCAAACAGCAGCACCACCAGCGGCCCCAGTACCAGCAGCGAATAATGCAGATACCCGCCGATTCCGAGCAGCAGCGCCAGCAGCACAAACGGCAGTGTGTCCGGCACGCGGAAATACACTTCTTGCCGCATATTAAACGCAATCACCAGCGTGAGCAGCGTCAGCACCACAAACAGCGGAACCACCGCCTCGGCAGTCACCGTGCGGGACAGCCAAATCGCGCGCATGTTCACCGCCAGCAGCCCCAGCGTGATCAGCGCCAGCCGCACATCGAACAGCCGCCGCGCCAGCCGGTATAACAGCGCCAGCGTGATCAATCCACACCACACCGGCAGCATCCGGTAGCCGAGCAGTCCATCCCCCACCGCACTGGTGCTCAACGTGTTAAAGATCGAGAACATCGCGGCGCGGCCACCCCCACCGATCGGATAGTAAACGCGCACATCCCCGTCCCGCACGTTTTCGCTCATCCGAATCGCCGTGATTTCGTCATCCGTAAAACCGGGCGGCAGGCATGTCAAATCCCAGACCCGCAGCAGCGCGACCAGCAGCAGTAACAAAACGACCAGCCAAAGTTCTAGTTTTTTATTCAAAGCCAAACGCTCCCCTGTGTAAGTTGGGGCTATTTTAGCATGCAATCAGTCGGCCCAATAAACGCGCATTGCGTCCGCGTGTTCTCGCTCATGCTCAGCCATATCTTTGACCACCATTGTGAGAGTTCCAATCGCGCCCCAGGGAAAAACAAATCGTTCCTCAAACTGCTCCGGCGGCCAATCCTGAACCGCAGCTTTCAACTGTTCTCGCACCGTTTGCCATTCCGCCACAAGCTGCTCATACGGCTGTTCCCGCCGCTTCTGGATCGCCTGTGCGTTGAACGCTTCATCCGTCGCATAGCCGCTCAATCGATACGATTTCCCCGCGCGAAAGGCGTCAATCGACTTCATCACTTCGAGTTCCCAATCCGCCATATGTCCCACCAGATCGTTGACCGTCCACCCGGACTCAGCATACACCACCGTCTCTGGCCGGACCTTTTTCAGCACCACCAGCGTCTCCGCCCGCGCATTCTCCAGCCGGGTGATCAAGTGCGCTTTCTGCTTGTCGATGTCCATCATCAGTCACACTCCAAAGCGGGTTCCACCATCGTCGCTTCTTCACTGTGCGGATCGCGCGGCGGAATATACGCGTCCCCTTTATATTTCGCCATCGTCGAAAGCCCAATATACGACAGCCGCGACTCCCACGGATCGTCATTATTGTACGGGTACCCCGCCCGATTCACCGCCCACCAGTATTCCTCGTTGGCTTCCGTCCATTGAATATCCGCCAGGTAGATCGTCACCATCAGCCCCACCCAGGGCCGCCAGTGTTCCGCCGCGTATTGGTACGCCCCGGTCAGATATTTGGCCTGATCTTCTTCGCTCACTGCATGCCATGCATACGAGGTATCCTGGCGCGGATCAATCGTCCAGCCGACTTCCAGCAGCGCGACCTGTTTCGCCGCGTCGCCTTTTTCCACCATGATCCCGCGCATATCTTCCACATGCCGGAAGCTCATCCAGCGGTTGCCATATTCTTTTTCAGCCTCGTCCGGCGACATCTCCGGCGGCGCTTTATACCCCGGCGCGTTTAAGCCCAACACGTCGAACCAGGGAGCCGCGCCCGCGTCATACATCTGCCGCAGATAATCCATATCCGGAATCGCGTCCGGTAGCTGTGTCCCCGTCGGAGCCAGCCCCGCCGAAATAATAATCGCATCGGGATCGGCGGCGCGAATCGCCGTGCTGCAAACGCTCAGCAGTTGGACATATCCCGCCGCGTTCGGCGGACGATTCGCCCATTCTCGGTCCAGGTTCGGTTCATTCCACACCTGATACGCCGCGATCCGCCCCTGGTACCGTTCCGCCACCGCGCCGCAGTAGTCGCCCCACGCGTCCAGATCAATCGGCGGCTCAGTCACGTCCTCGCTGGCGGGTAAGATCGCCCAATCCGGCGGACCATCCAGCCGCGCGACCACTTGTGGCCCCCGGCATTCCGCCTCATCGACCACCGCGTCCGCCTGATCCCAATGCCACTCGTCCCGCAGCGGTTCAATATCCGCCCACGCGAAGCGCTGCTTGACATAATCAAACTGCATCAGGCGCACCATATCCAGATCAAAGGGCCGCGTGGCTTCATTCCACCACAAAAACGCATGGATCCCGTAAGACAGCGACACAAACGGCGTTTCCACGACAGCATCTGGAGCCAGATCGCGCGGGATCGGCGGGGTCATGGTGGCTTCCACTGCCGCCGGTGAATCATCGCCGCGCAGCACCACCCAGACGCCCACCGCCATGATCCCTGTCAGACCCAGGATCAAAGTGATCAAGGTGGCTTTCGTGCGGTTTTGTTTGATCCAGGTCATGCCTCTTCCTGCTCCTTCACCGCGCTCACCAAAATGCGCGTAAATGCATAAAATACGGGGTCCGTCGGCCATTGGGCGCGCAGTTTCTCCCGGTATCGTTCGACAAAAATCTCGTGCAAATCGTCCGGCAGTCGATCCAGGTAGCGAATCAGCCCGGTCCCCTTCATCCATTCCACCAGCGCCTCGACTTCCAGCACCAGCGGATACACCTTCTCCACCGCTTCAATCGCGCTGCCGCTGCTTATATACAACAGTTCCGCGTAATCGACCAGGGGCAAAACGGGCGTATGCCACCGCCAATCCCCAAACGCAGCGCGAAATGGGTCTTCCGATGCCGTTTCCGCCAGCAACAAATGCACTGGGTGCCGGTGGTTGGATGGAAATTGGGCCACCAATTGCCCCCCTGCCGCCACGTGCCTCATCAGCCGGGGTATCAAGCGGCGGTGATCCACCACCCATTGCAGCGCCGAATGTGAGAATACCAGATCCCATTCCCCGCTCACATCCTCAATTGCCTGCTGTTCAAAACGCAGTCCGGGCCGTGCATAGGTTTGAGCGCGTTCCAGCATCTCCGCCGCCGTATCCACCCCCAGCACCTCGCAGCCCGGCAGTCGATCCGCCAACTGCGCCGTTAACTCGCCCGTGCCGCATCCCAGATCGATCACGCGCAGCCCCTCCTGCCACCGGACCAAAGCTAAGGCGTCCTGAAAAGGCGTGGCGCGCTGTGTTTGAAACTGCTGGTATTGATCGGGATTCCAGGGCATCTTTTCCTCACCATACAAACATGAGCGGGCCAAGCGCCCGCCCATGTTTATCATTCGATTTTCGTTAAACGTCCAGCCCCTACTGTGCCGGTTGGACGCTCGTCTCGCGTGTGCGGAAGTCAAACGCCGCAATCGTTTCATACGCGGGTGCAGACTTCCATTCAGGCCGCAGCAGCGAATAGGGCACGTTGTCGTTCGTCGCGTCCCATCCCGCTTGGGGTCCATAGTTCAGATTCCAGATAAAGGCCAGCCACACAAAGCCCCAGTCATCCATCGCCTGGATCGCTTCGCCAAAGAACTGCGCCTGTTCCGCCAGCGTATTATCGTTAGCGAATTCAAAGCCAACCGGATACCCGCTCAGGTCTTCCGTCGAAGCCCAGCCGAATTCCGTAATGCACAGTTTTTTGTCGCTGCCCGCCTGCTGAATCTGCTGTGCATAGCCGTTCAATGTGCTGTAGAACGACCAGCTATGATGCGGGTTATCGAACGGCCCCCGGAAAGTCGCGCTCGGATCGTTCGGAACGTTATTGTAAGGCACATTCGGGCCAATGTTATAGCCGTTGTGGTGCGCGCCCACGCAGTCCGTGGTTTGCAGCAAACCGGCCTGAATCAGTTGGCCCATATAGGTGAAGTCATCCCAGGCCCCTACCCCATCATTGACGCCCGTTGGTGACAGCGCGCCGCTGATCACGATGATGCCCGGATCCACCGCTTTGATCGCCTGATACGCCGCCGTCAGCAGCCGGACATAATTCGCCGCGCTCAGTCCGCCCGTAGACGCCCATTCGCGGTCAATGTTCATTTCATTCCACACTTCCACCGCGTGAATCTGGCCGGGATACCGTTGCAGCAGCGCCGTCAGGAATCCGGCAAACACCTGCGGATCAGCGGGTGGGCCGACTTTGGTGAGATCTGCGTTCGGTTCGCGTGCCCATTCGGGGGTCGTCAGTACGCTGACCATCACCTTAACGCCGTATTCCGACGCCAACTGGAAGGTCACATCCAGCGCGCCCCATTCGTACGCGCCCTGCGTTGGTTCGACATCTTCCCAACGCACCTGCTGCTTGATCCAGCCCAATTTCAGCTTATCTTTGACTTCGCCCATCCACAGTTTGTACACTTCGGGATCGGCATTCTGCTGCACCTGAACACCCAACTGGAAATTCTTGTTATCAACGGGGATCGTTGTTGCGGCAGCAGCGGGCTGCGCTTGCGCCGGTTGTTCCGCCGGAGCGCCGCCTACCGGAGTCGGTGAGGGGATCGGTGTGGCATCCTGAGCCGCCGCTACGGGCGTCCCCTGGATGATACTTGGATTAAAAGCGACTTCATTATTGGGGAGATTTCCATCTGCAAATGCGACATCAGTTCCCTTTGCAGCGCGATCACCGGTGGCATAGTAAATCCCGATGAACGCCAGGGCACCCATCAAGAGGGTTAACCCCAACCATGCGCTCACAAAAATTCGAATCTGGCGTTGGCGTTGAATTGCCGTTACGTGCATCGCCTCGTTCCTCCTAGAAAAGTCTGATATTTACTGCCCATTATACTACAAAGAGCCAACGGCCCTCGCCGCTCATTGTACCCCAAAGCCGCCCCCAACAGGCAACGATTAACCTACGCTCCCCAAATCCACCCCAACGCATCGGGCAGTTCCGCCCGCCAGATCGTCGAATCGTGCCCGCCCACCCGTTCGTGGAACGTCACATCCGCCCCCAGTGATCGGAGATTCGCCGCCCAGTCCTGCGTCAATCCATTAAAATCAGGTTCCAGTGTGCCCGCTTCCAGGTAATACCGCCCCATTAGGTCGGTTTGCATATCGGGCATATCAAACGGCAGCCACGCCACCGAAAACGCGATCACATTCCCAAACGTATCTGGATTCCGCAGCCCCACCGCTATCGCAAACGCCGCGCCGTTCGAAAATCCAAAGACCGCCCGTTTTTCGCGGGTGGCGCTGGCCCCGAATTCCGTTTCCGCCCAGGGCATCACGTCATCCAGCAGAAACTTTTCATGCGCATAAAAGCGTGCATCCCCCATCGCAATCAGATATTCCGCCGCGCGCGGATCATCCCCTCCCCCCTGCGACTTTTGAGAAGCCGGAATCCCCACCACCATCAGCGGCGGCAGCGTGCCATCCTCAATCAGCGGATCGATATAGTGCGCCATCTCATCCAAAAGCTGACCATCCGCCATATACAACACGGGATAGGTTTGCTCCGGATCATGCTCCGGCGGCAGATACACCACCACCGCGCGTTTGTCATCCAGATAATCAAGCGTATAAGTGCGAACTGTCCCGCTGAGATGCTCCGCATACGGCGGATCAACCGGGGCCTTCGGCCCGCGCCATACCGCGAATTCCTGCGCTTCATAATCCGGTATGCCATCCATGATCGGGATAAATCCATACCCGATGATCGCCTGCTCCCGATCCTGAACCCGAACCGCGATCCCCCATAGATCGTGTTCGTCATTCAGCGGGTCCATCATCGTCTGGATTCCGCCGTTCAAAAACACGCCGTCCGCCGCGCCCTGGTACACAAAATAGAGTTCATCCCCGCTGCCCCACACCGGCGCTTGATCGCCTGACAGCCGCAGTCGAATCTGGGCAATATTCCATTCATGTTCCACCTTACACACGGGTTCGTCCGGTTTGTCGCTGCACCACGCCAGTTCCGGGAACCCCTGCCGGACTTCATCCCCAGCCTGAACCGGGAGCAGCCCCAC
>DATAMF010000187.1:0-5353 GCA_036260665.1 Aggregatilineaceae bacterium | reverse complement strand
GGTTGGAGATGATCAGCCAGGACTGAGCACGCGGGCGTATGTGACCAGCGGTTGGGTGTATCAGGAAGCCGATCTGTCCGCCCTGGCCTATACCCCGGTTGGCGCGGTGCGTTTGGTCTCGTTCTTCTGGGAATACAACAGCCCGAACACGCGCGGCGAAGCGGGTATGCGCCTGACACTGGCTGAGATGCGGCTGATCGATGCGGACGGCACAGAAACCCCGCTGAATCCGTTTGAGAACGGTACCTGGGAATTTATGTATGACCGGGGCGCGACGGTGAACAACAGCGCGATCCGCACCGGGATCGATACCGGGGAACTGCACAACGAGGCGGTTTATATTCGCTGGTCGCAGGATGCCCAGCGTTCCACCATCGGCATGAATCTTAATTATCCTGAATGGGGACCCATTGATGCGGTGGTCAGCCGCCGGGTGTATGAAGAAAACGGCCTTTCCGTCGGGGAGGACGCCTCTCCTTTCCGGCTGATCGACATAGGCCGGATGCAGGTTCAGTTCCGCGCCATGCAGGTGACAGACTATTACCCCTCCCTCTATGACCGTGTGCCGGATGGGGATGTGGTCGGCGGTGATAAGGGCGACGCCTTTATGATCGTGGATGTGCGCGAACTGATGTATGTGATCAACCGCCGTCCCAGCGCGACCTATTATCCGAGCGAGGTCTGGATGCGGTTTAACGCTTCGATTGACTCGCACGACGAGGACGAAGTCGCCGCGCGTTTGCAGCAGTTGGATGACTCCGAAAGCAGCGGTGTGGTGATCGTGAGCAGTGTGACGATGGCGAACGAACTCAGCAAACTGCGGACTAATCCGCTGGGGCTGGGTTTGTTGGGCCTGATGTATCTGGCCTTTATCATGGCGCTGGCCTTGAGCGTCGTCGGTCTGCTCACCTACGCCGGCCTCACCGCGCAGTCGCGGCGGACCGAATTTGGCGTGCTGCGTGCGCTGGGATTGTCATCCCTGCGTGTCGTAGGCGCGCTGGCCCTGGAACAGCTCTTCGTGATGATCACCGGCGTGGCGTTAGGCGCGGTGTTGGGTTGGGTGCTGTCGAGTCAGGTCGTGCCCACGCTGGCGCTGGGTGCAACCGGCGAATCGGTGGTGCCGCCGTTTATTATGCAGGTCGAAACGACGCGCCTGCTGGAATATGGCGTGATGATGTTGGTCGTGATGCTGCTGGTGTTAAGTTCAAGCCTGCTGTTGGTGCGGCAGTTGTCGCTGGCACGCACGCTGCGGTTGGGCGAGGAATAATGTTATGACACTTGGACTAGTCTTTAAACGCATGCAGCGCGAGTGGCGCTCGCTGGCGATTCTGCTGTTGGCGGTGTGTCTGCTGACTGGGTTCTTCGCGCTGGGGCCATTTTATATCCGCGCCGTGACCGAAGTGGGTCTGCGCCACGAGTTGGATATTGCCGATCCCGAAGAACGCATGATCTCGCTGATCGTGGATAACGAACCGCTTACCCCGGATTCGTATCAAGTGGTGCGCGAAGAGTTGGATGATCTGGCGGCGGGCATGGAATATTACATCCGCGCCGATTATACCGCGCCGACAGTCGCCGTCGGCCAGAATCAAAACCTGGGGATGGCAACCGGCGGTTATATGTTCCAGTACGGCGATCCGACTACCACGAATTCGCCCCGCACCGAGAATCTGTACCAGCCGTTTGGTTTCGACAATATGCCCGAAAAGCTGAATCTGGTCGAGGGTCGCTGGCCTGTGCGTCTGGCTCCTCCCACTGAAGTCGCGCCGACGGGCGTCGATGAAATCGACCAGGAGCGGCAGGTCGGGCGTTACAGCCGGGGGCAGGTGGAAATCGTTGTGACGACCACCGTCGCGGAAGACGCCGAGCTTGAAATCGGTTCGCGGCTCGTATTGGGCGACAAACGCGCCGATAACAGCGGCACCACCGCGATTCTCGTGGTCGTGGGCATTGTCGAACCGAAAGACCCCGATGATACCTTCTGGATCGGGAACCGTAACTTCCTCGAAGGGGTGTTGATCGAACAGGGCTTTATGGGTGATTTCCGCTATGACTACGGCATGGCGACCCTCACCTCCTCCTACAGCGACTGGCTGCGCGATGTGGTGCCCGGCAGCAGTTATGTCTACCAGATCACGACGAACACCGATGCGATTGATGCCGACAATATTCAAGCGGTGAATGACCGCTTGAAAACGCTTGGCAACCGCTTGAATGCCTACCATCCCGGCCTGAGTGTGCTGAGCGGGTTGACGGCTATCCTGGAAAATTATGCCGATGATGTGTCGGACACTGAAGGCCCCATCATTCTGCTCTCCGGCTCCGTGCTGATCATGATGCTGTACCACCTGATCAACACCGTCGCGCTGGTCTTGGAACAGCAGGGCACCGAATGGAGCACCATTGTCAGTCGGGGCGGAAATATCCGCCAGTTGGTGACATTGCAGTTGATCACCGTCGGGCTGCTCGGCGTGATCGGATTAGTCGCCGGGCCGCTGCTCAGTATCCTGTTTATGAAAATTATGGAGCACGTCGGGCCGCTGTCCGATGCGCTCGGCGGGCGTTCGCTCGGCTCGACGCAAATTCCGCGCATCTCGTTGTATCTCAGCGCGGCAGCGGCAGCGGCGGCGGTTTTTGTTTTGACATCCCCCTCTATCCCGGCGGCACGACGAAGTTTGCTGCGGCTCAAGCAGTTGATCTCCCGGCCTCCGACTCGCCCGGCGTGGGCGCGTTTTTTCCTCGATGTCGTGCTGCTGCTGCTCGGCGTGACGTTTATGCTGCGGCTGTACTATCTGGTCGGCGGCGATTTTGGCACGCTGCTCAATAATCTGCTGGCGGCCCCGCGTGACGTGGTGAAACTCATCGCCGATAACCTCAACGAAACCGGCGGTTTAAACGATCCCTTTAACCTGTTGGGTCCGGCGCTGGTCCTGACTGGGGCGGCGCTGCTGTGGCTGCGTATCTTCCCGATGCTGATGGACGGCCTGTCGCGGCTGTTCCGCAACAGTCGCCACCTGACGACTCCGCTGGCGATCTGGAATGTGGCCCGCGATCCCGGCCATTACGCGCAGTTGGTCCTGCTGCTCATCGGCACGCTGGCCCTGGGAACCGCTTCCCTCGGACTCAGCGCGACCCGCGATCATGGCGCGTGGAAAACCGCCCATGCCGAAACCGGCGGCGGCGCGCGCGTGATGACCGATCCGGCCTACATCGATCCCACCCAGGTCAATTGGAACGACATGGACGGCGTAGGAGCCTCTACCCAGGTGATGCATGCGCTGGGTGATCCCGGTTCGTCGGCCTCGACGGATGTGCATGTCGTTGGCATCAATCCAGACGATTTCCCCGCGGAGTTCACCGAGATGGCCGAGGCAGTTGATACGCTCAAGGCGATCCCGGCTCCCGCCGATCCCGGACTGGAACTGCCCAACCAGGCGAGTCAGTTAACTGTGCAGGTGTATTCGGCGCTGCCGCCGGTGGAAGGTGAAGAACAGGTATCGGTGCAGTTGGTCGCTTATATTCAGGACCAGCGCGGTATCCGCTTCAGCGTACCGTTGAATCCGCCGGAAATGGAACTGGAAGCGGCAGTCCCCGGTTCTACATCAGAGGCCGCTGGCGAAGAACTTGCCCCGCCGACTCCGGTAGAGGAATGGCTGACCTTTAGCGGCGCTATTCCAGATCGCGGTCAGAAACCCTACCGCCTGATGCGCCTTGGCATTCAAAGTCGGCAGTCGAATATTGAAGCCTTTAATCACACCATCTACATTGATCGCATCGCTATTCAGGATGCGTTTGGGACATCCGAAGTGCTGGAAAGCTTCGAAGGCTCGACCAACATCTGGAGCGAAGCCCAGGTCGAGAATCCCTATGCGGGATCGTGGGTGAGCGAGGCCTCGAACCAGCAGCGCGTGCGCGGGGTGGTGCCCGAACTGGTTACGGGCCAACTGCCCGAAATCGACGGCCCTACCGCCATGATGCTGCCCTATCAGATGGGCCGCGTCACCGGAGGCCAGCAGCGTGAGCCGAGTATTGTCGTCAATCCGCCCCAAACCGGGCGTATCCCGGTAGTGATCAATTCGGTATTTGCCAACACCTTCCGCGGGCGTGGGACCACCTCCAGTCTGGCCGATCAACCGCTCAAAGTGGGCGACGAACGAAATATTCAGCTCAATATGTGCCTTGATCCCGATGGCATGATGCTGCTGGTTGGTGTAGCCGAAGGTGAATCCGTGCAGCGGGTGTGCCTCGGATCGGTGGAAATTGGTTATGTTGTCGTCGGCGTGATCGATGAAGCGCCCGCTTTTGCCCAGCGTGAACGGGCGGGGTCCGGCATGGACGAGGCGCGCGCGATGATTCTCAACCGCCCCGATCCGGTCCTGATCACCCGGCTGGATCTGATCCGCCCCGTGATCAACCAGATCGCCTCGTCGGGCACGTTTTTTGATGCCAACGAAGTCTGGCTCGAACTGCCGGATCGTCAGCCGAGTGACTCTTTGATAAAGTCTGTCGAGAAGCTGGAAGGTGTTCCCCGCATCAAATGGGCGTGGGATCGTTATGGCGAAATCCAGCGCGATCCACTGCCCAGCGCGGTAGCGGGCATGCTCTTCGCCGGGTTCTGGATCAGTCTGGCCCTGAGCCTGCTCGACTTCGCGTTCTATCTGGCGGTGACGGCCAAACAGCGCGCGTTCACCTTTGGGGTACTGCGGTCACTGGGTTGGAATGCCAGCCATATCTGGCGGCTGTTGTTCGTGGAACAGGTGGTGCTGATTCTTCCGGCTTTGATCATCGGATCGTTGATCGGGTCCGGGCTGGCCTATCTGCTGCTGCCGTTTATGGCGCTGGTCGGCAATGAGTCGCTGCATGTCCCCGTGCTCAGTCTGGTTGGCTTAGTTCTGACCCTGATCGTAGCCTTCGGAATCCTACTGGCTGTCGCGGCGATCTTCCTCCGCCGGATGAGCGTCAATCAAGTGTTGCGGATGGAAGGCGAGTAAGGACATTCTCTATCTTTGCCCTTGTTTACCCCTCCCTAAATCCCCTTTTCCCCACTTCGTAGAGAAAGGGGGCAGGGGATAGGGGTAAAACCGAAAATCTGCAAGGATAGCGAGGACATTAATGAACGCGCACACACACTGCGTATTATGTGGAGAGGTAAGTTATGGCCGATGTAGTCGATCAACAAGCCCGCTCGATCTTCATTGAGGCGGACAACTTAGTCAAAATTTATAAGGTGGCTGATCTCGAAGTCGTCGCGCTGCAAGGGTTGGACCTGATCGTGCGCGGCGGCGAAATGATGGCGCTTGTCGGGCCGTCCGGATCCGGCAAATCCACCTTGATGAATATTCTCGGCGGGCTG
>DATAMF010000166.1:0-2836 GCA_036260665.1 Aggregatilineaceae bacterium | reverse complement strand
AGAGCGCGGGCAGATCATAGACCTGGAGAAATCCGGCTAAGACCTCCTTCGAGGTCAACATCACCATAAAATCGCTGGTGGTGTCTTCATCGATGGCCCAGGTTTCGGGGTAGCTGAAGGTTACGCCGCTGGGAAAGGCATAGGTTTCGGTGAGTTCGGGGTCATCATCATCCTGGGCACTGACCATAGTGGGGAGCGCCAGCAGAGCTACCAAAACCAGGATATGAACTAAACGTTTAAACATCATTTCCTCCGAGGAAAGTAAATACACGCGGATGTAGGGTAACGCCGCAGCGTGACCACAGCGTGACCAAGTGCCCACATAAGCGGGGATTGACCCCTATCCCCACTCGCGTGGAGAAAGGGGAGCAACGCGGGCGCAGCAAGCCGACGCCCCTCCGAACCGCCGGTGAATAACGCGCAGCACCTGAACAGGGGAACTAAAAGGTGCGTTTGATGACAACCATCGTGGCATCGTCGGCGAAGTTGGAATCGCCGCTGAAGCTCGTTACGGCTTCGAGCACGAGGCGGGTGATCTCCTCGGCGGAGGCGTCGGCATGGGAGGCGATCAGGTCTTGCAGGCGAGTCTCGCCAAATTCGTCTTCGTCCGCGTCAATCGCTTCGGTAATGCCGTCGGTATAGAGCACCAGAATATCACCGGGATCGAGTTGGAGGGATGAAGCATCGAATTGGGCGTCTTTGAAGAGGCCGATGGCAACGCCAGGCGCGGAGACTAATTCGGTGGTCTGGTTGTGGGCGTGATAATGTACGGCGGGATTGTGTCCACCCGACGCGAACCAGAGTTCGCCGTTGTGCAGATTCAGATAACCGACAAACGCGGTGGCGAACATGCGCGAACGCTGATCGGCCAGAATCAATTGATTGGCGCGATCCACTACTTCGGCGGGCGGGAGGCCGAGACTCATGCCGAAGCGGAGCACGGTCACGGTAAGGGCCATAAAGAGCGCCGCCGGAATGCCTTTGCCGGAGACATCGGCAATATTGACCGCCAGCCGCCCGTCGTCCAACTGATAAAAATCGTAGAAGTCGCCCGCCACATTACGCACCGGCTGCCAGATGGCGGCAATATCCCAGCCGTCAGAGGTGGGGAGTGAACCGGGCAGAAAAGCGGCCTGGATCGCGTGGGCGGTTTCGAGTTCGCGGCTGAGGATTTTCTGCTCGATCTCCTGCTGGTAGAGGCGGGCGTTTTCGATGCTGATCGCGGCCTGGGACGCCATCGCTGCCAGAATGCGCTCATCACGGGGGGGAAGGGGCCGCCGTATTTGTTGAGAAGCTGTACCACCCCGATGATGCGCTGCTTGGGGGTGATCATCGGGGCGGTGAGAATCGAGCGGGTCCGATAGCCGGTGACCTGATCGATGGCGCGGTTGAAACGCGGATCGTCGTAGGCGTCAGGGATATTCAGTATCTCGCCGGTCTGCGCGACATACCCGGAAATGCCCTCCCCTACCCTGACGCGGATTTCGGTCAGATCACCGCCTTCTTGCAGCAGGACTTTGGACCACAGTTCCCCAGCGGCTTCATCCAGCAGATAGAGTGTACCGCGTTCGGCCCCGATGGTGGTCAGGAGCTTGTTCAGAATCAGGTTGAGCAGTTCATCGAGTTCGACGTTGGAGGCCATGACCTCGGTGATGGTGCGCATGGCGTTGAGTTCCTGCAACGCGCTGGGCGCACGCAAGCCCGCCGGAGCCTGCTCGATGCGCTTGACGAGGGTCAGAATGTTGGGATCACCCACTTCGCTGCCGTTGATACGCTCGACGCGATCCATCAGGGTATGGATGAAATAGAGGCCCATGCCCCCCTGGATGCGGGTTTCGATGGGGGCGTTGATGTCGAAGGGGCGGACGTTGGCCGGGTCGAGCGGAATCCCCCAATCGGTGAGCGACACCTGCACAAAACCGTCAAGGGACTCAGCCAGCAGTTGAATATCCGGGCGAGCGGAAGTCAGGCCATGATAGGCATGGCTGATAATGTTGGTGGCGGCTTCTTCGACGGCCAGTTCCAGATCAAAGAGGACTTTGTCCGACAGCGACAGCCGCTGGGCAATGCCGTGTACAAAATGCGAGATCACGCGCAGACTGTCGGAGGACGCATCGACGCGGAGTTCGCCCAAAAAGGTCATACTGCTTTATCCTTTGTTTAGCAAAACAGCCCGACCCACGAGATACAAGAGGCGAGCTGTTTTTTGATTATAACGCAACGCGTAGATCGATCAGAAACCCGCCATTGCCGCTTCGAGGGTGGGATAGGCGGTGAAAAACTTATCGAAGCCGATGATCTGGAAAACGCGCTCGACTTTGGTGCTGAGATTGACGAGGCGCAAATCGCCGCCCATCTCTTTGTTGCGGGTGAGAATGTCGGCCAGGGTGCGCAGCCCAGCGCTGTTGATGTAACGGACCTGCGACATTTCGAGGATCATTTTGTACTTACCTTCGGAATGAGCCGCTTGCAGCGCGAGATCCATATCGACTGCGCCCTCGCTGTCTACGCGGCCTTCCAGCGTGAAAATGGTGACTCCGTTTTGTTCGCGTTCTTGGATGTTCATGGCTCCTCCAGTAAAGAATCTATTTATCCCTTCACCTTTATTGTATGCGGTTTTGGTGGGCGGGGGAAATAGATCGGATATGGGATATGACATTCGGTTAAGTGAGCTTAGCGGGGCAAGGTGTGAATTGCCCCGAACCTCGATTCTCCCGATCTCCTTTCCCCACTCACGTGGAGAAAGGAGGAGCAAAACAAACCCTACCCCCGGCCCCTTCCCGCAAGCAGGAAGGGGAGAAAAGCGGGGGCGTATGGCGATACGCCCCTACGAACA
>DATAMF010000163.1:0-2408 GCA_036260665.1 Aggregatilineaceae bacterium | reverse complement strand
TCGCTGGCGGGCGTGGTTTTCTCGCTCGATGTACCAGCTTCGGATTCTTTCTTGGGGGGAACCGCAAGGTTATTGTGCCCCTTGCTGTCGGTCACATACCAACCGGATCCTTTGAATACAATTCCCACCGCCTGTGGTACCCGGTGGGTATGACCGCCGCACTCCGGGCAGGCATCAATGGGATCATCCGTAAACTTCTGACGTGCATCGAACCGGACGCCACACTCGCTGCATTCGTAGGTATAGATTGGCATTACTTCACCTCATCACTTACATTCCGAAGAGAAATTATACGAAATTCCTCGCCCAGAAACAAGACAAAATTTAGTCCAAACCCAACAAATCGGCCATCAAAACGGCCCCTTCATTCTGCTGGGGCAGTTTGCTCAGATACCGTTCGGTGATAGCGACATTGGAATGGCGTAAAAGCTGGCTGATTTTATCGACGGATACGCCGCTGAGTTGCAGCGAACCAGCGATGCTGCGGCGCAGGTCGTGGGGGGCCACATTGCCCAGATTGGCATATTTGGCCGCGCCATTCACGATCCGCCACAGGGCATCGGTGGTGAGGCCTTTGGGATCAATGACGCCGCCTTTCCACACACGGCGAACAAGCGCGCTTTCGGGGGTAGGGCTGACATAAATGGACCACAAATCGATGGCCTGCATGACCGTTTTGGGCACATCGACATAAACCGCTTTGCTGCCCTTCCCATGAATGAGCATCACGGGGCGGCCATTCTGGGTGGTGAGATCGCTCCAACGGGCTTCGGACAATTCCTCGCGGCGGAGGGCCATCGTACATAACATGCTGATCACCACCTTGTTACGCGCGCGTTGATTTTCAGACGAGGCAATTTTTTCGGCGGCGAGCATCAACAAGCGAATCTGCTCCACCGAGAGCCAGTGTCCGGGGCGCTGACCATCTTCGGCGCGGGGGGTGCGGACATTGCCCAGTGAAACGCTGGTATAGTCGTCAAGCCAGCCCGCTTCGGCTAACAGCAGCGCGAGGGTGACAATCGAGGCGCGGGCCTGATTCAAGCCCTGTTTGCCATGTCCCTCTTCGGAGAGCTTGCCGAGCCAGGCGCGCAGGCCCGACACATTTAGCACGGGAATAATCGCACTGACGGGAAGGGCGTGCATACGTTCGGTGCGTGCCTGGCCGGTCGTGGCTTCCAACCCCGCCACATCGACCAGAAAACGGTCTACCCAGCGGGCATAGGCGCGCTGCGTGTGGCGGCTGCTGGCACGCCCGGTGAGGACACGCGCAAAATCGAAGGTGGCCGTAGTGGCAGCACCCAGCGCGGAGTTGTTCAAGGGTTGTAAAGTCATCCAGTAAAATCTCCAACAGCATCACTTGCCGTGCTCAGACATCTATCAGACAATGATAGCACAAGTTTTCTGTGGATGAGATTATTCGATCATGTTAGGAATCGATGTTGGCACGCAGAGTGCCAAATGTGTGGTGCTGGATGTTCAAGGCGAGTTGGGCGGCGTTGGGCAGATGGGGTATCCGGTCCAGATGCCACGCCCGCAGTGGGCCGAACAAGACCCCGAAACATGGTGGCACGCGGCGGTTCACGCGGTGAAGACGGCGATCCGCAAGGCGAAAATCGCCGGGGACCGGGTGCGGGCGATTGGCGTCACCGGGCAGATGCATGGGGCGGTGTTGATTGGGGATCAGATGCAAGCGCTGCGTCCGGCGATCACCTGGATGGACCGGCGCAGCGCGAATTTATGCGAGATCGTGCAGGCACGGCTGTCGCCCGACGTGATTCAGCAGGTCGCAGGGAATCGATTGTCACCGGGATTCGCAGGGGCAAGCCTGGCATGGCTGCGCGAAGTTGAGCCGGATGTGATTGAACAGACGCGCGCCGTGATCCAGCCCAAAGATTATCTGGTGATGCGGCTGACCGGACAATTGAGCAGTGAACCGAGTGATGCCTCAGCGACATGGCTGTATGACATCGGACAGCAGCAGTGGTCGGAAACATTGGCGGCGGCGTGCCGCGTTCCGATGGATAAACTGCCGCCGCTGTATGCATCGGGCGAAGTGGTCGGAACGCTGCATAAAGAGGCGGCGCGCGCGCTCAAACTGCGGGAAGGGATTCCGGTTATCGCAGGGGTGGCGGATCAGGCGGCGCTGTTGTTGGGGGCGGGCGTCGTGGAGTCGGGGCGCGGCTCGATTACGGTGGGAACCGGTGGGCAGATCACCATTGTCACCAACCGCCCGCGCATTGATTCAGGGCTGCGCCTCAATACCTTCTGTCATGCGCTGCCGGGGCGCTGGTATACGATGGGGGCAATTCTCAACGGGGGAAACACGCTGCGCTGGTGGCGCGAGATTTGTGGTGAACCCGCCTATGACAAACTGCTCGAACAAGCAGCACAGGTTCCCGCCGGGTCCG
>DATAMF010000162.1:0-2337 GCA_036260665.1 Aggregatilineaceae bacterium | reverse complement strand
CAAAGCCAGCGGGGGCAGAGATGAGGGTCAGTTTGCGGTGCAGTCCCTCGTTCAGCCGCTCGGTCAGGCGGGAGCGGCGAACAAGCTCCGGTCGTGTCGGGGGAATATAAAGTTTAGTAGCTAAAATGGGCGTAGACATAGATCAATTATAAGGTCTTATCAAGAATTTTGTGTGCACCATCGTTTTTATGATTTTCCTCCAAGATTGCTGTCTACTATCACGACAAAAGATCCAAGCGAGTTGCATCATAATCACATCTAAACAGGTTTCTGCTCCCGATGCCCCGGCAAAGCTCCGAAGGACCCGTATGGTTCGAAAACTAACCTTCGGGATCAATCCTAAAGAAAACAAAACGAATGGTCCCAAGACAATACATCACTTGGGACCATTGGTAGTCATTGGGTTCGCTGGCGTTTGGCCCGTTGACGGCAAGCATTCGAACAATACAGCCGACGGCGGCCTCCCATCTCAAACGGCGCTGGTAATTCCACTCTGCACACCGCGCAGCGCCTCACACGGCGGAGACACTCACTTTTGGGCAATGGTTGTTCCCATTCTTGCTTGTGGTATAGCGTAGCTAAACGCGGGAAAAATGAGGATGGGGGCAGGGGGGGAGAAAAAAGCTGCCAAAAACTCTCAAGGGGGGTAGAGTCGACGAACAAAGGCTACCACGGAGAAGTGAGTGATGCAAAAAGAAATCCTGCTGGCGGAAAGTGTGCTGATCGCGGGGCTGGTGGGGTGGGAGTTGTGGCAGCGGGGGAAGCGGGCGTTGACGCGCTGGTGGAAAGCGTGGCGGGCCAAGCCGAAACGGGCCTGGACCTTGCGTCCCCGCACGCCGGATGAGTGTGTAGACTGCCGGTTGGCGGCCACTGAATGCGGGCCAGGCCGGACACAAAGCCCCCGTCCCTGGGAGGAAGTAAAAAGCAAAGCCGGGCGTCCCAAGGAACATGATAGCGAGGGGTATGCTTGTATGGATCCGGCGTGCGAATACTACAAAGTCACGGACGCCCGGATCCATGCCTGACGTTGGGATGGACAACGGAACCAGGACGCGACCGACCAATGGGAATGTGGGGCGTGCGGCAGCAAACATACGGCGCACCTGGGGACCCCCCTGTACCGCTTGAAAACGGCCCGTGCCCAGGTGAAATTGGCCGTACATCTGGCGATGAAAGGCATGAATATTGCCGATATCAGCGAAGTCCTTGGCCACAGTGAGCAGACGATCACCCGCTGGTTGGAACGCTCCGGAGCATACAGTGAGCGCTTGCATGAGCAGCGATTCCGTCACCTGGTGGTGCGCCACATTCAACTGGATGAGTTGTTCACCCGCGTGCGGCGCTGGGCGCAACGGGTGTGGGTGTGGACGGCGCAGGATGCCGAGAGCAAAGCGTGGTTAACCTGGCAGGTGGGCGGTCGTAAGCAAGCTGATGCCCATCGTCTGGTGCATCGTGTCCGGGCGTGTTTGGCCCCCGGCTGTGTGCCGGCTTTCACCAGTGATGGTCTGCGGCAGTACTACTACGCCCTCACGGCGCATTTTGGCCAGTGGGTCCCTGTGGAAGGGAAACGCAAGCCGGTCTGGCAGCCGCTGGCGGAGCTGCTGTATGGGAAGTTCCGCAAAGTGAAAGTGGGGCGCAAGCTCAAGCAGGTGTACACCAAGCTGTTGTGTGGCGAGCGGGCGACCATGACGACCACCCTCCAGGGTATCGGACTGAGTGGTCAGATCCAGACGGCCTTTGTTGAGAGACTCAATTTGACGCTTCGCCATCTCATTGCGGCCTTGCACCCCGCACCTGGTCGTTGGCGTACAACCTGCGCGGGTTACGCTGGCGGGTGGCCTTGGGGGCGGGCTATTACAACTTCTGCCGGTGTCATGCGTCGCTGGACTTGACCTTACCGAATGGCCGTAAACGCCGGCGTACGCCAGCCATGGCATTGGGTATCACCGGCCATGTCTGGAGCGTCGAGGAGTTTATCACGCGTCCGGTCTATTGACCCGCGGTGCCGCCTGGCCTAGGCCAGGCGTTATGTTGATTCCAGGCGCGACTGCATTTGGCCCTGGAAAGCCTTATTAACAAGTTAGTGTTATGTTGCTAGCTCTTTGGACTACGATCTGGTAACTATTCCGAAATTGCCTCCCGATTACTTATTGCCTCTTCTCGACTTTTCCCGCGTTTTCAACGGCTATACCACCGTGCCCGTACCCCCAGAAAATTTGACAACGTACACAAAGGCCGTTACCATCACTTCTTCCTTCACGCTGGGCCTTCCCCGACCGAGGACGACATGCGCCGCCCACTTATCCATTCTGTCCTGCTGCTGCTGTTTTTCCTGAC
>DATAMF010000154.1:0-9881 GCA_036260665.1 Aggregatilineaceae bacterium | reverse complement strand
GACTTTTTTGGCCGCACCGCGCTGATCGCACAACTTGTAGGCCGTCTGCGCGAGGAACGTTTCTTAGCCGTCATCGGGCCGAGCGGCAGCGGCAAATCAAGCGTCGTGAAAGCGGGGGTGCTTCCGGCACTCCGCAAGGGGGCACAGTCTCGCGCAGGGCCGCCCGGCGAAAATCAGTGGCGAGACTCAGCGTATCAGGATAACGATCAGCGGGAAGCTTGGCCGTCGCGCGCTGAATCACCGCATCGAGGGCCGACGGAAGACCCGCACGGACGGTTTGGAGCAGGGGAACCGGATCATTCAAATGGCTTTGAAAAAGCGGGGTCAACTGCTCACTGATAAACGGCGGGCGGCCTGTCAGCGTTTCGAACAACACAATGCCCAGACTGTAGACATCGGTTTGGGGCGAAACCGGCTGGGTGCGAATCTGTTCGGGCGACAGATAGAGCGGTGAGCCGGATAACTCATGTTCGTCATCGGCATCGGCGTAATTTTTCGCGGATAAGTCCTTGGCGATTCCAAAATCGGCTAAGTAGGCATTACCCTCTTCATCAAAAAGAATATTGTCGGGTTTTATGTCGCGGTGAACAATGTCTCGGCGGTGAGCCGCCGCCAGAGCAGATGAAATCTGATCCACCATCTTCACCGCCGCATCAAGAGACAGGGGGCCATGTCGCAAAACGCCCCGCAGATTGCCGCCGCGCAGCAGCCGCATCACCAGATAGGCACTATCCGGTTCGCGCCAGTAATCGTACAGGGGCACGATATGGAGATGTTCCAGACGGGCAATCAGTTGGGCTTCATATTCAAAGCGGCGAATAAAATCGGGATGATTGGCGTATTCGGGCAGGATGATTTTGATCGCTACATCCCGCTTGATCAGGGGTTGATAAGCCTGGTAAACAGCGCCGAAGCCCCCCGCACCGATGAGGCTGTGGAGTTCATAACTCTTAACATTTTGACCGCTCAGATCGTTCATCTGAACCTCAGCACATGAAAGATGTCTATAAATAAGTATCTCTAAAAAAACATGTCTGCACAAACCCATTTTTTAGTCGTCAGCCGGGCCAGATATAAGTTGAAATAAATTTCATCATTTTATTCACTTTAATACTACAAATAGTCACGCTTTGGTCACGCTGGATAGAGAAAATGATAGCTGTAACGTAAGCATAAGGATCAAAACGATGAATACAACCCTCGCACTCACCGATGTTGACAACCTGCGGACCAAACTTCAAGGCTCAGTTATTGTGCCAGGAGAGGCGCAATACGACGCGGCACGAAAAGCCTGGAACCTCGCCGTTGACCAGCATCCCGCCCTCATCGTGACTCCGCACAGCGCTCTGGACGTAGTGGAAGCCGTGCGATTTGCGCACATGGCAGGATTAGGAATTGCGGTCCAGGCAACCGGACATGGTGTTTCGCGCCCGGCGGATGGTGCGATGCTCATCATCACCGCAGGAATGACACAAGTGCGGATCGACGCGGCATCCGAAACTGCCTGGGTTGGAGCTGGATCCAAATGGGGTCCGGTATTGGAAAAGGCGCAAGCGGTGGGGCTAGCGCCGCTCCTTGGTTCGTCGCCGGATGTGGGTGTGGTGGGATACACGCTCGGCGGCGGCATGGGTTGGTTGGCACGCCAATATGGTATGTCGCTGGACAGTGTACGGTTCTTTGAAGTCGTGACGGCGGATGGACAGTTGATCCGCGCCAGCGAAACCGAAAATGCCGATCTCTTCTGGGGACTGCGCGGCGGTGGCGGCGCTTTGGGCGTGATCACAGGCGTAGAAATCCAACTTTATCCGGTCACGATGGTGTATGGCGGCACCCTGATTTACCCGATTGAACTGGCTGAAGCTGTCTTTAAGCGCTTCCGCGATTGGGTCCAGGTGGTACCGGATGAGTTCACATCGGCAGTGACGCTGATGAACTTCCCACCCCTGCCTCAAGTGCCGGAATTTTTGCGCGGGAAGTCGGCAGTGATGGTGCGCGGCTGCTTCTGCGGCCCGGTTGAGCAAGGGGAGGCACTGATCAAGGAATGGTGGCTGGATTGGAATCCGCCCGTTATGAATATGTTCCACCCGATGCCCTTCAGCGAAGTCGCCACGATCAGCAATGATCCAGAAGACCCGATGCCCAGTATGAGCACGAATGTCTGGATGCGGGAACTCAGCGACGAAGCCATTGACATCCTCTTGAAACATGGCATTTCGTATAACGGATCGTCGCCGATCATTTTCAGCGAGATCCGGCATGCGGGCGGCGCGATTGCACGAGTGAGCCGGGATAGTAATGCCCTTGGAAGCCGGGATGCGAGTCTGCTGCTGCAAATGGTGGGGATCATTCCAACCGCCGAAGCTGCTCAATATCTGGAACAGACAACCCGCCAGGTTAAGCGCGAGTTACAGCCGTACCTGACAGGGGCTGTGTACATGAACTTCCTGGAAGGGGAAGAGAAGTGGCAGCGGACCAAAGACGCCTATTCACCGGAAACCTACCGCCGCTTGCAGGCGATCAAAGCGACGTATGATCCTGAAAATGTATTCCGGTTCAGCTTCAATATTTCGCCTGTGAAGGCCTAACAACCCATCCATAAATTCCTGGGCGCGGAGTTGAACGTCGGGGGAAAACGGATATGGTGCGGTTTACCCCTATCCCCCGGCCCCTTTCCCCACGCGCGTGGCTAATCATGACCCACAAGTCGGGGTGAGGGGAAAAATGAACGTGGTGCATTCCTCCTACGCCGAGAAAGAACCCTACCCCCGGCCCCTTCCCGCAAGCCGGAAGGGGAGCCAAGCGGGCGCAGCAAGCCGACGCCCCTACGAATGGCGTGGCTTGCGCATCGTGGAAAAAGTGGATCGCCTACCGGGGCGATTCGTGAATCGCCCCTACGGGCACGTGCCGGTCTGTGTCTCAAAAGATGTGGGTAAGGCGCAGCCAACCTGGTTGAAGAGGGGGCAAAGCGGGCGCAGCAAATCGAGTTCCGCATTCGCCCTCGGAAAAACACGAGGGCGAACTGTTTGTAGAAATCGTACCAATGATCTAATGATCAGAGGATTAAATGCCTGATCAGGGGGACTAGAAGGCGCAGGCATTAGGCATTTTCAACAAACTTTGCAGAAATCTATTGACACGGGGTTCGGTTCGGGATTATAGTGAACGGCAAGGTCAGATTAATTCACAGAAATCATCAGATGAAAAACGTACGTTTGAATCTCCTGTCCCTTATTAGCCTCGTCATTGTAGACGAGGGATAACGTGTTGGGAGCGCTCAGACAGAGCAAATCTAGGTAAAAACTACCAGAAGCCTCCCAACATACGGGGGGCTTCTTCGTTTCGAAGGAACAATTGATGAACGCGGCAGTACTGTACAACCTCCTGGCTCTTGTTATCGTAATTAGCCTCCTTCTCGTTATTGAGAAGGGGGTATCACGAGTTGGGGTGGTTCATGTGCAAAGCCAAGGAAAGTAAAAGGCAGCGCACAAAAGTAGAAAAGGAAACCCACCAAAGCCACCCAACTCAAGCCGGGTGGCTTTTTCTTAAAAAGGACTAAGGATTATGCGCTCTGATCGGATTAAAAAAGGTTTCGAACGTGCCCCCCATCGCAGTCTGTTGAAGGCAACAGGTGTTACTGATGCGGATATGGGCAAGCCGTTTATCGCCATTGTGAACTCCTATATTGACATCATTCCAGGACATGTCCATCTACAGGCCTTCGGGCAGGTGATCAAACAGGCGGTGCGCGAGGCAGGCGGTGTCCCCTTTGAATTTAATACCATCGGGGTCGATGATGGCATTGCCATGGGGCATATTGGCATGAATTTCTCGCTGCCGAGCCGCGAACTGATTGCGGATTCGGTGGAAACGATGATCATGGCGCACGCCTTCGACGGCATGATCTGTATTCCCAACTGCGACAAAATCGTGCCCGGTATGCTGATGGGCGCGATGCGGGTGGATATTCCCACCATTTTTGTCAGCGGCGGGCCGATGGCGGCGGGCAAAACACCCGATGGGCGAGCGATAGACCTGATTAGCGTGTTCGAGGGCGTAGGTGCCTATAAAGCGGGGCGCATTGATGAAGCTGAATTGAAAACGCTGGAAGATTTTGGCTGTCCATCGTGCGGATCGTGCTCCGGCATGTTCACGGCCAACTCCATGAACTGTCTGATGGAAGCTCTGGGATTGGCCCTGCCCTACAATGGCTCGGCACTGGCTCAGACTTCCGAACGGACGGCACTCGCTCAACAGGCGGCGCGCCAGATCATGTTTCTCATTGAGCAGAACTTGACGGCGCGCCGTTTTATTTCCCGCGAAGTGATAGATGACGCTTTCGCACTGGACATGGCGATGGGCGGCAGCACCAACACCGTACTGCATACGCTGGCGCTCGCCTATGAAGCGGGGATTGAGTATCCGCTGGATCAAATCAATCAAGTGGCTGCACGCGTGCCGCATATCTGCAAGGTCAGCCCCGCTTCAAACTGGCATATGGAAGATGTTCATCGCGCAGGGGGTGTACCCGCTATTCTGAAAGAAATTGCTAACTCACTGCACCTGGATCGCATCACGGTGACGGGAAAAACACTCGGAGAAAATATCGCTACCGCCGAGATCAAAGATTACGAAGTGATCCGGTCAAAAGAAAATCCCTATCACGAAACTGGGGGATTAGCGGTTCTCTTCGGCAGTCTGGCTCCCCAGGGGGCGGTCATCAAAACGGCTGCGGTACCAGAGCAGATGCAACATCACTGCGGCCCGGCGCGCGTTTATGAGAGTGAAGAAGCAGCATCGTATGGCATCCTGAATCGGGAAGTGCAGGCGGGTGATGTGGTCGTCATCCGCTACGAAGGCCCACAAGGCGGACCAGGGATGCAGGAAATGTTAGGGCCGACTGCTCAGATTCAGGGGATGGGATTGGGGGAAAGTGTCGCGCTGGTGACGGATGGGCGGTTCTCGGGCGGAAGCCGGGGGATTTCCATCGGGCATGTCAGCCCTGAAGCGGCGGCACGCGGCCCGCTGGCGGTAGTCCAACCGGGCGATCTCATCGACATCAATTTGGAAGCACGAACATTGAATTTACTGGTTGACCCGGCGGAAGTGCAGCGGCGTTTGGCCGAATTGCCGCCGTTTGAAACAAATATCGAAAGTCGCTGGCTGCGCCGCTATGCCCGTTTGGTCAGCAGCGCCAGTACCGGTGCCGTTTTTCTAGACTAGCCAGCCTGTGAGGAGACACTGAGATGAAAACAACGAACTGGATTTGGCAGAGTGGAAACTGGGTGGCATGGGATGATGCCAAAGTCCATGTTAGTACGCACGCGCTGCATTATGGGTCGAGTGCATTTGAAGGGCTGCGTGCTTATTCCACGCCTGAAGGTCCAGCCGTACTGTGCCTGAAGTCGCATATTGACCGGCTGTTCCATTCCGCCAAAATCGCACGGATGGAAGTGCCGTATACACCCGAAGAAATCACTCAGGTTACGCTCGATGTTGTTCGGCGCAACCAACTGCAAAGCTGCTATATCCGGCCCTTAGTTTTTCGGGGGACAGGGGCCTTTGGGCTGGAAGGTCGGGGCAATCCAACGGAAGTCGTCGTGTTTGCGATTGAGTGGGGGCGGTACCTGGGGGCCGAGGGAATCGAAAAAGGCATCAATGCCATGGTCAGCTCGTGGCGGCGCATGGCACAGGATACGATGCCGGCCCTGGCAAAGATCGGTGGGCAGTATATCAACAGCCAGTTTATTGCAATGGAAGCCAGAGATAATGGGTTTGATGAAGGGCTGTGCCTGGATACGAATGGGTATGTCAGCGAAGGCTCAGGCGAAAATATCTTTCTGGTCATTGACGGCATTATCTATACGCCCGCGCTGTCGTCCTCGATCCTGGGGGGCATTACACGACGGTGTGTTTTCGAACTGGCCGATGTCCTTGGTTACGAGATCAAAGAAATGATGATCCCGCGCGAAATGCTGTATATCGCGGATGAAATTTTTCTGACGGGCACAGCAGCCGAAATCACCCCGGTGCGCAGCGTGGATCGCATTCAAGTTGGCAAAGGGGAACGCGGGCCGATCACCAAGCGCATTCAGGATCATTTCTTCGGCATTACCAGTGGTAAGATGCCGGATCGTTTTGGCTGGCTGACCCCAGTCTACGTCGAAAATGTGGCGAATGATCTCGTCCGCAGTTTTGATGGCAGATAGAGGATAAAGATAAAGCTATGAAACTCACAGGCGCAGAAATTATCTTCGAATGTCTTTTACGCGAAGGCGTCGATGTCATGTATGGGTATCCCGGTGGAGCCATTCTGCCGTTCTATGATACTCTGACCAAATATCCCCAACTGCATCATGTGCTGGTACGCCATGAACAAAGCGCGGCCCATGCCGCTGATGGTTATGCGCGAGCAACAGGCAAAGTGGGCGTGGCAATTGCAACATCGGGACCGGGCGCAACGAATCTGGTAACGGGCATTGCTACTGCGATGATGGACTCGTCTCCGATTGTGTGCATCACGGGACAAGTTGCTTCGGCACTAATCGGCACAGACGCGTTTCAGGAAGCGGACGTGACCGGAGTAACACTGCCTGTCACGAAACACAACTATCTTGTCTACAATGTTGAAGAATTGGCCTACACCATCCGCGAGGCATTTTATATTGCGCGCAGCGGACGGCCCGGTCCGGTCTTGATCGACATTCCCAAAGATGTGCAGAATGCCAAAACTGAGTTTGTGTATCCCGAAGACGAAATACGACTGCTCGGCTACCAACCCGGTATGAAAGCTACCCACGAACAAATCGAAGCTGCTTTGGAATTGATTAAAGAAGCTAAACGTCCAGTTATCCTGGCGGGGCATGGCATATTG
This sequence comes from Aggregatilineaceae bacterium, assembly GCA_036260665.1. Classification (GTDB taxonomy): domain Bacteria; phylum Chloroflexota; class Anaerolineae; order Aggregatilineales; family Aggregatilineaceae; genus DATAMF01. The sequence goes on along the minus strand of DATAMF010000154.1, from coordinate 3,010 downwards.
ATGTCGGGGGCCAGCCGAGAAGTATTGGAATTCGCGGAAAAAGCGCGCATCCCCTATGCCCTAACCCTGCTCGGTAAAGGCGGTCTCCCTGAAACACACCCGCTCTCGTTAGGGATGATGGGCATGCATGGCACTGGATACGCCAATCTTGCCATTCAGAATGCGGATTTGCTGTTGGCGTTCGGAATGCGGTTTGATGATCGCGTAACCGGCAACCTCAAGACCTACGCGCCGAATGCCAAGAAAATCCATGTTGATATTGACTCGTCGGAAATTCACAAAAATGTACATGCGGATCTCGGAATCGTGGGCGATGTCAAAACGGTACTCGGCCAACTGCTCCCTCAAACTCCTAACAAGGAACATAAGGAATGGTGGGCACAAATTCGGGATTGGATGGAAGACGCTGACGAGCGCGACATTGTGAACCAGGATGTAGGCGAGCGGTTGATGGCAGCCCACGTGATCCACGATATGTGGAAAGCCACCAAAGGCAATGCGGTGATTGTCACCGATGTGGGGCAGCACCAGATGTGGGAAGCACAGTATTACCTGCATGATCGCCCCCATACCCTGATCACATCGGGCGGGCTGGGAACGATGGGATTTGGACTCCCGGCAGCGATTGGGGCAGCGATGGGATTGAAGAGCAGTAACGTATGGGCAATTTCGGGCGATGGCGGTTTCCAGATGACGATGGCCGAACTGGCAACGGCAGTGCAGGAACACGTTCCGGTGAAAATCGCCATCATCAACAATGGCTATCTGGGCATGGTGCGGCAGTGGCAGGAATTCTTCTACGAAGAGCGGTACAACGCCACACCTATGCACACGCCCGACTTTGTAAAACTGGCTGACGCCTATTGTATTCCAGCGCGGCGTGTAACTAAACGCTCGGAAGTCGGTCCAGCAATCGAATGGGCGGAGAGTGTCACCGATGGGCCAGTCCTGATTGAATTTCGCGTGGAAAAACATGACATTGTTTATCCGATGGTGCCAGCCGGGGCCGACCTACATAACATGATCCGCCGTCCGCTGCCATCGCCGGATGGTGTTTAACAGAAGGGGTTGTTCAATGAACGGGTCGAAGCAGACATTAGTGGCGCTGGTCGAAAACAAACCCGGTGTGCTGAACCGGGTCGCCAGTCTCTTTAGACGGCGAAACTTTAACATCGACAGCTTGACCGTCGGACGTACCGAATCGCCACACTTTTCACGCATGACCATTGTCGTGGAGGCGAACGGCGAACAGGTACAGAAGCAGTTGTACAAGCTGATCAATGTGATCCAGGTCGAAGAAGTAACCGAGGTTCCCAGTATCAGCCGTGATCTCGCCCTGATCAAAGTCAAAGTGAACAGCAAGACACGCAGCGAAGTCGTGCAGATTTGCGACATCTTTCGCGCGCGGATTGTTGATGCAGCACCGGAAACATTGATTGTGGAAGTTACGGGGGACGAAGAAAAAATTACCAGCATGGTTGAACTGCTGCGCCCAATTGGCATCATGGAAATGGTGCGGACTGGCGTCGTCACCATGTCGCGGGGCGAGCATGTGCTTGCCCCTGCTGATTACGAGGTCCGCTCCAATGGGAACGGACATAGTTCGTGGGCGAATGTACTCTAGGAGAAAAATAACGTGGCAAAACTTTATTACGACCAGGACGCTGATCCGAAATATCTTGATGGCAAAACCGTTGCCATCATCGGCTATGGGAGCCAGGGACATGCGCATGCGCTGAATCTGCACGACAGCGGGGTAAATGTCGTTGTAGGGCTGTACGAAGGCAGTTCATCATGGGCCAAAGCGGAAGCGGATGGATTGGTCGTTAAAACAGTAGCTGATGCTGCCGCAGCGGCAGATGTCGTGATGATCCTGCTGCCGGATACAGTCCAGGCCAAAGTGTATGCTGAGAGCATTGCACCGCATCTGAAGGCAGGCGATACGCTGATGTTCGCGCACGGCTTTAACATCCGCTACCAACAGATTAAGCCGCCTGCTGATGTGGATGTCACGATGATCGCGCCCAAAGCACCCGGTCACCGCGTCCGCGAACTCTACACCGAAGGGGCCGGTACACCGGCATTGCTGGCCGTCGAACAGAACGCCAGCGGCCACGCCAAAGAGCAAGCGCTGGCCTATGCAAAGGCGCTGGGAGCCACTCGTGCGGGCGTGATCGAAACCACATTTTCAGAAGAAACTGAAACGGATCTGTTTGGCGAACAAGCGGTTCTGTGCGGCGGCGTGACAGCCCTGATTAAAGCTGGATTCGAAACCCTGGTCAAAGCTGGCTACCAGCCGGAAATTGCCTATTTTGAATGCCTGCACGAACTGAAACTGATTGTAGACCTGATCTACCAGGGTGGCATGAGCTATATGTGGTATTCGGTATCGGATACAGCCGAGCACGGCGGGTATCACGGCGGCGAGCGGTTGGTAACAGAAGAAACCAAAGCCGAAATGCAGAAAATGCTGGAAGAAATTCAAGATGGCACGTATGCAAAAAACTGGATTGCCGAAAATCAAGTGGGGCGGCCTGAATTTAACCAGACGCGCGCCATTGAGCGCAACCTGATGGTGGAAAAAGTGGGTATGCAACTACGCGATATGATGCCATTCTTGCACGCGAAACGTGTACCGGACGGCAAGTAAACACGTCATTCAATAGCAGCCCAAAGGAGGTGATGCGGATGTCCGAAGATGGGCTTGATGGTCTTACGACAGATGATCTTGTGCAGCGTTACGAAAGGATACAGCAGTATGGACGAGTCTGGGGTATTTTCGAAACAAGTTCGGATATTCGACACCACCTTGCGCGATGGCGAACAATCACCTGGGGCAAGCCTGACCAGCGCCGAAAAAATTGACATTGCCCGGCAGTTGGCCCGCCTGGGCGTAGACATTATCGAAGCGGGGTTCCCCGCCGCGTCACCCGACGATCTCGAAGGAGTTCGCCGGGTGGCGCATGAAGTAGGCACACCGGATGGTCCGGTGATTTGTGGGCTGGCGCGG